>JAGBNO010000042.1 GCA_017634355.1 Lachnospiraceae bacterium
TAGAATATTGCATCTTCTTACTACATTATATCCCATCAAAGGCAAAAATGCAAGCAAAAAAGTAAGGAAAATCAATGGTTTCAGGCATACTTTTAAGAAACTGCCTATAAAGTAGTTAGAAGTTTATCCCGGGAATTCAGGATAAATTAATGGTGCAAATTGCGCTGGATTTTTCTTCGAGAGTGCCAGTGAAAAATCGTGCGCATAGCGGGCTATGTAATCGATTTTTCACTGGTGCTATCGGAGAAAAAGACAAGCAAGTTGCACCATTAATTTATGAGATAATCCTAACTACTTTACATAAAATACTTGTCTAATTTAATAAAATGTTCTATTATTAAAAAGTGTGTTTATAGGGAGGGATGTTTTATCCTATTCACAATGGACGCCCATAGCATAAGGATATTCAGAGAATGTCTCTCATGGGCTATTGGAGGCGGGGCATATCTGCCCTTTTAAGGAACTGCCATTTATGGCAGGAATTAAGACTATAGAGGCATGAAAAGGGCGTATTAAGGAGGATTTTCTGTGCTGGAGATCAAAGAAGATGAGAATTTTTCCTCTTGCAAAATACTCGTTATAGGAGTCGGCGGAGCTGGCAACAATGCAGTCAACAGAATGGTGGACGAGCAGATCGGGGGAGTGGACTTTCTCGGCGTCAATACTGATAAACAGGCGCTGCAGCTCTGTAAGTCGCCAAGGCTGTTGCAGATAGGCGAGAAGCTCACAAAGGGCCTGGGCGCAGGGGCACAGCCTGAAGTCGGCGAGAAGGCGGCCGAGGAGACACAGGAGGAGATCATTGAGATTATAAAGGGCTATGACATGGTCTTTGTGACCTGCGGCATGGGAGGCGGGACCGGAACCGGCGCCGCGCCTGTCATTGCAAAGTGCGCAAAGGACATGGGCATACTTACAGTTGGCGTTGTGACAAAGCCTTTTAAGTTTGAGGGCACCACCAGAATGAACAATGCCAAGTCCGGCATAGAAAAGCTCAAGAATTCTGCCGATACTCTGATAGTCATACCCAATGACAAGCTTTTAAGCATTGCCGACAGGAAGACTCCCTTCGCAGAGGCGCTTAAGCTTGCGGACGGGGTGCTGCAGCAGGCTGTGCAGGGCATTACCGATCTGATAAATGTGCCCGCACTCATAAACCTCGACTTCGCAGATGTCTGTTCTGTCATGAAGGATAAGGGCGTGGCGCATATAGGCATAGGAATGGCCAAGGGCGATGACAAGGCCACGGAGGCAGTGAAGCTGGCGGTCGAAAGCCCGCTTCTGGAGACTACTATAAAGGGAGCTTCGACAGCCATAGTAAATGTGTCTGGCGATATTTCCATGTTCGACGCCTCTGAAGCCGCAGACTATGTACAGAATCTGGCGGGAGAGGGCTCCAGCATATTCTTTGGCGCAAAGCAGGATGACTCCGAGCCCGACTTTATGAAGATAACGGTAATAGCTACAGGCCTGGAGGATACGCAGCGCCTGTCTAATGGCGCTGCCGGAATGATGGGAGGCATGAAGTATCCCGGACAGCTGAAGGGCGCGCAGAATATGGCCCCCTTCAATCCGGCCACCTATGTGACGCCGAGCGCACCTACTTTTAATAATGTTGCGCCGGCTAATGCCGCACCTGATAATATCACTCCCATTCCTAAGCTGCAGCCCATGCATCCTATTACCAGCAGGCAGGATACCTCAAAGATCCCGCAGGTTACGGGAAGGATGCCCAGGGTGACAGGGCAGCTCCCCCACGTGACGGGGCAGCTTCCGCCCTTAGACGACGCCCTCGCTAATCAGAGGGTGGACACTAATAATATCAAGGTTCCTGACTTCTTGAAACGGAAATGATTTCACTATTTTTCCTGCCCTTGCATACAGTTATTTTTGAAAACACCGAGGGAACTCCTTGTTAAAAAACTGTATGTGTGGGGACTGGAAGGGTTACAAATGACATATAGCAAACGGGTTTGGAAATTGCCTTATCAGAATCCTATAGTGCCCTGATTTTGGCCTTATCGGCTCCTGATAGCGCAATTTCGCAATTCGTTCCCTATAGCTTTATATTTATTGAGGTTGGGCTTATGAATTGTCCTTTCTGCGGCCATGACAATACCAGGGTTATAGACTCAAGGCCTGCTGATGATAATAATTCCACCAGGCGCCGGCGTATATGCGATGAGTGCGGCAAGCGTTTCACCACTTACGAAAAGGTGGAGACCATTCCCCTTATGGTCATTAAGAAGGATGAGAACAGGGAGACCTACGACAGGCAGAAGATAGAGCACGGCGTGCTCCTCGCTTGCCACAAACGCCCCATTCCAACTGAGAAGATAAGGGCCCTGGTGGACGAGGTGGAGACAGAGATCTTCAATTATGGGGAAAAGGAAGTGAGGTCGTCAGTTATAGGAGAACTGGTGATGAAGAAGCTAAAAGACCTGGAGGCCGTAGCCTATGTGAGGTTCGCTTCGGTCTATCGGGAGTTCAAGGACGTGAATTCATTTATGGAAGAGTTAAAGAAGGTGCTGCAATGAGTGTAGCACCTTTTTCAATATTATTTAAGCAGTTCTTTCCTGATGCAGTTTCCGATTCGGCATATTCAATCGACTTTGAGGCGCTTTATGAAAAGGGCTGCAGGGGCATTATATTTGATGTCGACAATACGCTTGTCCCCCACGGCGCACCGGCGGATGGGCGAGCGAAGAAGCTTTTCGAGAGGCTGCATGAAATAGGATATAAGTGCCTCGTCCTGTCCAATAATAAGGAACCCAGGGTGAAGAGCTTTGCCGAGTCCGTGCGCTATGCGGATTACATACATAAAGCCGGCAAGCCGGGTAAAAAGGGCTACTTTGCGGCACTGAAAAGAATGTGCCTTAGAAGAAAGGAGGCCCTCTTCGTAGGGGACCAGATTTTCACGGACGTATGGGGGGCTAAGAGGTGCGGCATTTTCAGCATACTTGTTAAGCCCATAGACAAGAGGGAAGAGATACAGATAGTTCTGAAGCGCATACCTGAAAGGTTTGTGCTGTGGCTGTATGGAAGGTCAGGGAAGCTGAGGAGGCTTTAGGCCTGCTATGAAATGGAGGAAAATGACATGAAGGTGGA
>JAGBNO010000043.1 GCA_017634355.1 Lachnospiraceae bacterium
TAAGCTTTTATACTATTTTTAAACATGATCACCTCCAAAAACCTTTCCAAAACTTTCATCTGCTTTACCTACGAAGAGGCTATCCCGGACTGCCCCTAATGATTCTCTGCCAACACAGGAGAACTCGCAGCACAAAAAGAAGCAGCCCCTTTCTTTCCAAAAAAGAAAAGGAAACTGCTTCCCATCTAAAATCACTATTCAGTTCGGGATAGACCCTAACTACCCCCCCCAAAATACGGAATTTACTTCGGCACTAGCTCTTGCTGTAAATAATCCGCATTTATATTCACTTCTATTATTCTCAATACTCAGCATAGACCCTGTATATATAATTAAGAAACCCCTATGAAAATCTTATGGTTTTCTTAAATCTACAGCTATTTTAATTTATTGTCAAGCGCCCTTGCCAAGAAACGCCTTAACTGTATAATAACCTTATTTATATGAAGGGGGTAAAACTAGTTCTGTAATGGAAAACACGGGTCACAGGATAAGCGGCGTAGAGCCGGACAGCATTTCTGAAGAGCTGGGCATAATGCCAGGGGACGAGCTTTTAGCCATCAATGGGAATGTAATCGAAGACATACTGGACTACCAGTTCTTGTGCGAGGACGACTATGTAGAACTGACCATAAGACGGCAGGATGGGGAAGAATGGATATTTGAAGTCGATAAGGACGAGGACGAAGACCTGGGGCTGTCCTTTGAAAACGGCCTCATGGACGGCTACCGCTCATGCAGAAATCACTGTATCTTTTGCTTCATAGACCAGATGCCAAAGGGGATGCGCCCTACGCTATACTTTAAGGACGACGACTCCAGGCTGTCCTTTCTCCAGGGGAACTATGTGACCCTTACCAATATGTCTGAAAAGGATATAGACCGCATCATAAGATACCGTTTGGAGCCCATAAATATCTCAGTCCACTGCACGGACCCTGATCTAAGGGAAAAGATGCTGAAAAACCCCAGATCCAGGGAACTTAAAGCGGCTATGGATAAGCTATTTGAAGCGGGCATACGCATGAACGGCCAGATAGTGCTCTGCAAAGGCATAAATGACGGAAAGGTCTTAAGCCGCAGCATAGAAGAGCTGTCCCGATACATACCCTGTCTTGAGAGCGTATCGGTTGTGCCTGTAGGGCTCACCCGCTTCAGGGACGGGCTCTTCCCTCTTGATGCCTTTACAAGTGAAGATTCCGCCAAAGTCCTGGAGGAAGTCCACGCCTGGCAGGAAAAGCTTTTTGAGGCCTACGGCACCCATTTTATCCATGCGGGGGATGAATTCTATCTCTCTGCCGGATGGGAGCTTCCTGATGCCGCGAGCTACGACGGCTATCTCCAGTATGAAAACGGCGTGGGAATGCTCCGCTCCTTCATTGATGAATTCGATGAGGCGCTTAAGCAGCTTGGGGGCGCGAGGCTGCCTGAACGGGAGGTATCCATAGCCGGCGGCATGCTTATGCAAAAACCCGTGGAAAACATGCTGGAACGCCTGCGCGGATCCTGTCCCGCCCTTACAGTCCGCCACTATGCCATAAAAAACGATTTCTTCGGGGAAAGGGTTACGGTGAACGGCCTCCTCACGGGAGGGGATATCATAAACTCCCTCAAGGGCAGGCCCTTGGGAGACTGCCTCTATCTTCCGGAAAATCTTCTCAGGAGCGGCACCGAAACTCTGCTGGACGATGTTACTGTCTCCCAGATTTCTTCAACTTTACAAGTAAAAGTCGATATTGTAAAATCAGACGGATGGGATTTTGTAGAAAAACTTACAGGTATTAAAGGTAGAGAAGAATGAGACCTATTGTAGCGCTAGTGGGGCGTCCCAACGTAGGAAAATCCACATTGTTCAATGCGCTTGCGGGAGAGAGGATCTCCATAGTAGAA
This sequence comes from Lachnospiraceae bacterium, assembly GCA_017634355.1. Taxonomy (GTDB): domain Bacteria; phylum Bacillota; class Clostridia; order Lachnospirales; family Lachnospiraceae; genus NK4A144. Next base: position 1,891 of record JAGBNO010000043.1, read on the forward strand.
GATACCCCCGGTGTGACCAGGGACAGGATATATGCAGATGTGAACTGGCTGGACAGGGACTTCACCATTATAGATACAGGCGGTATAGAGCCTGAGTCCACCGACATTATTTTTTCCCAGATGCGCGCCCAGGCTCAGGTCGCCATAGACACGGCCGATGTGATAGTCCTCGTGCTGGATGTGAAAGAGGGGCTCGTGGACAGCGACTTCGGCGTGGCGGACCTGCTCCGCCGCAGCGGCAAAAATGTGGTTCTGGCTGTCAACAAGGTAGATATCTATGAGCGGGCAAAGCTGGATGTCTATGAGTTCTACAATCTGGGCATGGGCGATCCCATACCGATTTCCGCAGAACACAGGCAAGGCATAGGCGAACTCTTAGACGCAGTCACCGCGCTTTTCCCGGAAAAGCAGGAGGGCGAAGAAGAGGACGACCGCCCCAGAGTGGCTATTGTAGGCAAGCCAAATGTGGGTAAGTCTTCTATCCTGAACCGCCTTTTAAATAGCAATCGGGTAATAGTTTCAGACATACCGGGAACTACCAGGGACGCCATTGACGCAGAGGTAGTCCACAACGGAAAAGAGTATGTGTTCATTGACACGGCGGGCCTCAGGCGAAAAAACAAGGTAAAAGAGGCCCTGGAACACTATATGATACTCCGCACCGTAGGAGCCGTGGAGCGCTCTGATGTGGTCATCATTGTCATCGATGCTACAGAAGGTGTCACGGAGCAGGACGCAAAGATAGCGGGCATAGCCCACGACAGGGGCAAGGGCTGCATAATTGCCGTGAATAAGTGGGACCTTATCGAAAAAGACGATAAGACCATGAATAAATTTAAAAAGGACATACTATTCACACTGTCCTTCATACCTTATGCGGAGATGATCTTCATTTCCGCAGAGACGGGCCAGAGGCTGTCTAAGCTCTTTAACCTCATAGACAAGGTCATTGAGAACCATGCCCTAAGGCTGCAGACCGGTGTTCTGAACGAGATACTGACAGAGGCCGTGGCCTTAAACCAGCCTCCCACGGACAAGGGAAAGCGGCTCCGCATATTTTATATGACAGAGGTGGCAGTGAAGCCCCCCACCTTTGTGCTCTTTGTGAACCATAAGAAGCTTATGCATTTTTCATACCTAAGATATATAGAAAACCAGCTCCGTTCGGCCTTTGGCTTCGCCGGCACGCCCTTACGCTTCATAGTGCGGGAGAGGGGTGACAAGAGCTGAGCCTCAATTACTTGCTCGCATTAAGTCAGATACTGCGAAAAGGCATTAAAAAGTAAGTCAGAGCTTAGAATGTGCTATTCTAATGAAGTAGCTTATTATAAAAAGGAGTAGCTTATGGAAGCATATATATGGCAAAAGGCAGTCTGCCTCCTTATAGGATATGCCTGCGGGCTTATACAGACAGGCTATCTGATAGGAAAGGCCCAGGGTATAGACATACGCTCCGTGGGCAGCGGCAATGCCGGCACCACCAATATGCTGCGTACCTTCGGTGTGGGCACAGGGGTACTGACCCTCTTATGCGATGCGGCGAAAACCCTGCTTGCCATGGTGATCGCATGGCTAATATTCAGGAATAGTTTGCCCGATATAGTATTCCTTTTACAGATATACGCAGGAGCCGGTGCCATATTGGGCCACGATTTTCCCTTCTATATGGGCTTCCGCGGCGGAAAGGGCATAGCCTGTACTGCGGGCCTGGCAATAGGGCTCATGGATCCGGTCCTTATAGTACTTGGACTGCTCACTTTTTTCATCATTTTCTTTGCTACTCACTATGTGTCTTTGGGCTCCTGCCTCGTGTGGCTGGGCCTCATAGTGGAAATAGTCATCATGGGTCAGCTGGGCATAGGGAAATTCGGCAGTCTGCCACAGGGGCAGCGCATAGAAATCTATGTGATCATGCTCCTCCTCGGAATCCTTGCCTGGTGGCAGCATAGATCCAATATACAGAGGCTGCTCGCAGGAAAAGAGAGGAAGACTTACTTAAACCACGAAAAGAATCTGGCCGAGGCAGAGAGATTCAAGGCCATGCAGGGAAAATAGCCCACCGCATATAGTGCCGCAAAAGGTTCGCCGCAATAGAGGTACACTTATGATAAGACCCGCCGAAGACAAAGATATACCCAGAATACTGGAGCTGCTCACACAGGTAGATATGGTGCACCATGAAGGGCGTCCCGACATTTTTAAAGGCCCCGCCACCAAATACAACGCCGAAGAGCTTTCAGCGATGTTTAAGGACCATGGCAGGCCCGTTTTTGTGTCAACGGACGAAAACGGCAGGGTAGAAGGCTATGCAATATGCATATTTAAGCAGTTCATCGGGGACCCCGTTCTCACAGACATCAAAACCCTCTATATAGACGACATCTGCGTGGATGAAAACCTAAGGGGAAGGCACATAGGCAGCGGCCTCTACCAGCATGTCCTTAAATTTGCCAGGGAGAAGGGCTGCTATAATGTCACCCTCAATGTCTGGTCCTGCAACGAGAAGGCCATGGCATTCTACGAGCGCTGCGGGCTAAAGCCCCAAAAGGTGGGAATGGAAGCCATACTATGAAGAATGCCTATGCTGTAAAAGCCATTTTTGCGGCTTAATGACAGCTAGATCACATAGTTGTCTGTTCCCCTTGCTCTCGCCCCTTCTGCCAGGTCCCCTATGGTTTTTTTGTCCACTATATTGCTGACGGCCTCGCTCCACTCTTTCCACAGCCCATAAGTGGCGCAGGTGTCCTTCTTTTCACAGTCTCCCTTTTCTACGCAGGATACAGGGGAAAGCGAACCCTCTGTGAGGCGGAGCACCCTGCCAACGCTTATTTCATTGGGATCCATTGCAAGCTGGTATCCCCCCTGGGCTCCTCTGGAAGCCCGCACCAGCCCTCCCTTATTTAATATGCCCACGATCTGCTCCAGGTATTTTTCTGAAATATCCTGCCTCTTGGCCATATCCTTGACCTTGATATTCTCCCCATTGGGGCTCAAAGCGAGGTCCACCATTATGCGTAGGGCATATCTGCCCCTAGTTGAAACCTTCATACAAAGCCCTTCCTTTCTCCGCAAAAAACCATTCTATGATGCCAGGTCCAAAAGCAATAACTTCAAGACCGCGCCAGTACTGATTTACAAAATGACCCCAACATCAGGCAACTGTCTTGTTGCAGTGCGTTCGACTGTGCTATAATATGAAACCGCTGTGGGTTCTGAATAGTTCCCCGATAAGCCTTAGCTATAGTTTAACCCAGATTTCCTATAGGGTCAATGTGAAAAGGAATCCCGTATAATGCTTTTTAATTCTCTGGCATATCTGGTCTTTTTGCCGGCAGCCTTCCTGCTATATTGGTTCAGTCCCCAGAAAATCCGTCCGGGGATACTTCTGCTTATAAGCTATTACTTCTATCTGTCTGCAGGCACGGCCTTTGTGCTGTTGCTTATTGCCACCACCCTGCTGACCTGGGGCATGGGGCTCTTTATAGAGAAAAGGCGGGGCGAAGGCTCTGCCAAATGGTCTCTGGCGTTCACGCTCATCATAATTTTCTCCCTTCTGGGCTTCTTTAAGTATTACAATTTCCTGCTGGGGAGCTTTACCGACTTTCTCAGGCTTTTCGCCATACAAATAGAGCCCCACCTGCTTAACCTCATTATGCCTGTCGGGATCTCCTTCTATAGCTTCCAGTCCGCGGGCTACTTAATTGATGTATACAGGGGCAAGAGCAGTGCGGAAAAAAGCCCGCTTAAGCTGGCTCTTTTTGTCTCCTTTTTCCCGCAGATAATAGCAGGGCCCATAGGACGCTCCGACCATCTGCTCCCACAGTTTAATGAAAAACGTACCTTCGATGCAGAAAAGGCCTCCGAGGGCCTGCGCCTTATGCTCTGGGGCTTTTTCAAAAAGCTGATAATTGCCGATTCCCTGGCGAAATATGTGGACAGGGTATTTGACCTCGTGCCATATTTCTTTGGAATGACCTTTATTATGGCGGCAGTCATGTATACCTTTGAAATCTACTGCGACTTTTCCGGCTATTCCGATATAGCCATAGGGACCGCCAAGCTCTTCAATATAGACTTAATGACTAATTTCAAAAGCTCCTATTTCTCACGCTCCCTACAGGAATTCTGGAGCCGCTGGCATATTTCCCTCTCCAGCTGGTTTAGGGATTACCTGTATATACCGCTGGGCGGCAATAGGAAGGGCAAATTCAGGAAAAATTTAAATCTTCTCATAACCATGCTGGTCAGCGGCCTCTGGCATGGAGCCAACTGGACCTTCGTGGTCTGGGGCGGCCTGCACGGCATCTATCAGGTCGCAGAGGGTTTTCTTAAGGAAAAATTCGGCAAGCCTAAGGAAACCGTACTTTCAAATATAGTGCACGGTGTCATAACCTTTGGCCTTGTGTGCATAGCCTGGGTATTTTTCAGGGCCAACTCCATAGGTGATGCCATTTATATTGTGACACATTTCCACAATGGGGTGGTATTCCACTTCTTGGACGCCTGGGAGAAAATGACCGTGGATATGCAGATAACAGCCGTAGGGCTTGTTAAACTTTTGGCATCCATAGTATTTCTCATGGTCTACGACTTTATTTCCCTGAAAAAGGACATACCAAAGGAAATGGGCAAGTGGAAGATAGTCCCCCGCTGGATAGTCTACCTGGCCCTGGTGATACTTATAATAGTCTCAAAGCTCCACGGCGGGACCACGCAACAGTTTATATATTTCAATTTCTGACATGATCATAAAGGAGATTCCCATGGAAAAAATTTCAGGCGGAGTAACCGCCCCCACAGGCTTCAAGGCAGGCGCCATAGAGGCAGGCATCAAATATGAAAACCGCAAGGATTTAGCAATACTGGTATCTGAAAAGCCATGCGTGACAGCCGGCACCTTTACCACAAATGTGGTCAAAGCGGCCCCTGTCGTATGGGATAGGGATATAGTCAAGGGAAACGGCATTTCTCAGGCAGTGGTCGTGAACTCCGGCATCGCCAATGCCTGTACAGGCGAGAAAGGGAAAAAGTACTGCGAGGAAACTGCAGAGACACTTGCAAATGCCTTAAATATTCCAAAGTCCAGCGTGCTTATAGCTTCCACAGGCGTAATAGGAATGCAGCTAAAAATAGACAGGATAAAAGTCGGCATTGAAGCCATTATCCCCAGGCTCTCCCATGAGCTTGCCGCAGGACACGAGGCGGCAGAGGCCATAATGACCACTGATACCCATCCAAAAGAGTTTGCGGTATCTTTTACTCTGGAAGATAAGGAGATCAGAATAGGCGGCATGTGCAAGGGCTCCGGCATGATACATCCAAATATGTGCACCATGCTTTCTTTCCTTACTACGGATATCAGCATTTCCAGAGAGCTGCTGCAGGAAGCGCTGTCTGACAGCGTAAAGGAAAGCTATAATATGATTTCCGTGGACGGGGATACCTCTACCAATGATACCTGCCTGCTGCTCGCAAACGGGATGGCCGGCAATGCCAAAATCCTTGAAAAAAATGATGCTTACTATTGTTTCCTCGAAGCGTTAAAAAAGGTGAATATAGAGCTTGCAAAGATGATGGCAGGGGACGGGGAAGGAGCAAAAGCCCTGTTTACAGTGCGCGTGATCCATGCAGATACCTTGGATAATGCGAGGGTACTGGCCAGATCCGTCGTTTCGTCCTCACTTACAAAAGCCGCTATCTTCGGCCACGATGCCAACTGGGGGCGCATACTCTGTGCCCTTGGATACTCAGGGGCAGATTTTGACCCGAATAATATGGAACTATATCTGGGAACAGAAAGCGAAAAGCTGCTCCTCTTTGCAAATGGGGAACCCGTAGATTACAGCGAAAAAGAGGCTACAAGGCTTTTATCCGGCGAAGAGGTGACAGTCACGGCTGATATGAAAATGGGAGATGCGGCCGCCACTGCCTGGGGCTGCGACCTTACATACGATTATGTGAGGATAAATGCTGATTACAGGTCTTGAGAAAAGCCACTTGTCAGATATTGCAAAATGCCACCGCAATAGAGGAGGAATAAATGAAAGAATCAGAAATGCACGCATTACAGTCCAAGGCTGAGGTTCTTATAGAAGCCCTGCCATATATACAGAAGTTCAACAGGCGCATCATAGTGGTCAAGTACGGCGGGGCCGCCATGACCTCAGAAGAACTCCGTTATAATGTAATTAAGGATGTCACCCTCCTTAAACTTGTAGGGTTTAAGCCCATAATCGTCCACGGCGGCGGTAAAGAGATCAACAAGTGGCTCACAAAGCTGGACATAGAGCCGAAGTTTTCCCATGGATTCCGCATTACTGACGATGAGACCCTTGAAGTCGCTGAAATGGTCCTAAATAAAGTAAATAAGGGGCTTGTACAGCAGGTAGAGAGCCTGGGGGTCATGGCGGCAGGTGTCAGCGGCAAAGACGGCGGGCTTCTCAAAGTCAAGAAAAAATATGTGCAAGGGGACGATATAGGCTATGTCGGTGAAGTAGTCGATGTAAATCCCAAAATCCTCTTAGACCTCCTGGAGAAGGACTTCCTTCCCATTGTTGCCCCCGTAGGCATGGACGATGCCTGCAATGGCTACAATATAAATGCAGACGAAGCGGCCTGTGCCATAGCAAAAGCCGTAGGAGCCGAAAAGCTGGCCTTTCTTACGGACATAGCAGGGCTCTATAAGGACATAAATGACAGCTCCTCCTTTATTTCCCGTCTCACGGCAGATGATGCGCTAGAGCTTTTGGAAGGCGGCTTTGTGGGCGGGGGTATGATCCCCAAGCTGGAAAATTGCGTTGACGCAATAAAGGGCGGCGTAGGAAATGTGCATATACTCGACGGCCGCATACAGCACTGCCTGCTTCTGGAAATATTTACCAAGAGAGGCATAGGAACGGCCATAGTCAGCAATGAATCAGAGATGTGAGTGACAACTGTAAGAAAGGGAATTTAAAATGAAAAGCTCTAAAGAATGTATGGACCTTGGGGATAAATATTTCCTGCACACATATAACCGCTTTCCCATAGTATTGGACCATGGGGAAGGTGTATACCTATACGATGCAGAAGGGAAGCGCTATCTGGATTTTGCCGCAGGGATAGCCGTATTTGCCCTGGGATACGGCAACAGGGACTTTGACAATGCCCTGAAGGCACAGATAGATAAACTCATTCATACTTCCAATCTCTACTATAATGCGCCCGCGGCCCAGGCCGCAGAGGTGCTGTGCAAAAAGACCGGAATGGACAGGGTATTCTTTACCAACAGCGGCACAGAGGCCATAGAAGGGTCCATAAAGTCAGCCCTCAAATATGCCTATTCAAAAAAAGCGGCCTCGGACTATGAGATCATTGCCATGGAAAGCTCCTTTCACGGCCGCAGCATGGGCGCACTCTCAGTAACCGGCAATTCCCACTACAGGGAGCCCTTCGGCCCCGGAATAGGGCATATACGTTTCGCCAAATTCAATGACCTCATGAGCGTGAAGGAGCTCATCAATGACAAGACCTGTGCCATCATAATGGAAACAGTGCAGGGAGAGGGTGGCATACACCCTGCCAGCGAGGAATTCCTAAAAGGAGTTCGCTCTATTTGTGACGAAAATGACATATTGCTCATATTGGACGAAATACAGTGCGGCATGGGGCGCACGGGGCATCTATTCGCCTATGAGGCCTTTGGAATACGCCCTGATATACTGGCCGTTGCAAAGGCATTGGGCTGCGGAGTTCCCGTAGGGGCCTTTCTCATGACTGAGAGAGTTGCTGAAAAATCCCTTGTGCCCGGAGACCACGGCACTACATACGGCGGCAATCCCCTGGCCACTGCGGCTGTAAATGAAGTTTTCAGGGAATTTGACGAAAGGGACATAGTAGGGCATGTGTGGCAGCTGGCCCCATACTTGGAAGAAAAGCTGGATAAGATTGCCCAAGATCTGCCCATAGTGTCGGAGCGTCGCGGCATGGGCTTCATGCAGGCCCTTGAACTTAAGTCTGATGCCAAGGACATCATACCAGCCCTGCATAGAGAGGGACTCTTGGTAATTACGGCAGGGGCAAGAGTGCTGCGGCTGGTCCCGCCTCTCATTATTGAAAAAGAGCATATAGATGAGGCCACTGAAACTCTTACAAAAATTTTACAGAATTATTAAATCTCCATTGCCTTTTTAAACTACTGGTAGTAGAATACAAACTAATTGAGGGGTGTCTTAAGGGAAGTGCAGACAGGAGTTTCCCTTGAGAAATTATTTCAGAGTTTTAATTTACATTCTTATTTCCTTAATGGTTATCTGTTGTTTTTCTGCATGCGCCGGATCAGAAGGCGACACCCTTACTATGGACATGCCCTCTGAGGATGAGGCCACAGTGCCCGAAACTCCTGCGATTGCGGAAACAGATCCTGAACCCGCAGAGAAAGAGGATAAGTACATCTATGTATTTCTCTGTGGCGCAGTACAGAATCCAGGAGTTTATGAACTGCCTGAAGGCAGCAGGCTCTTTGAACTGTTAGAACGGGCAGGGGGAATGAGAGGGGATGCCGCCGCTGATGCCCTTAATCAGGCGGAGATCCTTTCTGACGGTAAGCAGATTCGCATACCTACCGTTGATGAGATAAATGCTTCCGCAGCCACAGGCGATTCTCAGGCAGGCGCCTTTGCCCCCAGCCATCAGGATGGGCGTATTAATATCAATACCGCATCGCTTTCAGACCTCATGACAATAAACGGCATAGGCGAAACCCGTGCGCAGGCCATTATAGATTACAGGGAAGAGCACGGCTCTTTCGCCACTATAGAAGATATCAAGTTAGTTAATGGTATAAAGGACGGGCTTTTCAACAAGATAAAAGATCAGATTACCGTATGAAATGCCACTTTAGGATCTGTCTCATAATAATGTATTCTAAGAGAGGCATTTTTTCGCCAGCCCGACATGGAGCATAATGAAGATGAGCAGGAAGGTTCTCGTTGTAGACGATGAAAAAAATATCATCAAGGGCATAAGCTTCAGCCTTAAGCAGGACGACATGGATGTAGATGCCGCATACGACGGGGAGGAAGCCGTGGAGCTTGCCAGACAGAATACTTACGACTGCATACTCCTGGATGTGATGCTGCCTAAGCTCACAGGCCTCGAAGCCTGCCAGCAGATAAGAGAGTTCTCCGACGTGCCCATTATAATGCTCACCGCCAAGGGCGATGACATGGACAAGATCCTAGGGCTGGAGTACGGAGCCGATGACTATATCACAAAGCCCTTTAACATACTCGAAGTCAAAGCCAGGATCAAGGCCATTTTCCGCCGTGCGGAACGCATGGAGGGAAAAAAGAACGAAAATAGCGTCATAGAGAAGGGCAGTTTAAAGCTGGATCTGGAGAACCGGAGGGCCAGCATACAGGGCCGCGAGATAAACCTTACTGCCAAGGAATTCGATGTGCTGGAGCTTTTGGCCCGAAACCCCAACAAGGTCTATTCTCGTGAAAACCTCTTAAAAATCATCTGGGGCAAGGATTATCCCGGAGATGAGCGAACCGTTGACGTGCATATACGCCGGCTCCGCGAAAAGATAGAGGACAGCCCCAGCAATCCCCGTTATGTCCATACCAAGTGGGGAGTGGGGTACTACTTTAATTCCTAAATGGCTTGTTGCTCTCCAAAAGCCTTTTACGAATCCATTAATTCTTATACTCTTAACTTCCTGCCTATTATAACCCTCAATTCTTATCCTTAGAATCTATTCACAAATACCTTGATGTATGCCTATCCTTTTCTCCGATATGACTTAGGTACTGTACTGTACAGTGCATTACCAAACTGGATTTAATTCCTCTACTGAATATAAAAGGATGCGGTGGTGCGTAAAGAATTTAGCCCCAGAGCGGCACGATGCAGGCGTATTAACAAAATGTTAAGCTATTTCGTTAATACCCTTGGATGTGAACCCTTGGATGTGAACATGGGTTTTCATTGAAAAATAAGGGGTTTTATGTTAAGCTGAAACGATTAGAGTAAGGTTCTGTCTCAAAATAATTTGTATATCTTGCCAGTCTTTTTCTGCGATAATCTTTAGGCAATAATCGCTTGCATAGCTAGCTATGCACACGATTTTTGTTTTAAGATTTTTGTTTTAAGATTCTTGATGAAAAATCCTCCGCAATCTATACAAATTATTTATCGAAAGCTTCTAAGGCGCTGTACGCAAAAACTTTATTCGTTTAGGAACTGCCACGATATTAAACAGCGAAGGAGACGGATATGCCCAAAAAAGGAGTCAAAGGAAAGAAAGTCAATAAAAACGACAATGTGTCAGTAGTGGAGAATTATGTAAACGGACCCGACGAGATGGCAGATAATGAGAGCACCATGGCCGTGATGGGAAAGGAGGATGAACCGGAAAGGGGGGGATTTTTCTCTTTTTTCAGAAGAAATAGGCGGCATCGGGAGAACGCCGGCATAGAGGGCGGCAACCAGGGAGAGGGCAATATAATTAACATAGCCCAGCGTCCTGAAGGGAATAGGGGGGCAGGGCCCAGAGGCGGCGGCCAACAGCAGGGGAATCAGGCTGAAGAGGATCCCTGGAAGGAGTCGGAGAAGCCGGAGGACATAATGGTGGATGTGCCGAACAACGATAGCTTCCTTCTGGGATATGAGAAGCCTTCTGATGAGTCTGTGATGATGAAGCCGGTGTTCGAGACCCATACCTTTGTTCATGAAAGGGACGTAGACGAAGAAAACGGGCCCCACAGCTACATCGGCCTAAGGTATACCCGCCTGGACCCAAGGGTGGGACGGTTAAGGCGAAAGCATATAAAGATAGGCTTTGGCAGCCAGGGCGGTCCCATAGGCACGGGAAGGCTTATGAATGAGGCTGATAATACTGCGGACGCATCCACTGAGACACCTATAGGCGTGCCGGCTTTCAAGAACGTGGTGGGGGCCATAGAGAGGACGCAAAGTAATATACAGGCATTTGAGAGAAGAAACCCTGTAAGCCGTTTCTTCGCAAAGATCTTCGGCAGCGGAAAGCAGAGGAACACAGAATTCTCAGGAAAGTATAATTTGCTCACCAATAACTGCAATGATTTTGTCATTGCCATGGCGAAGGCCGCAGGAGCTACCGTGCCGGCAGCCCTGCATAAATCTTTACTCGGGCCCTATGCCGCAAAGAAGGACCTGGCCAATGCGGCAGAACAGGGACAGCTGCAGAACGGCACGCGGGTCTTCCAAGGCGGGAAGGTGATGGGAGAATATGGACAAATGAGCAGGACCTGGGGAACGGGCGACAACATGCATGTGGCAGGATGGAAGAATTTCCTTAACAACTATATGAATGATGCGGACAGGTCCCTGGGGATAGATGGGATAAGGCGGGTACGGGTTCCGGCGCTGAACGCCCTGTTGCAGACCGTGGACAATGACGCAAAGAATCTGAAAGTGTATCTGGATGCACTTAGCGGTTCAGCAAAGAAAAACAAGGCTCCGGCTGATGTGGAGGCGGAGATAGCCCGGATCTCTAGTGATGTCCGCAAGGCCATTGAGTACCACCATACAAAGCCCCATCCAAGGCTGAATATTTCCCTTATGAAGGTGGAGGCCCTGGCAAAGTACATGAGGAAACTCAAACCGAATGACCTGGACAAGAAGAGCCCTGAGGATCTAACTGAATATGAGCTTAACTATGCGCTTACCAGCCAAACTACTGCGGAGAAGGAGTATGCAAAAGCTGACGAAGAGAAGATAGAGCAGAAGGGAGAGCAGGTTGAAAGGGAGAGCATGCAGAATGAGCAACTCTTTAATACAAAAAATATGGGTTCTGCCACTGGAAGCGGCGCAGGAGGCATATTCCTGATGGCCATTGGGCATGGCAGCTTCGAGACCAATAATCCATACGCAGATGCAAATGAAATGAACTTGTCTGGCAACCTGAATACAGTTGTGACCGACATAAAGAACAATTCAGGGGACAAGCTCATGCCATATCTGAAGAGATTTGCCGACGCCAGGTCCTATCTGTCCACGGAGCAGACCGCAAGGCTTGCGGCCATCTTTATAGCCCAGGCCATTGGCCTGAGGACGCTTTCCCTTCAGATGTCAAAGATATGGGGGCTTAATTCCAAAATTGAAGATTATGATAATCAGAGGAAAAATCTGGAGGGTAAATACAAGAATACTGAAGATGCAGAATTAACTAAGACCAGGGGAATGAACCTTAGGAACATGGAGGAGTTAGCTACTGCCCTTGCCGAACGGATTGCGACGATACCGAAGGAAAATCTCGATCAGAGATTAGCAGGATAAAAGGAGAGGCACTTGGAAGGAAAAAATGCGGAAGAAGTGAATGGCATAAGGCTTCTGGCGGAACTGGGGGCTTTGAGGCTGTCCCGGCTCATTAGGGACAGAGGCGATCCGGAGCTTCTGGAAAAATATGAATACCTTCTCCTTCCTGACGCAGACTGGCAGGAAATCTGGGAAGCGGAATATGCAACACTTATAGACTCCCAGAACAACGAGGATGCAATGGGGGCACGTATGCTACGGATAGCGGCGCATTGCGGGGGGGACGTGGCGCTCGTGCTGCTGGAACTCATCATGCTGAAACTGGAAGAGCCAGAGGCTGATGAACTCCTGGAACTGGTGTCCAAAGGTAATGGGAAGGGAGTCACACTCCTCACGGCTGCCAGGACTGCAGGATATACGGGAACTCTGGATACTGCCATGCTGCCAATGAAGGAGGCAGAGGAAGCCGCATCTTTCCTGCTGTCGTCGGAGAAAGGGAAGGATGGAAGTTTCTTTAGCAGGACGTGGAGCGGGGACAGCTACCTAATGGGCTTCCTGTCGGGGGCAGAGATGAAGGACCCTCTTACAGCGGAATTCACGGAAAACTGGAGCCCTGCCGACGGCCCCGTAATCTGCTTCGGCATGGAGGAAAGACTTAAGGGACTTGCGGAAAACATGAGACGGCTCATGGATAACGAGGCCGACAGGCCTTTTGCCCTGATAGTAGACGGGGAGCGGGGAAGCGGAAGGCATACTGCAGTCAAGGCCTTGTGTGAAATGCTTGGGGTATCCCTACTTACGGTGGATTTTTCCTTTCTGCTTGGCCATAAGGATCCAAAAGACGCCATAAGGCGCATAGTTAGGAGCGCGGCCCTGGAGGGGAGGGCGCTCTGTGTAAGGAATATAAAAAAGCAGGAAGACACGCTATTCCTCCTGGAGAGGATGGAGGCAAAATACAGGGAGCATTGCGTCCTGCCCCTTTTCCTCATCACGGGGGGAGATGTGAAGCTTGTTCCCATGCTTAAGGAACGGTGGCTCTCCCTCAGGATACCAAAGGGCAACGAGCTGAGCCTGGCGCTTTGGAAAGGTTTCTTCGCAGAAGCTCCTGAAGGTTTCCCTGAAGCCATGGCTTCTAAAATGTCCCTCACCGCAGGACAGATAAAAAGAGTGGCACAGGCCAGCGAGATGTTGCGCTCCACAGGGGAAGTGGTTGACGAGCGCAGGATATGCAGGCTCTGCTATGAGGTCCTGGACGATGGAAGGTATGAGAATGTGAAGTGGGTCGAGCCGGGCTTCACCTTCGACGACCTGAAGATAGACCCACAGAATAAAGAAATACTTATGGAGATCTGCCGGCAGGCATCCCTGAGGAGGAAGGTTTATGACGAATGGGGACTGAGGAGGCAGTATGCCTATGGCAGGGCGGTCTCCGCCATACTGGCGGGGCCTCCCGGAACCGGAAAGACCATGACGGTGCACGCCCTGGCAAGCTTTTTGGGGCTGGAGCTATACAAGGTGGACCTTTCTCAGGTGGTTGACAAGTATGTGGGGGAGACGGAGAAACGGCTGGATGAGGTGTTCGACAGGGCAGAGAAGAGCAACATGATACTCTTTTTTGATGAGGCGGACGCTGTAATGGGGAAACGGAGCGAGGTTAAGGATGCCCAGGACCGCTATGCGAACACGGAGATTTCTTTCATACTCCAGCGGATAGAGGAATTCGATGGTATAGTCCTGCTTTCCACCAACAACCTCCAGAACATAGACCGAGCCTTCATGCGGCGGATACGCTATGTCCTGACCTATGAGCTCCCTAACCCTGAGACCCGCAGGGAAATATGGCTCAGCGCCTTTGGGGACAAGGTGCCTTTGTCGGAGGACATTGACCTTGATTTCCTTACTGAGAAATTCGACCTGTCGGGGGGCGAGATAAAGAATGTGGTGCTGAATGCAGTATTCTGTGCCGCCGCCGAAGGGAAGAAAGTGTCGATGGAGCATATAATGAAAGCCATCTACAGGGAGAGCACCAAGACCAAGCGCATAGCCTTTGACGGCGACTACGGGAAGTATGCCTATATGATGCGCGGGTGAGGTGCAGCGCAGGGGAAAGTTCGGTTACGCCTGAAGTGGCTCATAAGGAAGGCTGCTTATTTAGTTAATGAGTATCTTTGACAATTGAATTTTTTATCAGTAAGGTTTATAATCGCTTTCGTTTTACTAAATCAATTACATAAGGATTCTTCGGGGCAGGGTGAAAGTCCCTACCGGTGGTAAAGCCCACGAGCCTTAATTTAAGGCATGATCTGGTGAAATTCCAGAGCCGACGGTATAGTCCGGATGAGAGAAGAAAGCGTTCTGTATAAAGATAGGACTATGGCCCCGCACGAAATGTACGGGGCTTTTCATTTGCTCATAAGAGAATCCGTGTAAGGAATTTGTATAGTAATACGGTCAGCTAGTATAACGGTTTTTAAATAACATCGCCTTTGAAATATGCTAAAAGTGCTTGTGTATAGCATTTTAGCACAACTGAATGGTGTAGCTAATTAAAAACGCTTATACTAGATGGCCAGAAAAAGCAGCGACGCCACAAAAATGTGGCAGAAAGAGGTAAAAATGAGTCACGGTGAATCTACAGCAAATGTTATGCAGCAGGAAATTAGAAGCAGCCGCTTAAGGATGATGTGCGGGACAGCCATGCTATCGGCGGCAGCCTATGTGCTTATGTTCCTGGAATTCCCCATCCCCATGCTTATCCCATCCTTTATAAAGATGGACTTTTCGGAGCTTCCCGCCCTGCTCGCTTCCTTCGCTTATGGTCCTGTGTCCGGTGTGCTGGTCTGTCTTATAAAGAACCTTTTGCACCTCGCAAATACCCACTCTGGCGGCGTGGGAGAGCTCTCCAATTTCATTCTGGGAGCTATATTCGTTTTTACCGCAGGCATGGTCTACAAAAAGCTGCACAGCAAGAAGGGGGCTGTGCTGGGTGCGCTCATAGGGGCAATCCTGATGTCGGCGGTCAGTGTCTTCAGCAATTATTACCTGGTATATCCCATTTATACGGCTTTCATGCCCATGGAGGCTATTATCGGGGCTTATAAGGCCATTATCCCCGCAGTAGACGGGCTCTGGCAGTGCCTGATAATATTCAATATGCCTTTTACCTTTGTGAAAGGCCTGTGCTCAGTCATCTTCACTCTTTTAATATACAAACCACTGTCGCCTATACTCAAGGGAAATAACTGACCGCTCCTGACCCCGTGCTCCTGCCCGTCATTAAGACGGCAGAATATCCGGCCGGAGTTTTCATAGAGAATATAAAACTCACTGGGAAGTTGACTCCCTCCGCCGCATTCTAAAAAAAGCAACCGACCCTGTCACAAGGTAAGGTTGCTTTTTTTGTCAGATCACGCTTTCCCCATTGCAAAAGCTTTTTTATTGACCTCCAGGAATTTCTTCGGCACTACTCTCTCAATGGCCCTGTCCCAGGCCTCATCTGGAAATGTAAAGTAATGCGATAGCCTCCCCAGCAGCACGAGGTTTACAGCCTTCGCCGTCCCCGCCTCTTCTGCCAGCTTGAGGCAGTCCATGGCGTCAACCTTTACACCTTTGGCTTTCATCTTTTCTACCAGCTTATCGGGATATGACGCGGCACCAGTAATGACAGGCATAGGGTCAATTCTCTGCGTATTGGTGACGACTACGCCACCTTTCTTTAGCCAGGGAAGCCACCTTGCGGCTTCCAGAAGCTCAAATGACACTATGCCGTCTGCCTCGCCCTTATCAATGACAGGGGAATATACCTTTTCCCCATAGCGCACATAAGTGACCACGCTGCCGCCCCTCTGGGACATGCCATGCACCTCTGAGACCTTTACATCGTAGCCCTCTCCCAGAAAGAGCTGGCCTAGGAGCTTGCTGGCAAGGAGCGACCCCTGGCCGCCCACGCCTACTATCATAATATTTTTCGTTTTATTATCCATTGAAGGCCTCCTTTGGGCAGAGCTGGGTACAGACTCCGCAGCCAACACACAGTGTCTCGTCAACATGGGCTTTCCCATCCTTCATGGAGATTGCGGGGCAGCCTATCTGCATACAGGCCTTGCAGCCTATGCATTTATCCCTGTCCACGGAAAGCGGAGGCTTATGCTTCACATATTTTAATAGGGCGCAGGGCCTTCTGGATATGATGACAGAGGGCTCGTCTGCCTGCAGTTCTTCCTTTATAGCCTCATCACAGGCTTTCAAGTCATAAGGGTCCACCACCCTTATGCGTTCTATTCCCATGGCACGCACCAAGGCCTCCAGGTCTATCTTTCCTGCCGGGTCGCCTTTAATATTGTAGCCCGTCGTGGGATTCTGCTGATGCCCTGTCATGCCGGTTATGGAGTTGTCCAGGATGACGACGGTAGAATTCGACTGATTATAGGCTACGTTTGCAAGCCCTGTCATGCCGGAGTGGACGAAGGTAGAATCCCCAATCACGGCCACAGTATGCCTCTCCGCCTCTGCCCCCAGAATCTTATTGAAGCCATGTGCCGCGCCTATGGAAGCTCCCATGCACAGGGTCATTTCCATGGCTCCCAGGGGGGCTACTGCGCCAAGGGTATAGCAGCCTATGTCCCCAAGCACTGTGCAGCGGTTCTTTTTAAGCGCATAGAATAGGCCCCTGTGGGGACAGCCTGCGCACATAACGGGCGGCCTCATGGGTATGTCGTCTTCCAGTGCTATGCTTTCAGGCACAGGAAGGCCAAAGGCCTCTGCAATCTGATTCTGTGAGAATTCATCTATTAAGGGCAGTTTATCCTTGCCTTGGACAGCAAGCCCCAACGAGCGGACATGCTCTTCAATTATTGGGTCCAGCTCCTCCACCACCGCAAGCTTTTCAACCTTGCCCGCAAATTCCTTGATAAGCTTGTCAGGAAGTGGATTCGTAATGCCCAGCTTTAATACGGATGCCCTGTCCCCAAACACCTCTTTCACATACTGATAGCTGGTAGAAGATGTGATAATGCCTATGGAGGTGTCCAGTATCTCCATGCGGTTTAAGGGCGATTTCTCAGCATATTCCCTTAACGCCTCAGTCCGTTTTTCTACTATGGGATGGCGCCTCTTGGCATTGCCGGGCATCATGACATATTTGGCAATATCCTTTTCATATTTTTTCTCTATTTCCTTGCGCTCTCCAGGCTCCACCACCGACTGGGAGTGGGAGACCCTGGTGCACATTTTCAGGAGCACGGGCGTATCAAATTCCTCGGAAATCTCATAGGCCGTCTTCGTAAATTCCAGAGCCTCTGCCGCATCTGAAGGCTCCAGCATGGGAACCTTTGCGGCTATGGCATGGTGCCGGCTGTCCTGCTCATTCTGTGAGGAATGCATACCCGCATCGTCCGCTACCCCTATCACAAGCCCTGCGTTTACGCCTGTATAGGACATTGTATACAAGGGGTCTGCGGCCACATTTAAACCCACGTGCTTTTGCCCGCAGAAAGCCCTCCTGCCGGCAAGACAGGCCCCAAAAGCTGACTCCATGGCCACCTTTTCATTGGGCGCCCACTCGCAGTATATTTCATCATATTTAGCGGCCGCCTCTGTGATTTCTGTACTCGGAGTACCAGGATAGCTGGATACAAAACATACCCCTGCTTCGTACAGGCCTCTGGCTACCGCCTCATTTCCCAGTAAAAGTTGTTTCATGATTACCTCTTCATAGTCGAGCAGCTGCGCTGCGCATATCTATTTATAGCAAATGAATTTAGAAAGTGGATAGTACAATTTGTTAATTCGTTTCCCATAGCCTACAGACCAAGTCCTTCAAACTGAATTAAGGAGCGCCTCCGTATTCCCGCCGAGGATATTTGCCCTGTCTTCAGCACTGATAGGCATTTCCCTCAAAAAAGCTATATTTTCTTTCTGCATACCCCAGGGATTGTCCGAGCCAAATAGAAGCCTCTCTGCACCGAAGGCATTAAAGATTTCCATAAAGCTGTCTTTATCGAGAAGCTTGAGTTCTTCTTCTTTCCAATAGCCGTCCGGCAAGGGATGCAGCACTCCGGTAGAAAAGGAGGTGTCCAGATATACGCCTGTGTCTGCAAGGAGCTCCGGCACTTCATCCCAGTACTTCCAGCCCCCCATATGGGCGAGCACCAGCTTGAAGAGACCTATCTCATCCACTGCCCTTCTAGCCATCTTTGGCGTACAGCGGACAACTCCGGGATAGCCCACATCTAAGCCGGAATGAGTGATTACGATGAGGCCCAGTTCTGCCGCCCTGTCGAAAATCCGCAGATACTTAATATCGTCGAGGTCACAGTCCTGATATACGGGATGGACCTTCACTCCCTTAAGCCCTAATGCCTTTATTCTGGCTAATTCCTCCCTGTAGTCCTCATACTCCGGATGTATGCCGCCAAAAGAAAACAGCCCTTTTTCCGCATAGCTTTCATTCAGGGAAGCTGCCGTATCGTTTATTTTCTGCACCTGCTTAGGAACAGTGGCTACGGGCACAATAATAGACAAGTCTATATGCGCGGCCTCCATGGTTATAAGAAGACCCTCTGCGGTCCCGTCCGAAAACGGGACCACATGGGCCATGTGGCTCAGCTTGTCCAAGGTCTTTTCAGCTATTTTGTCCGGAAATATGTGTGTATGGAAGTCTATGATCATTTTTAGTTATAGTGTTAATATTCAGAACCCAGTGAACCGGCAAGACGGATAGAGGGTTCTGAATAGTTATATTATAGAAAATCTTTACAGCAGTTCTTGAAAACCAAGCTTATTTAGTTATCGAGTTGATATTCAGAACCCAGTGAACCGGCAAGACGGATAGAGGGTTCTGAATAGTCATATTATAGAAAATCTTTACAGCAGTTCCTGGAATCCCGGCTTGTAGAGATGCCTCGGAATTCCGTCCACCATAATAGGCGCCACATCGCCCTGTATGAGAGGCCTTACATAAGTAATGAATTCACTGGTCACATAAGTGCCGTCAGGAGTGATCCAGCTCTCAGGCACTACGCGCTCGTCATTGGCAATCTTATGGACATCCTTGACCTCAGTGCTGGCCTGATAAGGATCGTCAGAAGTCCTTACTATAACCACCATCTTGCCGCTGTCTCCCTCATCTGCGGCCTTCATTGCTGCGCCGCCGACTTCGTAGGCCTCCAGTATGTCCACACGGGAAGCGCAGTGGCTGGCTGCCCTCTGCAGCGTGGAAAGCTCTATGGCTCTGGTCTTGCAGCCCTCTATCTCATTGGACAAGCGGTTGCAGAGGTATCTTGCGGTGCCCGTGAGCTGCTTATGGCCGAAGGCATCCACGTACTGAGGGGTCTCTTCCTCCAGATCGCTCACATATTTGCCGTCTGCAGTGCGTATGCCCTCGGATACTGCTACTACCACTGAAGCCTTTTTCTTGAGCAGTTCCCGGCAATTATTAACAAATTTGTCAACGTCGAATGCCAGCTCAGGTAGATAAATGGCATCGGGCCCGTCACAGTCCTCGCTCTTTGCAAGTGCGGCCGCGCCTGTAAGCCAGCCCGCATTCCTGCCCATTATCTCTATTACGATAATCTGCCCTCCGGAAGTCTCCAGGCTCCAGCTGTCCCTGATGATCTCTTTTACCGAAGTACCTATGTACTTAGCCGCTGAGCCATAACCGGGCGTGTGGTCCGTGAGCGCAAGGTCGTTGTCTATGGTCTTCGGACAGCCAACGAAACGAATGTCAGAACCCGTAATGATCGCATAATCTGACAGCTTCTTTATGGTGTCCATTGAATCGTTTCCGCCTATATAGATGAAGCAGTCGATTTCAAGGTCATTCAGTATCTTGAATATCTTGTCATAGAGCTCCTGATTGGAATGGATCTCAGGCAGCTTATAGCGGCAGGAGCCTAAGTATGCCGACGGAGTCCTCTTTAATAGCTCTGCGTCCAGGCCGCTCTGTATATGCTCTGAGAGATCCACATATCTCCCCTCCATAAGCCCCTGTACTCCATGCAGCATACCATATACCTTCTTGTAGCCCCTGTCCCTGGCCGTACGGTATACGCCTGCCAATGAAGAATTGATGGCGGCAGTAGGACCGCCTGACTGTCCAACAATTACATTTCTCTTTTCCTTTTGAAGCATGATTCCTCCTCTGATACTTATAAGGTTTTTTTGTATTTTACATAAAACGGCTATATTCTATTCTTTTATTCTAAATATGTAAAGAAGCAACGCATCACTCTTTCCTAAGCTGACCTTTAATGGCGGAGAAATCTATGGAAAAATCCTCAAATATTCCAGCTTTGACCTCATCGTCAAAGCTATGGGCAGTAGAAACATATATGCCGTTTTCCAAGCGACACGCCGTGATGCACTTATTCCCTATATCTACTATCCAGTATTCCCTTACGCCTGCGGCCTGATATAGATTAAGTTTCAGCATATAGTCATGCCCTGGGTCTGAGGGTGAAACTATTTCTATTATCCAGTCGGGCGCGCCTATGCAGCCCTTGTCCGTAAGCTTTTCAGGATCGCAGATCACGCTTATGTCAGGTTCTACATAGTTGCTCTTCTCCTTCTTCAGCTGGACCATAAATGGAGCTGGCATGACTTCACATTTTCCACCGCGCCCTTTGATATGGCTTATAATTCTCCATTGTATTTCACTCACAAGCTTTTGATGATTAAAAGACGGTGGTGCCATGCCATAGAGTTTGTATAGCTTTCCTTCTATGAGCTCCGTGTGTGCGTCTTCCGGCAGGGCAAAGTAATCCTCCGCAGTATATCTTTCTTTTTTTTCAATAGGTTGTGTCATAGCATATTCTGCTCCTCCTTTAATGTGTCGTTTTTTGACTTATTGGTTCTGCTTCCTCCACTCTGCGCACCTCATAAGGAAGCTCCTGATAAAATTAGGATTTGAATAGTAATATAAATGCGGATATCCCGCCATGAGATTGTCCTTAGACACTATGCAGTCCCAGCCTCTCTTGCCAGTGACCTTCTCCGCACGGCAGCTGCCTCCGTTGTCGCTGCTGTCAAAATAGTGGAATTCATGCCCCCGTATTTCTTCGCCCTCTGTGAGATAGGAAGAAGGATAGCCCTCATTGGCTTTGAGCGTAATATATCCAAAGCGCACCAGGCGCTCCGTCATTTGGGTCTCTCCGGGAATAAGCCCCGCCATTGCGGAACGCCTGCCTTCCCTGTCGGACAGTCCCTGCTGCAGGTACATGAAGCCGCCACATTCGGCTAAGATCGGAATACCCTTTTTATTCAATGCCTGCAATGCGCCTATCATTTCCGTATTCTGAGATAATTCGTCTCCATGCAGCTCAGGATAGCCCCCACCAAAAATCAGCCCGTCCACATCAGGAATAGCCTTGTCCCTAAGCGGAGAGAAAAATTTGAGCTCCGCCCCCATTTTCCTCATTAAATTAAAATTGTCCTCATAATAGAAAGTAAAAGCTTCGTCGTAAGCTATGCCTATCTTCACCTTAGCTGTCAGCTTTTCTACCGGAAAATCCCCTATTTCCAAGGCTTCTGCGGAATCCGCAATGGATAGCAGATTATCTATGTCCAGCGTTTCCTCCAGGATATCGGCGACTTTATCCACCTGAATGAGCAGCTCCTTTATCTCCTCAGGCTGGACCAGCCCCAGATGCCTGGACTCCCAGAGCGCATCACGGCACTCCGGTAAATATCCCAGCACTTTGACAGGCAGCTCCGCTTCTATCCATGACTTCATGCTGGGATAAATCCCTTTGGAAATACGGTTCAGGATAATTCCTTTGATATTGTGGCTTTCTCCGTATTCGTAGAAACCTTTGACAAGCGGTACTATGGAACGGCTCATGCCCCTTGCCTCTACGACCAGCACTACCGGCGCTTTCAGGGTTTTTGAAAGGTCATACGCCGATGCGAGCATACCATCCTGCCCTGTGCCGTCGAAATAGCCCATTACCCCTTCTATCACAGAAATATCCCTGTCTTCCGCGCCCTCGGAAAATAGAAAGCGTGTCAGTTCAGTCCCTGAGAAGAATGTATCCAGATTTCTGGAAGGCACCCCCAGCACGCGCCTATGGAACATGGGATCTATGAAATCGGGCCCGCATTTAAATGACGAGACCCGCATAACCCTTCTCTTTAATAGCCGCAAAATGCCGCAGGTCACAAAGGTCTTCCCGCTGCCGCTTTTTGGCGCCGCCAGAAGGAAACGGGGAATAGACATATTCCTATGCATAACTGCCTCTTTCATGATTTATCTCCGTCAGAAAGCCTATCTGTTGCTATTCCTGATGGCTTCATTCCATTAAAAGAAACAATAAATATAGAATTCTGGCTCTTCAAGAGATGGTATTTACCCACTTTCTCACCGCGGCTTGCCGTGAGCTGCACATATTCAGGTTCGGTCACAGGGAGCTCCTTAAGTATATTCAAAAGCTCAGACAGCGTTTCTAAGGCAATACAGTTCACTACTATGCGTATCTCTGGATTTTTCTCTAAAAGCACCTCAAGTATCTCCCTCATATTGCCGGCGCTGCCGCCTATGAAAGCATGGCTGGGCTTTGGAAGCTCTTCTAAGCCCTCCGGTGCCTTTCCGCTGATAACTTCCATATTCTCAAGACAGAAATGCTCCTTATTCCTTCTGGTGACTTCCAGTGCATCTTCCTTATATTCCAGTGCATAAACCTGTCCATCTGTGCAGAGAAGGGCCGCTTCTACTGAAATAGAGCCAGTGCCTGCGCCTATGTCATATAAAACGGCATCCCTGGTGAGCTGGAGCTTGCTTAAGGAAAGCACCCTCACCTCTTCCTTGGTCATAGGCGCCTTGTCCCTGATGAAAGCTCCGTCAGGAAGCCCTGGGGTAATGACTGTTTCCCCTGCCCCATCATTTACGATCATCAGCACATATAGGCCTTTAGCCCCTATCTGCCTTAGCCCCTCTGCATCTGTCTCGTCCACCACTTCCTCTGGATAGGATAGCTGATATCCATAGAAAATATGCAGCTTTGGCAGTATGCCCTCCTGCTCGGCTTTGCAAAAAGTTTCCCCCAGGGCATTCAGTTCCTCTACATCTGAGACCAGCAGCAGGCATTTCTTATGATTCCTGACATTGCCTATGACATTGCAGCCTCGCCCATGGCGGCTTATAAGCCTCGCATCGTGCCAGGCTACGCCTATCTTTGAGCAGAAATAGACCACGGAGGATATACCGCAGAAGAGTTCCACATCATAATCCTCTTCTTCCCCCCGCTTCCTTAAATCCCGAAGCATGGTCACTGCGCCGCTGAAAAAGCCCGTGTCACCGGAAAAAAGCACTACAGGTTTGCTGTACTCCAGATGTTCCTTCAGGTAATCCAGTATCTTGTCGCTTTGGTACCAGGGGAAGCTGGGTTTCCCATGCAAAAGCTTTTCTACGCTCTTTATGAGCCGCTCTGCCCCAAATACCACGTCTGCATTGGCTATGGCCGCTTCGGCTGCCTTTGTCATTAGATTCGGTCTGCCTGGACCTAAACCCACCAGCGAAAGGCTGCAGGTTTCCTCTATATTCATGGATATTCCAAGAATATCCGATAACTTCTCCTTAACCTCCAGGGCGTTGCCCTTGAAATAACTCACAGTATCCGCCGTGCCCTCTTTTTGGGCCTCTGCGCCTCTCTTTTGTGCAAGCTCCGGATTCCTGATAATAACAGGTATTGCGCCGGTTTTTTTGGCCGCGGAAAGCTTTTCCTCGAAACCGCCAGTATTCCCTGTCTCTTTAGTCAGAATATATTTTGCATTAAGGGCCTCTATCAAGGCAATGTTCATTTTTTCGCTAAAAGGGCCCTGCATAGCTATCACATGTCTGCCTTTTAAGCCCGCATCCTCACATAAGCCTATGCTCTCGCTACTGGGCAGCACTCTTGCGTAAAGCCTCTCGTTATCACCTATCCCCTTTGCGATCTTTGACAGATCCTTGCTGCCGGTTGTCAGAAGTATATTTCCGCTGCTTTTTTTCAGATAGTCCAACGCCTCATTCAGGCTGTCTACATAGACTCCCCTATCCGATTCCGTATGCTTTGTAGCCCTGCTAAGCCTTAAACAGGGCAGCCCCTCTTCTGCGGCCGCCTCCTTTATCTCCTTTGTAACTACTGTCGCAAAGGGATGTGTGGCATCCACTACGCAAGCATAGTCACCGGAAGCGAATTTTTCCCTCATTTCTTCCTTTGTCAGGCGCCCTGCAAGAAGACGGAGGCCTTCGGCCTCCGCCATGTCATAGGTTCCATATTCAGTCGCAACACTCACTGTACAGGGAACCCCCTCAAGAATAAGTTCCTCTGCCAATGTCCGCCCTTCTGTAGTGCCTGCGAAAATAAAAACTTCTTTCAACTGTCGTCTCCTCTGTTTATTGCGTCTCTCTCTCTGCCGCATAGCCCCTGGGGGTCACCATTTTGCCGTTTATCTCCCTAGTTTCGCTGTTTCCTATGAATACCGTCGTAAACATATCCACGGCAGTATCCCTAAGCTCCTTTAGAGTATACAGCTTTGCTGTCTCTCCCTCCCTGCCTATGGACCTCACGGTTCCGCAAAGCCTGTCCTCCGGCAGGGTTTTGAGCAGAATATCGCAGGCCTTCTGGAGATAATCCGCCCTCTTATGGCTGGATGGATTATAGAGAACTATGCCAAAATCCCCCTCTGCTGCGCATTTAAGCCTCTTCTCTATTTTTTCCCAAGGGGTGAGAAGGTCGCTTAGGCTTATGAGCACAAAATCGTGTATCAAAGGGGCTCCCAGCACTGCCGCGCCGCTGCAGGCCGCTGTGATGCCGGGTATTATCTCTATCTCCACTCCGGGATAGTCTTTTGCCACCTCATAGACCAGCCCCGCCATTCCATAGACACCCGCATCGCCGCTGCATACAAATGCCACATCCTCTCCGGATGCCGCCTCCTGCAGCGCCAGTACGCAGCGCTCGGACTCTTTTTTCATAGGCGTGGTTATCAGCCTTTTATTCGGATAGCTGTCCTTGACCAGGTCTACATATACATGATAGCCCACTATTACCGTGCTCTTTTCCAGGGCATCGAGGGCCCCTACCGTCATCATCTCCCTGCTGCCAGGGCCTATACCTATCACGCTTAGCTTTTTTGCCATATATCCCTCCTCTATTACGGCGACCTTTCAATACTTATAAGCTAATTCTATGATGTTAAGGTCAAAACTATGTTTTTGACGCCGGCTTTCCTATCAGCTTTCTGTGGCTGCCCTGTATTCCGTGCTGAAACTGGGGTCATAGAGCTTCGACCTCTCGTAAGAGCTATGGGCCACGGCTTCCCCTATTATCATGAGGGCAGTCTTCGTAATATTGTGCTCCTTAGCAGTCTGGGCCAGCGTGCCCACTGTGCATATATACTTCT
Organism: Lachnospiraceae bacterium; assembly: GCA_017634355.1. Lineage (GTDB taxonomy): Bacteria > Bacillota > Clostridia > Lachnospirales > Lachnospiraceae > NK4A144. The sequence continues at coordinate 27,550 of JAGBNO010000043.1, forward strand.
CTTCCTCCGGCCATGTGGCCTTGTAGACTATGGCCGCAGGGGTGTCCGCCGTATATCCGCCCTCTATCAGCTTCTCCGAAAGCTCAGTTAAAAGGCTGCTGCTCAAAAATACCACCATGCTGGCCTGATGGGCCGCAAAGGAGGCTATGGTCTCCTTTTCAGGCATGGGAGTCCTGCCCTCCATACGGGTAATAATGACGCTCTGAGTCACTGAGGGCAGCGTATATTCCAGATTGAGGGCCGCCGCCGCTCCGCAGAATGCGCTGACGCCGGGCGTAGAGTCGTACTTTATGCCCTTTTCATCCAGAATATCCATCTGCTCCCTTATCGCGCCATAGATACAGGGATCTCCCGTATGCAGCCGTACCGTAGTAAGACCTTTGCCCTCGCTCTCCTCCATGACAGCTATCACCTCTTCCAAGGTCATTTTTGCGCTGTCATGCACCTGCGCACCCTCCTTCTTTACTTTGAGGAGCTCCGGATTCACGAGGGAACCCGCATAGATTATCACATCTGCCTCAGAGAGCAGCTTCTGTCCTCTTACAGTGATAAGGTCAACTGCACCGGACCCCGCGCCTACGAAATGAACCATAAATAATTACTCCTTTCACCGTCCATGCCCACTAATACCTAAAAACCGCCATAATGCCTGTTCCACCCCCATGTCTACGGAAAGCTTCATCAACACAGGAGCCTATATCGGGACTGACCCGTTCCAGCCCCATGCTTGCGGAAAGCTTAGGCGAAACAATTTATTCAGACCATTTGATACAGTATCGCATTGCATATAGCCGCGGCCACATTGCTGCCGCCCTTCCTGCCTTTATTGACAATATACGGAACCTTCGTGCTCATAATGAGCTCCTTGGCCTGAACCACATTTACGAATCCCACCGGCACCCCCACTATGCCAGCCGGCTCATAACCCTTTTCAATGGCTTCGTAGAGAGTAATGAGAGCCGTGGGCGCATTGCCTATGGCAAAGATCAGCGGCACTTCCATCTTCATGGCCTTTTCCATGGAGACCGTGGCCCTCGTGACCTGCCTCTCCTTGGCAGAAGCCGCCACATCTTCATCTGCTATGAAACAGTGGGCTTCGCCGCCGAAACGGGCCAGGGTCTTTTTATTTATGCCGGAAAGCGCCATTGTGGTATCTGTAATTATATGCGCGCCATTGGAAATAGCCTCTTTCAATTTATCCTGAACACTGTCGCTAAAAGTCATGGTATCGGCATATTCGAAATCAGCAGTGGTATGTATCACCCTGTAGACCACCTTGACCAGATCCTCAGAGACAGTCTTTCCCATCTCCTTTAATTCCTTATCTATGGTTGCAAAGCTGGTCTTCTCTATATCGGCAGGCAGTACATGGTCTATCTTTATCATATCCCTCTATTTCCTCCTCTATCATCTAATTTTATAACATTTAATACATTATCCTTTTTAACTCAGACACCAGGACCTCATTGTCTTCATGCTTCTTTATAGCCACCCTGTAATGCTCATCTGACAGCCCCACATAGTTATCGCAGTGCCTTATCAGTATGCCCCTGTCGAAAAGCGGCCTGAAGATCTGCTTCTCAGTCTCAAAGAAAATATAATTGGCATCCCCCGTATAGACCTTGATGCCCAGACCCTGAAGCTCTTCAGACAGAAACTTGCGCTCAGTCCCTAATAGGGAAAGCGTCTCGATCATATAGCCCTCAGGCGTGCGCAGGGCCGCAAGCCCAGCCACCTGCGCCAGAGAAGACACGCTCCACTCCGTCTGCAGGGACTTCATCCGGCTTAAAAGCCATTTATTCCCGCTCACCGCATATCCCAGCCTTATTCCCGGCATGGCATATCGCTTAGTAAAAGCGTCCAGCACCAAAAGATAGCGGCTTATCCCCTCATCCCTTATGAAGTGTATGGCGCTGCAGCCATCTTCATCCGCAAGAAAACCTGCAAAGCACTGGTCACAGAGCAGATATATCCCCTTCTCCGCACAGGAGGCGGCTATATCCTTTAAGAGTCCGCTGTCAATGGTATTTCCCACGGGATTGGAAGGCGAACAGAGGATAGCCAGCTCTATATCGCTATTCAGGTAAGATAAGTAGTCTTCAGTCAGTTTAAAGCCATTTTCAGCTTTTAATGGAAAATACTGTATTTCTGAGCCAGTGGCATTCAGGGCATGGGCATAGCCCAGAAAAGACGGCGCTGTAAGCAGGGTTTTTCCAGGCCTTAAGGCTTCAGCCATGAGAAGTATAAGCTCCGATGCCCCATTTCCGCATAGAATCTCATCCTCAGAAACCTTTAGCCTCATTGAAAGAGCGCTCCTAAGAGCCCTGCACTCCTGATCCGGATAGCACTCCATCTTTTCCAGCCCGTTTTTGACTGCGGCCACTACCCCCTCAGGCACTCCCAGGGGATTGATATTTACTGAAAAATCGTATTTTATATGAGAATAGGAATGAACCTCACCGCCGTGGATCATATATGCGCGCCTCAGTGGAAGAACCAGCGGAATCCGATCTGCAATAAGGGATTCACAGAGCGGAAAGTTGTAAAGTCAGGATCCATGTAATATCCTACCATAAGGCAATTATATGGAACATTATATGCCTGCACGGAATCCGTCTCCTCTATGAAATTCTGGTACTGCTCTATGCCGCATGGCACATATATCCTGTATTCAAACGGTGTATATATCAAGAGAAGCTCATTCTCCCCATCATAGCGGTAACCATCCAGGTCAAAGCCCATCTTGTCCCGGATCCCGTCCACGCCCTCCGGCCACTCTATCTCTGTGTCCCTCTCCTTTGCCCTGTCCCTCGGACTGAACTTCCTGGGAGTCTGATTGAACGCCATAAGGGCCTCAGACGCTGAGTCCCTGTCTTTTCTGTCTATCTTAATGGCTCTGATCTTTATGAACATCAGGTACCCCTTCCTCCAGGATGCGGTATATAGCCTCCATGTCCAGATTTTCCCTGATCAAATCCGCCAGGAGGTCGTACTGTTTTTCTTTGTGTGCAAGGGGGGCTTCTCCGGTTTCGCCCGGATCATCCAGGTCTATTCCCTTCCTCTCAGCAAGTATCTGCGCAATGCGGAAAGCCACCATCGGGGCATCGAAAAAGCCATGCACATAGCTGCCGTATGCGCGCTCCGTCGCCACGCCATCCATTGAACTATTCCCGTTCTTCAGATCCCTTATCTGAACTGCCGGACAGACCTTATCCTCGCCTTTTATCATCTGCCCCATGTGTATCTCATATCCGGACACCTCCATACCTGAAAGTCCGGATAAAACCCCCGGCAGTGAAAGTATCTTTCCTTCGACCTGGGTTCTCCTTTTATCAGGAGTAAAAAGGGTTTCCATAGGCAGCAGCCCCAGCCCCTTCTCTTCACCGCCCCCTTCTACTCCTTCAGGGTCCTTTAAGCGCTCTCCCATCATCTGGTAGCCGCCACAGATTCCGAAGACCACCCCGCCTTTTTCGTGGTAATCCTGTATCTTTTCCACAAAGCCCATGGAATAAAGCCACTTCAGATCCCCCATGGTATTCTTAGTGCCAGGGAGCAGGATCATATCAGGCTCTGATAGCTGCCCCGGATGCAGGACATAGCGGAGTGACACACCGGGTATCTGTGAAAAGACATTGAAATCCGTGAAGTTCGATAGATGCGGGAGCCTTATTACGACGAGATCCACCTTGGTTTCCCCTGCTGTGCCTCTCCTGTTCTCTATCCTGTCCGACAGCGAATCCTCATCATCGAGGTCCAGCCTCCCATAAGGGAGCACCCCCACCACAGGTATATTTACCCTATCTTCCAGCATACGCACACCCGGCATGAGCAGTGTCTTGTCGCCCCTGAATTTATTGATTATAAGGCCTCGGAAGAACTTTCTCTCCTCTTCCTCCAGAAGGGCCACGGTTCCGTATAGCTGCGCAAATACGCCGCCCCTGTCTATATCACCTGCCAGCAGCACGGGCGCATTTACTTCCCTCGCCATGCCCATATTGACTATGTCCCCGTCTTTTAAATTAATCTCGGCAGGAGAACCGGCGCCCTCCAGAACAATTATGTCATAGGAACTTGCAAGGGAATTATATGCCTCCCTCACCCTGGGCATGAGGCTCTTTTTGTAATGGTGATAGTCAGAGGCATTCATATCGCAAAGTATCTCGCCCATGACTATGACCTGTGAGCCGGTGTCGGAAGAGGGCTTTAAGAGCACGGGATTCATGCGCACATCAGGAGCTATGCCGGCCGCCTCCGCCTGCATGACCTGGGCCCTGCCCATTTCCAGGCCGTCAGCCGTCACATAAGAATTCAGGGCCATATTCTGCGATTTAAAGGGCGCAACGCTGTAGCCGTCCTGCTTAAAAACCCTGCACAGTCCGGCAGCGATGAGACTCTTCCCCGCATTTGACATGGTTCCCTGCACCATAATGGATTTTGCCATAAATAAGCCCTCTTATAAAGTATTCCAAAATACCTTTTTCATGGAAAAAACAATCTTATAATCTTATAGCTTCCTGATCTCGGTCAGATAGTCGTCATTTATGGCCGCCTTTTCAAATGTGGCCATATCGGACATGAGCGCGCAGGCGGCCTCTACAACTTGAAAAGCCAGAGGACAGCCGCTGCCTTCCCCCAGGCGCATGGAGAGGTTCAGCCAGGGATCCAGCTCCAGTTCCTTTGCGGCTATCAGATAGCCTCTTTCCTCAGAAACATGTGAAGGGAAGATAAAATCCCTCACCGCCGGACATAACCTCACGGCTGAGAGCGCCGCCACTATGGATATGAAGCCGTCTATCACGACAGGTATGCGTACTTTTGACGCGCCCAGATAGACTCCGCACATAGCGGCTATATCCAGCCCCCCTACCTTGGAAAGCACATCCACAGGGTCCTTCGGGTCAGGCGCATGTTTCTGCAAGGCGGCTGTGATCACAGCTTTCTTTTTTGCAAAGGATTCATCCGTAATGCCGCCTCCTCTGCCAGTCACTTCCTCTGCGCCGTAGCCCGTAAGAGCCGCCAGCACGGCAGAAGAGGTTGTAGTATTCCCTATGCCCATCTCCCCCACGCCTATGATGTCCACGTCATCCTCAGCCGCTTTTTCCGCAAGGCTTATGCCCGTGGCTATGGCAGTAAGAGCCTCTTCCCTGGTCATAGCGGCTTCTTTTACTATATTTCCCGTCCCCTTCCGTATACGCCTGTCCTCTATCTCCGGACAGTTATAGTCGGCATCTATGCCCATGTCCACTACTTCCACATCGCAGCCGAAATAATTTGCAATGGCACTCATGCCTGTCAGATGCTTAGTCATATTGATAGCCTGGGAAATGGTCACAGATTTAGGAGCGCTGGACACATTCTCCTCTATCACGCCATTGTCGGCGCATAGCACTACTATCCTCTCATAGTCCATGGAATTCTTGAGCTTCCCCGTGATTCCCGAAAGCCTCACTGCAGTATCTGTAAGCTTGCCCAAGCTTCCGGGAGGCGCCGCCAGAGAATCCGCATAGGCCTTCGCCTCCGCCATTGCTTTCTTATCTGCACCTTTAATATTTACTATGATCTGCTTCAGTTCTTTGTCTGTCATACTATCTCACGCCACCTTCCATCCTGAATAGTAACCCTAAATATACAAATGCGCCCGCCATAATCCCCAGAAATAAGACCGTCCCCAGCAGCACAGAGGTCCAGAAGGCGAGGTCGTTTGCCCTTTTTATGTCCTCTGCATCTACCTCCTTCAGGGCATCTCCTATATAGGGCTTGGTCTTCTCCTTTCCAAAATATATGGAAGTCCCGCCTATGCGTATGCCGAGGGCGCCTGCCATCACCGCCTCTGTCTGGCCGGCATTGGGGCTGTCGTGCTTACGCCTGTCCCGCTGCCAGATAGCAAAAGCCCTTTTCCCCGCGCCGGCCCCCATGGTAAGGTATGCCGCCAGTATCATAAATAAAGCCGTAATTCTGGAAGGCAGGAAATTTAAAAAGTCATCCATTCTGGCCGCCGCCCTTCCAAAGTACAGATAACGCTCATTCTTGTATCCCAGCATGGAATCCATGGTACTGGCGCCCTTGTACAGAAATCCTAGTAATGGTCCCCCAAGGGCCAGCATTATCAAGGGGGCTGTCACACCGTCAGAGGTGTTCTCAGCCACGGTCTCCACCGCCGCCCTGGCCACTGCGCTCTCATTAAGCTTATCCGTGTCCCTGGAAACTATCATTGAAACTGCATGCCTGGCCCCGTCCAAATCCCCTTCCTTAAGCTTATGATAAACCTTCATGCTCTCTGTGCGCAGGCTCTTCCCCGCCAGTATCTGCCCTGTCATTATAGCCTCCACAAAGAAATAGAGCCAGGGCGAGATGCAAAGACATATAAACATTATCAGGGCTACGGTGAGCCCAACTGTAAGCAGGACCAGTATTTCTAAAAAGATCCCCCGCAAAAACAGGGTGCGGGCAATTTTCTCATTTCCAGAAGGCTCTTTTGTAGATAGATCAACAGTCCCCGTTTCCCTTGCAATAGCCCCGTCTTTCGGATATAGCCTCTTCTCCCAAAAGGAAATGAGCTTGCCTATCGCTATAATGGGATGCCACAGCCCCTGCGGGTCCCCTATTATCATATCCAGTATGCAGCCCAGCAAAAAAGCGCCGCCGTGAAAAAGTAAGGGCATCTTTATTTGATCCTCTCGCTGAGGCCACAGTATACTCTCTGTACTTCCTCCGCCTTTTCCGCAAGGAGAATAAGGCAGCGGCCCAAAGCCTCCCTGTAGGCGCGGTCTTGTTCCTCTGCCGGTATTATGCCGCAGCCCACCTCGTCAGCTATGATGACAAAATCCCTGCCGCCGTGACGATCGGCATATCCATTTTTTGAGGCTTCTTTCGCGCCTGTGCCCAAGATAGTATCCAATAGCCGCACCGGATCCTCCCCTTTAAGAAAATGCCTGCGGAACCAGAGATGGAAATGGTTAAAAATAAAATTCCCTGCATCTTCAGGCAGTTCGTCTGTCTCCCCTTGTAATATCCGGAAATCCGGAAATCTTTCCGCCGCGCGCCTAAGCTTGCCCTGTGCGTATCCGCCTATATATAAACGCATCCCCGTCCTTTCGTCCATTTTTACTTAAAAGATCAAGCTCACAAATACCATACTCCACGGACTAAAGGCGCTAAACCGTCCAGCGGACAATTAACTGCCCTGCCGCAGAAAATATCAAAGGGCCATCCTGCTGCCGTAAAGCTCCCACACGGCCACGGCTACAGCCGTAACACATTCACTTAAGGTAGACAGAAAGCCCGCCGTATCTCCGGTTATCCCCCCAAAAGAACCATATATCACTATGCGCCAGTAAATTATAAGCCCAAAATTGGCAAGGAGTATGAGGCTCCCGGCATATATGCCCGTGAAAAGGAAAAGCCCCGCGCAAAGGATAAGCTGGAATATAAGTATGCCCCTGACCCATAGCTTCTGCGCGCCGTCTGTAAATGTAAAAAGCGTGCCCTCCCGTGTGGCAGACCTGCAGAGGGTAGAAGCGCTGCCGGACAGTATCCTCGAAAAATAAAAGCCCATGGAGACTCTGAGCCAGTTTTCATTGCCCTCTATCATCGTATAGGCCGCAAGCAGCACCAGATAATAGCAGAGCAACCTTATCACGGCGAAAGAGCCTATATGCGGGTCTGAAAGTATCTTCAGCTTTTTATCCCTCTCCCCGAATGAAGACAGCGCATCAGAGGTATCCAGATAGCCGTCTAAATGTATGCCCCCCGATATCAGAAGGGAAATAAGCGCATACAGGGCCGCCCTCGGAAAGCCGTATAGAACTCCTGAGCTTATCCATATAAAGCCGTAGGACAAAAGCCCTATCACCACCCCTACCAAGGGAAAGAGCCCTATGGCATAGCGCAGGTTTTCCTCTTTCCATGAGAGCCTCGGCACAGGTATCCTCGAATACATGGAAAAAGCCGTCAGGAGTGAACGGAAAAAGGCCATGCCTCCCCCTTTCTCGCTATCGCTATCCCCACAGCAACTTCATATACCTTATCGGCCTTTTTGGCAATATACTGGTTTAATAGGCCCAGTACCCTTAAATAGCTCTGAATATAAATATCGTCCTTTCCATCCCCGTGCAGCAGCCCCTCAGAAAAAATGTCATTGGAAACTATCACGAGATTCTTACAGGCGGCCATTAGCTCAGAAATCCCGCCTTCGAGCCTCCTGTACAGATAATCCACCGCGCCCTCCGGCTGACCGAAGGGGTCTTCAAGCCCATCCGCAGGAAGTGGGAAAAGCTCGTTCGCCACCCAGTTGGACAGGCACTCCAATAGCACCGTGCCGCTCCGTACATCCTGCCTTTCGGCGATCTCCCCCGCAAGGACAGGTTTTTCTATAGTCACAAAGCCCTTTCCCTGCCTCAGCGCGCGGTGACGGCCTATGCGTGCGTCCGCCTCGTCCCCGTCCCGCCTCATAGTGGCGAGGTACCAGAGATTTTCGCCACCGGAAAGCCTTACCGCCGCCTCCTCAGCCCTTTCAGATTTGCCACTGCCGCTGCCGCCCAGAATTAAGATATTCATAGAAAGATTA
>JAGBNO010000044.1 GCA_017634355.1 Lachnospiraceae bacterium
ATAATGCGCTGTATTTTTGTCCGAGAGGGCTGTTCAAAAATCAGGCGCATAGCGGGCTATGTAACTGATTTTTGAACAGCTCTATCGGGCAAAAAGACAAGCAGAATGTACAAGTTATTCTGTAACAGTTCCTTAGTTCAGATACTGGTACTATCATTGGCATATCAATCCCTCCTCACTTAAACATGATTGGTTTGAATTGTCTTTATTATGGCGTATTCGCAGAAATCAGCCAACAAATTATTCTAATAATTCGTCGAATAATTTTAAGGGCATATATCAATCAACTGTCCTTAATAAGAGCCATCTAAAATATCACACTGGATAGTGAACATGTTTGTTCAGCCCCTATCAGTGTCATACAAAAAAGACCTGAAATGAAAGCCGCTTTTGATAATTTTAAGACTGAGGTTTTAAAAAGGAAAACTGCTGTTAAGAAAGGGCAGTCCTTCCCTAAAGAATTTGAGGACTGGATTCTTGTCCAGTCCTCAAAGCTTCACCAAAAATATTGCTCCAAATCAACGCATTTTCAAGCTTTGATCTAAGGAACTGTTACAGAATAACTTGTACATCTGACTTGTCCAAACGCCCATATGCTCCATCGGAAAGCCTCGCCGTAGCCCGGAATGAACGGCGAAAAATCCCATCCTCTTTGAAAGGATCCACAGCATTTAAATCAGCATCATAGCGTCCCCAAAGGAGAACACCCTGTACTTTTCCCTCACGGCCTCCTTATAGGCATTTAATACCCTCTCCCGTCCTGCGAAAGCCGACACCAGCATTAAAAGCGTGGACTCAGGCAGATGGAAATTCGTGATGAGCCCGTCTATCACCTTGAAGCGATAGCCCGGATATATGAATAAGCTGGTTTCACCATGCCCTACAGGAGATATTAGACCGTTTTCCGATGCCGCCGACTCTAGAGTCCGTGTGCTGGTGGTGCCGACAGCGATTATCCTGCCCTCGCCTGACTCCTTTACCTCATTTATAATGTCTGCGGCCTCCTTTGAAATGCTATAGCTCTCACTATGCATTTCGTGGTCCAGTATATTTTCCGTCTTTACGGGCCTGAAGGTTCCAAGCCCCACATGGAGGGTGACCGAAACTACCCTTATCCCCTTTTCCCTAATCTCAGACAGCAGCTCTTCCGTGAAATGCAGTCCGGCTGTCGGAGCGGCCGCCGAACCTTCAGCCCTTGCATAAACTGTATTATAACGTGTGCCATCCTCCAGTTTTTTATGTATATAGGGCGGCAGCGGCATTTCTCCGAGTTCCTGCAGCAGTTCTTCAAATATCCCCTCGTAAGAAAACTTAATTATCCTGTTTCCGCCTTCTATTATGTCCACAATCTCGCCTTTTAAAAGCCCCTTGCCGAAGCTCACGCGGCTGCCTGCCTTAAGCTTCTTCCCAGGCCTCACCAGGGCTTCCCACAGGTCCTTATCCGGAAGGCGTTTTAAGAGCAGCACTTCTATGGGGGCAGTGCCGCCCTCCCTCTCCCCTATCAGCCTTGCGGGGATTACCTTAGTGTCATTTAATACAAGGCAGTCTCCGGGATTTAAGTAATCCAGCACATCCTTAAAATGCCTATGGCTTATTTCCCCTGTCTCCTTATTAAGTACCAGAAGCCTGGAGGATGCCCTGTCGGGCAACGGGTCCTGGGCTATCAGTTCCTCAGGGAGATAATATGTATAATCCGACTTATGTAAACCGCTACCATCCATTTATGTTAACCACTAGTCTCATATCATGATCTTGGGGTCAAAAGCAGTAACTTCAGCGAGATAAGCCCATTGGGGCGCTTTTCGTCCCCGAAACATTGTGCAATATGCCGATCTGTAAAAACACAGTTTTGTCCCTAACATCAAATCGTAAGGAGCTCTTCATTAAAAACTTTTCAAAGGCATATCCTAAACGCATATCAAATGTTAAGCCGGCACTGTGCAGCGGAGCGCACAGTGCCGGCACAAGCATCTGCTCATAAGCAGCAACATTCAGGACCTCAGTTCCACCCCCAGTCCTTCCAGCCCATTTAATATCTTCTTCATGACCTTATTCACTTCCTCATCCGACAGTGTCTTTGAAGCATCCCTGAATGTGAGCGTATATGCCACTGACTTATAGCCTTCCTTTATCTGGTCGCCCTCGTATACATCGAAGAGAGTGAGGCTCTCCAAAAGCTTCCCGCCCCTCTGCCTTAGCACCTTCTCTATCTCTCCGACAGGAAGCTCCTTTGCTGCGACCATAGAAAGGTCCCTGTTCACAGCGGGGAATTTTGCGATCTCCGCAAATTTCCTGCCGAAGTCGGCCCTTTTTACGATTTCCGGCATGTCGAGGACAGCCACATATACCCGCTCGCCTATCCCATAATTATCCTGGACCTCAGGGTGCAGCTCTCCCATATATCCCACCAGAGTGCCGTCATATATGATATTGGCCTGCCTCCCCGGATGCAGATAGGGTCTGCCACTCTTCGCATCGTAAAGCGGCCTTCCCTTCATGCCCAGCTTCCAGAATATGGCTTCGATAACGCCCTTCATCGTGAAGAAATCCCCTTCTCCATAGAAGCCAAAGGTGAACTGAGACCTCTCGTCCGGCAGCTCCTTTAATGGCAGTGCTTTGGGAATATAAATATTTCCAAGCTCATATAGCTTTACATTCTTATTACGCCTGTTGTAGTTTGTGGAAAGGCTGGTCAGTATGCCGTTCAAGGGCAGGGTACGCATGACGGAGAAGTCCTCGCCCAGAGGGTTACTTATCCTCACGGCCTGCCGTTCAGGAGCGTCCGCCGGCAATAAGAGTTTATCCCAGACCTTGGGGCTTTCAAAGGAATAGGTCATGGACTGGGAATAGCAGCCGAATTCGGCAGTGCTTCTGACGACTTCCTCTACCATGAGTTTGAAACTGAACCTCCCTGGGGTTGAGCCGCTTCCCGGCAAAGTAGAGGGAATTTTGTCATAACCAAAGAAACGCGCTACTTCCTCCGCAATATCCGCAAAACCTATGAGGTCCTGCCTGAATGTGGGGCAGACGAGCTCGTTTTTCTCAGCATCGTACCTGATCTCCAGCCGTTTAAAATAGCTGAGCATCTCTTCCCTGTCTATGTCAGTGCCAAGGAATTCATTTATCCTCTCAGGCTCAAATGCTATGTGCTTCTCTTCCGGCAGCTCACCATGAACGTCCACGGCGCCCTTCAATACCCTGCCGCACTTAAGCTCCTCCACCAGAGCGCAGGCCCTGTTCATTGCAAGGAGGGCATTATTGGGATCCAGTCCCTTTTCAAAGATACCCGAAGCATCTGTCCTAAGTCCTATGCGTTTAGCAGATTTGCGTATATTGGGCCCGTTAAATGTGGCGGCCTCGAAAAGCACCTCCTTTACATTTTCCGTGATCTTGGAATTCTCTCCTCCCATTATGCCCGCTATGCCTATGCTCTTTTCCCCGTCACAGATCATTAGCACATCATGGTCCAGCTTCCTTATCTCCCCGTCCAGGGTCTGGAACTCATCTCCGTCCTTCGCCCTCTTTACTACTATCTCGCTTCCGGCTATGGTAGACAGGTCAAAGGCATGCATGGGCTGCCCATACTCCAGCATCACATAGTTTGTTATGTCAACCAGATTGTTTATGGGGCGTATGCCCGATGCGCGGAGCCTCTTTTTCATCCAGTCGGGAGACTCCCCTATCTGTATGTCTTTCACAACCCGGCCCACATAACGGGTGCAGAGGTCCTTGTCCTCCACCCTTATCTTGATACAGTCACTGGTGCTCTCGCCGCTATCCTCCCCCGTGGCAGGAATTACCGGCTCCTTAAATTCTCTGCCAAAGCTCGCCGCGGCCTCCCTGGCTATGCCCAGCACCGAATAACAGTCCACCCTGTTGGATGTTATCTCATACTCAAATACTGTGTCATGAAGCCCTAAGAATTCCACGGCATCGTTTCCCACCTCTGCCTCTTTAGGCAGTATATACAGGCCGCTCTCTGGAGCATCAGGAAAGACATCCCTGCTTGAACCCAGTTCTTCTATGGAGCACATCATACCGGCACTGTCCACGCCCCTAAGCTTTCCTGCGCGTATCGCTATGCCCTCCTCCGGCATAGGGCCGCCGTCATGGCCTCCGGCCACCTTCCCGCCGTCCAGCACCACCGGCACCTTATCCCCGGCCTTCATATTGTCTGCGCCAGTGACTATCTGTATTTTTTTATCGCCTATGTCCACCTGGCATACTACGAGCTTATTCGCATCGGGGTGGGGATCTATGGAGAGTATCTGCCCCACAACTATTTTTTCCAGGTTCTTATCAAGCCTCGTAAAACCCTCGACCTTAGTGCCTGTCATGGTCATCCTGTCCATATATTCCCTGTCGGTGCAGTCAAGGCCCGGCACATAGGACTTTATCCATTCTAATGATGTATTCATGATTCCCCTTCCACTTGAACGTTAACTATCCAGAGCCCCCTGCGCCTTTTTATAGTCCCCGACGGCGCAGCAGGCCAGAACTATGGAATGCTCTTATCAGAACTGCCTAAGAAAACGTATGTCATTTTCATAGAGCAGCCGCATGTCGTCTATCTCATATTTTAAGAGCGCAATGCGTTCAAGCCCTATGCCAAAGGCGAAGCCCCTGTACTCCTTCGGGTCTATGCCGCTCATCTCCAGCACATGGGGATGCACCATGCCGCAGCCCAGTATCTCTATCCAGCCCTCTCCCTTGCAGAAGCGGCAGCCCTTCCCACCGCACTTGAAGCAGGAGACATCCATTTCCGCCGACGGCTCGGTAAAAGGGAAGTGATGGGGCCTGAACTTGACCTTGGTGTCCTCCCCAAAGAGTCCCCTTGCAAATTCCCGCAGCGTCCCTTTAAGGTCTGAAAAGGATACATCCTTATCTATGAGAAGCCCTTCCACCTGATGGAAGCAGGGGGAATGAGTGGCATCCACCTCATCTGAGCGGTAGACCCTGCCGGGGCTTATCATCCTTATGGGGAGCTTGCCCTTCTCCATTTCATGTATCTGTGTGCCGGAGGTCTGCGTCCTAAGGAGTATATCGCCCTCCACGTAGAAGGTATCCTGCTCGTCCTTTGCGGGATGGTCCGCAGGTATATTTAAGGCCTCAAAGTTGTAATAGTCCCTCTCTACCTCCGGTCCCTCTACAACCTCATAGCCCATTCCTATGAATATCCTTGCAATCTCGCTTAAGGCTATCTGGTTCGGATGGGCATGGCCTAAATCAAAGCCTTTTGAGGGCAGCGTCACGTCTATGGTTTCACTTTTTAACCTCTGCTCCCTAACGGCCTTTTCAAGCTTATGCCTTGCCCTTTCCAGCTCAGCTTCTATTTCCTTCCTGGTATCATTTATCATAGCCCCTATGGTGGGCCTGTCTTCCTTGGAAAGCTCCTTAAGGCTCTTCATGACCTCGCTGAACTCTCCCTTTTTGCCCAGGAAATCTATTCTCACCTGGTTCAGTTTATCCAGATTTTCCCCGCCCTGTATGCGCTTCAGTGCATCCTGCCTTATCTTTTCCAGCCTCTCTTTTATCATAATCCTGCCACGGGTCCTCCTAAAATTATTCTTAATGTTTATCAACGTAGTGGCCTGCCATTTCGTTAATGAGCCTGCGGCTAAATTCCTTACGCCGCCATTCGTAAAATACAATAAAACGACCCAGGAAGGCGGTCCCTGCCAATTGACTCCTAGCCTTCGGCCAGGTGGGTAACCGCAACAATGCCCTCTGCCTTCCGCTCCTACGCCCGCTTTCAAGGCAGGTGTCCGTAAAAATACGGCGGCGGCCTGGCATCAGGCACTGTGAATATTGGAATCCCATAAAAGTAAATGTAGGTTCAAATAAAACAGGGATTGTCGCTCTTCCCAGACCAAGGGGAATTATAACATAATTTTTCTATACAAAAAATACTTGCATTTTTCCAAATAGTGTGCTAATATCATTCTCGCTTAA
>JAGBNO010000045.1 GCA_017634355.1 Lachnospiraceae bacterium
AATAGATACGAGGCAAGGAGAAATGGCATAAAAGGCAGGGGAGTCTTTCTGTCGCAGCGTTTTAGAAGGAGCATCACTATGGAAAAAATAGATGCGAAAAAGAGAGCACCCATAAGCAGACGTATATTGCCGTATAGTCCCAGAAAGCAGCCTGTGACCATGAGAACCAGGGCATCTCCTGCGCCCACATCTCCGTGTGACAGCCTGTTTAGGCCCAGCATGGCAAGCCCCACCAAGATGCCTCCCGCTATGTCAAATATTCCCCTTCCCCTAAAGAAAATCTGTATGCATATAGCTATAATCGCAAATGGCAATAAGACTTTGAGATATACAATACGTTTTCTTATGTCAGTTATGGAGCAGACTATCAAAAATATAGTTAAACTCAGTTTTACTGCCCAGAACATTGCAACCTCCTTTTTTCGGCAACACGCGGGCCATTTCGTTAATGAATTTAATGCCCGCAGGCAGAGCAGGGCGGCCTTCCTCCCACGGACGAGAGCGGTACCGCGTGTATGCCCCTTTTAAGCGCCGGACAGGTAATGCTGCTGTGGTACCTGTCTCCGTCGTCAGTAATATACAAGTGCCCGCTGCCGCCCCCGCAGTATTCGCAGGGGTAGTATTTGGCCCCGTTATTGTTCCTTTCATTCCCTACGGCATCCATATTTGTTTCCCTGATATTCAAGTCCAGATGTCTGCAGGAGCGGGAGCGGTGATATACCTCGCCGTAATCTGTCACAAAGACTATCTCATCATCACCACTACTGAGGTCTTCCCTCCTCGTATTGTCATATCCCGTGAAAGCCCTTACCCTGGCTCTGTCCACCACCTTAAAGCCATTTATGCCAAGAAAGGAAAATGGGGTTTTAATTTTATAGCTTGCGACCAGGTCTACCATCTGATCCACATTCAATACATTTGAGTGAAGAAAACTTAAGCCCCCGCTGCCATGCTCCACCGGGGATTCGTCCACATATTTCTCTCCCAGTTCTTTCATGGCCATACCCTGCCCTGCGACCAAGGAAACCGCCTTGCTTCCTATGCCGCCGCCGAGCCCTTTATCTATAGCATAAGAATATACGCTTAGCTGCTTTGCCGCCTCACAGAGCGCGGCAGAGGTATTTCCGGAAAAACGCACGGCCTCTGCTATAGTGATGACAGAAAGTGTGAAAAAAAGGAAAAGCGGCAGCACAAGGGCGGCCTCCACGGTAAGGCTTCCTCTTTTCGCCCCCGATGAAAGGGAAGCGGATAGGAATGCCCTTTTGCAGAGGACAGGCACTTTTTTTTCATACCCATTCACGGCGGGTTCTTTTTCAGGCACTGCCTGTCTCTTAAAGGACATCCTATCTGCCTCCCTTTCCCTCCATAATGCGGCTTTTCATAATGGCCTCAATAAAATCCATAAGAACTGTCGGCTATCCCTTCACTCTATCACAGGCTCATAGCCATAGTCCCTTCTTATCTCAAAGCTGAAACCATAGCTACTGTTAAGCTTAGCTTCTGCCTCTAAGTATTCTGCGCAGCCGTCCATGCGGAAAGCACTGTTTCCCTCGGTAGTTCGTATATTCATCTCTATCACATCCAATGCCCTCTTGACCTTCTTTGTGGGATTTTCCAGCGCAAGCAGAAGCTTTAAATAATCCTGATAGCTTAAGCCCTGCCCCTTGGTCTGCGGACTTTTGGAATTAAAGAGCAGCAGGTCTCCGACGCTGCGCAGCTGCCAATCTCCTGCACTCTTTATAAGCGGCACTCTTCCGCCCTTTAGCAGTGTTCTGATATCCATGACGCTTTCCGCAAAGCCCCAGGCAAAGAGTATGAAATCTGTGATAGGCTCTTCCAGTTCCGGAGTAAGGAGAATGAGCGCAAGCGCCATTCCCACTCCCTTGGCCTCGTTCTTTTTTACCTCATCCTGGAATACGGCCATGGTATCTGCGGCCTCCCTCATAATGAAAAGGGTCTGCAGCGTATCCCTGAGATTTGCCCTGTCCGTATTCTTCCCATTCAGCACATATTCCAGCTCATAGCTTGCGGAGCTATGGTCCAGGTCATTCGTATAGCAGGACAGCTTCCAGTTTAAGTATTCATTGAAAAGCAGCTCATTTGCCATAGAATCCGGATCCTCATCAGGCCTTACCAAACCTATTCCCGACTGATTGCTCCTATGGGATGCGGTATTATCGAGATTTAATGCCTTGTCAGATACCTTCAGCTCTTTATTGATAAGCAGGTTCAGTATGCCCGCCCTCTGGTCCAGAACCTTCGCCGCAGGGTAATTTCCCTGGTTTAAGTCCAGCCCTTTCAGCTTTTTAGCTACTTTCTCCCTCTCCCTGTCCACATCCATCTTATCTATGCCGCTGTGCTTATAATCCGTCAGATTCTTTCTTAACTCATTAACTATGCTTATCCCATAGTGGTCCTTTAGGGAATGTATGGCCTGCCGCTTAAAAACCCTGCCTCCCTGATCTGTCGCATAGGACAAAAGATCGACTTCAAGCTCGCTTAATGACAGACCTGTCATATCGGCCGCATCCCACATTATTAATCCCTTGGCAGGATGCAGATTATAGTCCATATAGGACCTTAAGTGATCCTTCAGGGCAGAGACAGAGGGTTTAGCTCCGCCGTAGGAAGTATCGATGAAGTAGAGGTCATACTGCTTTAACAGTTCCCTGTTGTATTCCGCAAAAACAGACTGCAGGCCCATATTCATGACCATTTCGGTCCTCATTCTGGCAGTACTGTAGCGGACGCTGTATATAAGGGCTCCTACAAGTGAAAGTACACAGGTAAGGACTATACTTAAAAATACTGTTATGACGCCAGGCTTCATCGATACCTCCGGCCTTTTTTGAGATTTTGGAAATTTAGACAGATGTGGCTTTGCTATTGATGGTCTTGAAGATTTTGTTCACCAGAGTTGTGAGCTGGCTCTTAAAGATGATCACGAGCCCTATGAGCACTACGAGTATGAGTATCATTTCCACTGTGCCTATGGCATTCTCTTCCTTCAGAAATCTACGCAGCATCCCTATCACCTCCTTTCCGTGAAACACTGCATTTCACAGCTTTCAGTCCGCTGCTCCGTTTCAATTCCATTTTGTCTTATGGCGTCGGTGCAAAGCCTTTGTCAGATAAGGGTTTACACCAACTCCATTAATAAAAATAGGCTTGAAACTAAGCACTGGCGACCGGCAGCCTATTACAGTGAAAACGAGAGAAAGGCCGGCACTATTACTATCACCATTACTATTAGCAGCATTATCCCCATGGGCAAAAGGAGCTTGGTGCCGGCCTCTTCCCCCAGTTTCCTCGCCATGGCCTTCCGCTCTTCGAAGGCCTCTTTTACCTCCCCCTGCAAAAGGGACAAAAGCCCTGAGCTGCCTTTTTGCAGATTTTGGGAAAGCATTGTGCCAAGCTTATTAAAATGCCTGACACCGGAGCGGTTCCCAAAGTTATTATAGGCCTGAAATTCAGATATGCCACTCTGCATTTCCCTCACGGTTATCAGCATTTCTTCGTAGGCATAGCTCTTCTGTAGCTTCTTTGCTTTAAGCTGTTTTTCATAATCTCCGGCGATTTTTTCAAAGGCTCCCCTAATGGTCATGCCCGCACCGAAGAGCAATGTGAGTTTGCTCACGATTTCGGGATAGTCTAACATCATCTCCTTTTCCCTTTTCTCAACCTGCTTCGTTAGGTCCTTGTCCCTGCCGTAATACAGGACTATGCCCATAAGGACGGCCATGAGCAGTATATATGCCCCCGTATGGGATGCGCTGTCCTGATAGGATACCGCCACTCCTCCCAGCTCCGTAGGCAAGATCAGTGACTCTTCTGTCGCCGTGGCCACGTCATACTTCTGTATTTTATTTAATATTGCGTCCTTAAGCCCCTCTTCACGGCTTCTTGCCTTAGGGTATACCCTTATTGGCAGCTCCAGTTCATAGTGGCTCTCAAAATAGCTGAAAGTGGCATTCAGCATAAGCACGGTCCCGTCTCTTGCCGCATCCTCCTGCAGCCTCCCTTCACTGTCCATCAGGTCGTAGTTGTCCACCTCCCACGATATTTCTATGGGATTATCGGGAAAGGCCTTTATGAGATCCAGATCGTGTTCCACCCTGTCGAGGGATGTATTTTCCCCCAGTATCAGGGATGGAAGTTTTTCCGCCTCAGCCTCAAATATCTCCTGTATCTCTTCCTCCGTGTACTTCCTCTCATCCACGGTGATCTCCAGGCTATCCTCCAGCTTCTCGTCCCCTATCCGGGTATCTAGTTCTACTACCTCTTCCCCCTCACCATAGGAATTGCGCCTAATGGCATTGCCTGTAAGCCTGCCTGCGCCCTGCATATCCATCACGCTTATAAGCATCCCCAGCAGATTCCCCGCAAATATCAAAAGCAGCGCCTCAGACATTTTTTTCACATAATACTGCCTGGTCTCCTGAAATACGGCCCCTGCAGGGTTTAAGAGCCTTATTTTCTTCTGTATTTCCGTGCTGTTCCCCTTCAAAAAATAAGATAGCAAGAGCATTGAGAGTTTTTTGAAGGGCAAAAGCAGGACTATTCTTTTCTCTCCTTCCTGTTTTGCCGCTTTCCTATTGGCGCTTAGGAAAAAAAGTATAAGGAAAACAAAAAGTATGAAGATATGAAGATATATCATAAAACCCTCTTATATTTCGTAACTGTTCAGCACTTCCACGTCCGGTACATCATTTACTGATTAGAGAGACTAAATAGTTGCTA
>JAGBNO010000046.1 GCA_017634355.1 Lachnospiraceae bacterium
ATTTCCTGGATACTTATGCCGCCTGGGCGCATGGATATTTTTACTATCATAATGCTTATGTTCTATTATTTCATAGGCACGTCACTGGAGCGGACCTGGGGGGATTTCCGCTATAACCTCTATATTTTCACGGGGCTGTTCTTTACGCTGATCGGTGCCTTCGGCATTTATTTTTTTGGGACAATAGTGCTGCACTATCCGCCGGATGTATTTGGCTCGCTGATATCCGGCATAAATCCTCTGACAGGAGCCCTGTCCACTACAGGGGCCGTGAGCACCTATTACATTAATATGTCCCTGTATTATGCCTTTGCGCTGAGCTATCCCGATGTCCAGGTTCTGCTGTACTTTATAATACCTGTGAAAATCAAATGGCTGGCCGTTCTGAATGCGGTATTCCTGATCTGGGACCTCGTGCAGCGCCCCTGGTACGGCAAGGTGATAATAGCCGTGTCCCTCCTTAATTTCATGCTCTTTTTCCTTAGCACCAGGGATTTAAGCCGCATTAATCCCTCGGAAATGAAGCGAAAGAGCGCATTCAGGCGCAGTGTCGATGAGGCGAGGCGGAGGGGCTTCACCTCAATGAACGGAGGGAATGCGCCCAGGGACAAGGTGCAGATATCCAAGCACCGCTGCGCTATATGCGGGCAGACAGAGCTTACGAATCCGGATCTGGAATTCCGTTTCTGCAGCAAGTGCAACGGAAATTATGAGTACTGCACAAAGCATCTTTTTACGCATAAGCATGTGGAGTGAGGCTTTTTAGCAAGGGAATGTAAATAATCGGCTGAGGGCGCAGTTTGCCAGACCGGTCAAAAGCAGCGCAATGGAATTTGTCAGTCCGGTCAAAAGCAGCGCAATGGAATTTGTCAGTCCAGTCAAAAGCAGCGCAACGGAATTTGTCAGTCCAGTCAAAAGCAGCGCAACGGAATTTGTCAGTCTGGTCAAAAGCTGCGCAATGGAATGGATGGAGTTATAGGAAGAAAGGAGAAATCAATGGTTTATCGTGAATTTCAGGATTTGAAGCTGTCAGGTCTTGGCTTTGGGGCTATGAGGCTTCCTGTCTTAAATGGCAATGACGCAGAGATCGAGAGGGAGCAGGTTTTCCGCATGGTGGATAAGGCCATGGAGGAGGGCATTAATTATTATGACACGGCATACGGCTACCATGGCGGGAATTCAGAAAGGGTAATGGGGGAGGCCCTTAAGAAGCATAAGAGGGAGGACTACTATCTCGCGGACAAGTTTCCGGGCTATGACCTCTCAAATATGCCCAAGGTAAAGGAAATCTTTGCAGAGCAGCTTGAGAAGACACAGCAGGACTACTTTGACTTCTACCTCTTCCACAATGTCTGTGAGATGAATATAGACGCCTATCTGGACCCTAAGTATGGCATATATGAGTACCTGATGGAGCAGAAGAAAAATGGGAAGATTAAGCACCTGGGTTTTTCCTGCCACGGTGAAATGGATGTCCTGAAGCGTTTCCTCGATGCCTATGGCAAGGACATGGAGTTCTGCCAGCTGCAGATTAATTATCTGGACTGGAAGTTCCAGCACGGGAAGGAGAAGGTGGAGCTATTAAAGGAATGGAATATACCCGTATGGGTAATGGAGCCCCTGAGGGGAGGGAAGCTTGCGGTGCTTTCTGATCCAATGTCTTCAAAATTAAAGGAGCTTAGGAGCGATGAGAGCATTCCGGGCTGGGCCTTCCGTTTCCTGCAGTCCATAGAAGGGGTGACCCTCGTGCTTTCAGGCATGTCGAATGAGGAGCAGCTTGCAGACAACCTGCATATTTTTGACAAAGAGGCTCCCTTAAACGATGAAGAGATGGCCGCCATAATGGAGGTTGCGGATAAGCTGGAGGCACAGAAGTCCGTGCCATGTACTGCCTGCCACTACTGCGTGAGCCACTGTCCTCAGGGCATAGACATACCTAGGATGATCTCGCTTTATAATGAGCATCTTCTGACGACAGCTGACGGCAGTTTCGGCTTCATAGCCCCCATGGCGCTTGCGGCCGTCCCTGAGGAGCATAGGCCCGCCTCCTGCCTGCACTGTAGGAGCTGCGAGGCTGTCTGCCCCCAGCAGATAAAGATTTCAGAGATAATGACGGACTTTGTAGAGAAGATAGGTTAAGGAGCGATAGATATATGAAAAAGAAGATATTTGCCCTGGCAACGGCAGGGGCATTGAGCGCGGCCCTCCTTGGGGGCTGCGGAGGCAGTGTGGCAAATGGAAATGCAGGACAGGCCGCTGCGGAAACGGAAAGCACTGCGGCAGAGGCCGGAGCTCAGGAAAGCGGTGAGTCAGAAGCCGGAGCTCAGGATAGCGCTGCGACAGAGGCTGGAGCTCAGGAAAGCAGTGCGGCTGAAGCTGATGCGGCGGATAGTTCCGATGGGGCAGAAAAGGCCGATGCTAGCGGGGCAGCTGATGCACAGGATAGCAAAGGGGCAGAGGAGGGAAAAGACCCTGGGGCTTCTTCCGGAAAAACGCTTACAGAGGATGAGATAAAGGAGCAGCTGCCTGAGGGTATAAGCGAAGAGGCCGGCACCGTAGATATAGGGGGCTGCGACACCTTTACACAGATAGTAGACAAACTGAAAAGCGGACAGGGCTATGCCAATGCCAATATAGGAGGCGTAGATGTGCTGCTGGTAGCCGAAGCCACTTATGACAATATGGACGGGAACAAGGCGGCCATAGATGCTGAAGTGTTTTATTATAAGGACGGAAAGCCTGAGTATATGGGGAAGCTTAACTGCGGCGGCACGGCCTATCCCCTGGCGCTGAAGGACGGCCTCATATATGTGGGCAGCGGGCACAGGATGGAAAAGGTGACCATAGAGAATGATAAGCTTACACTCAAGGAGGATGCCTGGGTGGCCTTTGACGGTGAGGGCAATGAGACTTATGGACATACAGAAGGTGAAAAGCTTATTTTTACTGACAGCGCGGCAGAGGAAAAGAGATTTGGCGATACCTTTGGAGAGCTGGAAAGCGCAGAGGTCATAAATTTCGATACTATAAAGTGACAGCTGAACCAGCGGGCCGCAGCTTAAAGCATTAACCAAAGCATTTTTCTTGAAAACTGCTTTATTGAATGAATTGTTTTTTGTGCACTTTGACGAATGATTCAAGCTGATACACATATAGAAACACTTTTGTAAAAAGGGTGCTTTACATTAACGAAAAAAAATAATAGAATGAAGGGCATTATAGGAGAGTTACTATAATACTTATAAAAAAGGAGGATTATGAAAATGGAAAAAAGGTTTAATAAGCACTTATTCTGCTGGCTGTTCTGCCTTCTTCTGGGCGAGCTTGGGGTTGACCGTTTCATGAGGGGCCAGATAGGATTGGGCGTGCTGAAGCTCATTACCTGTGGTGGAGCAGGTGTATGGGCGCTTATCGACTGGATAATCTGCCTCACTAAGGTATATGGCCAGTCATTTGGCAGCGATGAAGAAGTCGTCTTTATCGATGGGAAATATGCAAAATAAGACAGTAATCCCTTTGCCTGAGAGGCATTGAGGTCTCTGGGAACAGTGGTGGCGTTTTTTATCCACTGGCGTTTTGACGTGACAAGGAGGGAAAGCTTATGCAAGGAACGGGAACAAACAGGAACATTGCGGTATGCATTATCCTAAGCATAGTGACCTGCGGCATATATGGCCTGTATTGGCTCTACTGCCTGAATGAGGAGATCAATTCCCTGTCAGGCGAGACCAATGCCACAAATGGCGTGATGGTAATTGTCTTCTCTATTATCACCTGCAATATCTATATGTGGTTCTGGCTCTACAAGATGGGGGAGCGGGTGGACCGCATTAAGAGGAACTATGGCATGGGAGAGTCCAACTCAGCGCTCATGTACTTAATCCTGGCATTATTTGGCTTAAATATAATAGATTATGCCCTGATGCAGGATACCATCAACAGTGTCGTAGGTGATGCACAGAATTAAGTTTTTCATAAAAAAGACGAAGGCAGCGCTCGTTTTGGGCGCTGTCTTTCTTGTATATCTATTGCAGATACCTTTCACAGGCTTCAGGGTGCCGTGCATATTCCACAGGATAACGGGCCTTCGCTGCCCCGGCTGCGGCAGTACGAGGTTTGCCCTTGCTGTGCTGAAATTCGATTTTGCCAGTGCATATTCATATAATCAATTCCTTTTCCTTACCTGGCCCTTTCTTTTTTTTGAAGCAGTTTATACCCTATTCCTCTATCCTGCGGAGATATTCAAGGGTTCGGCCAAGTTCAGGAAAATCAATGATAAACTGCTGATAATATACCTGGCCGCATTGGTGGCATTTGGAATACTGAGGAATCTCCTGTCTTTCTAAAATATAGCAAATGGCATTGGTAATTGTTATTTCGTGAACTGCGAATGCCCTGCTATTGGCATTTGCGGCTCACAACATTGAATTTAAAGAGGGCAAGATGCAGGCAAAAGAAAAAGAAAAAAACCGTTTTACGGCAGAAGACTATTATAATACGCCTGAAGGGTATCCGGTGGAGCTGGTGAATGGGCGCTTCATTGAGAAGTACACTGGCAGGATCATAGAAGACCCATTGATATGTGCTCCTGGGCAGAACATAAGGAAAACTATGCCCATTAAGGATATGGCCGCGCCCAGCAGGGCACATCAGGAATGGGTCACTATTCTTTCACGCAGGATAGGCAACTATATTGAGGATAAAGGCGGCTCCTGCAGGGTCTATGTGTCTCCATTCGATGTGAAGCTGAAGGAGAATGACGATACCGTATTCCAGCCGGATATTTCCGTAATCTGTGATGAAAAGAAGCTCACGGATAAGGGCTGCATTGGAGCACCGGACTGGATAATAGAGGTATTATCCCCTGGTAATGCCTCCCATGACTATATAGTAAAACTCAATAAGTACCTAGACGCAGGGGTGAGGGAATACTGGATAGTAGACCCTCAGAATGAAACGGTAAATGTATGCAATCTTGCGTCATGGAATCTGGACCCTGCGGAATATACCTTTTTAGACAAAATAAAGGCCGGCATATATGAAGACCTCTATCTGGATTTCAAGGAGATGTCTGAAAGGATCAGGCTTTAGCCTGCCTCTGCTATGGCTTCGATCTCCACAAGAGCCCCCTTAGGCAGGGCCGCGGCCTGGAATGCGGCCCTGGCGGGGTATGGCTCTTTGAAAAAGCTGCCGTAGACCTCATTCATTGCGGAGAAATCATTTATATCCTTTAATAGCACAGTGGTTTTAAGTACATTGTCCATGCTAAGTCCCGCTTCTTCGAGAATGTGCTTTATATTCGTGAGGCTCTGCCTTGTCTGGGCTTCAATGCTGTCTCCTGCAAATTCCCCGCTTGCAGGGTCTATGGGTATCTGCCCTGACACATATAGGGTATTGCCTGACTTTATCGCCTGGGAATAGGGGCCTATGGCCACAGGAGCCTTGTCTGTGTGTATCGCTTCTTTCATATTCGTTCTCCTTAATCTCAATAGAAATATGCAACTATTCAGCACTTTTAAGTTCACCGGTGCGTATATCCCATGTATTTTACAATTTCATTATTCTCTTGTAAAGAAAAAGCAATGCTGTTATTATTGTTTGCTATTGTTGGACACATTATTTGACAGCGTGCGGACAGATTGAAAGGAGCATGAAATGATCAAGGAAGCAATAGTTAAGATTGTGAATAAGGATGACCTAAGCTACGAAGAAGCTTATGCAGTGATGAATGAGATCATGAACGGAGAGACCACGCCTACACAGAATGCGGCATTTCTTTCGGCCCTGTCTACTAAGAGCGCAAGGGCTGAGACCACAGATGAGATAGCGGGCTGTGCCGCGGCCATGAGGGAGCATGCCATAAGGGTGGAGACAGGCATGGATGTCATGGAGATCGTGGGAACAGGCGGCGACAATGCGCATAGCTTCAATATTTCTACTACTTCTGCCCTGGTGGCCGCGGCAGGCGGCATAAAGATAGGCAAGCATGGCAACAGGGCCGCATCTTCCAAGTGCGGTACGGCTGACTGCTTAGAGGCCCTGGGAGTCAATATAGAAGAGAGCCCTGAAAAATGCTTAGAGCTACTTGAAAAGGTGGGGATCTGCTTTTTCTTTGCCCAGAAATACCATAC
>JAGBNO010000047.1 GCA_017634355.1 Lachnospiraceae bacterium
CTTTCAGCTTTTAAGAGGAAGGGCTATGAATTAAAGATCGTTTCCGAACCTGACACGGGCATATACGATGCCATGAACCAGGGCATAGACAGGGCGGGCGGAGACATTATAGGCATCATAAACAGCGACGACTGGTATGAGAAAGAGGCCGTGTCCTGTATGGAGAAGCTATTCAGGGATACGGGCTGTGACCTGGCATTTGCGAATATACGTATGCACATGAGGAATGGCAGCTCCTTTATAAAGAAGGCCAGGGTACGTCCCTATACCACGAGCAGGGACTGGAACCATCCCACGCAGTTCGTGAAAAGGGAGGTCTATGATAAGTTCCGCTACCGCTGCAGGGATATCAGCGACGACATGGATTTTTACTTCAGGGTAAAAAAGGCGGGTTACAAGGTAGTTGCGGTGGACAGGGTGCTTGCGAATTTTCAGATGGGCGGCGTGAGTAATAGGATTCCCCTGCATGAAGTGCTGCCGAGGATTAAGCGCCGCTACAGGATATACAGGGAGAATGGCTACAGCCCTTTCTATATCTTTGAGTGCGTGGGTTTTGAAGTGCTGAAGTTCTTGTTAGTATAGGATGATACATTGCGTCTGACATTTTTTTCAAATTATTTTAACCACCATCAGGAGGCATTATGCAATGCTTTCGCAGAGAGGCTTAAAGATGGCTTCACCTTTGTAGAGACAGAGCCCATGGAGGGCTTCCGGTCGAAAATGGGCTGGGAGCGGCAGGCTCCTTCCTACGTGTTAAAGAGCCATCTGTCCCGTACAGACTGGGATAAGGCTATGGCACTTGGCAGGGAGAGCGATGTGGTCATTATGGGCACAGCCCCTGAGGTTCTGATAGAGGAGAGGCTTAAATTAAATAAGCTAACTTTCCGCTATTCTGAGAGACCTCTTAAGGAGGGGAGGTGGAAGGTGCTGGTGCCGCACCTCGCATATAAATTTTACCATAACCATTTCAGGAATAGGCATAAGGAACTCTATATTCTGGCGGCGGGCGCCTACTGCAGCTCCGACTATCATTTCCTAAAGTCATACGAGGGCAAGTGCTATAAATTCGGATACTTTCCGGAAAAAGTTAAGAAAAGCTTCGAGGAGCTTTCTAAGCTGAAAAGCGGGAATAAGCCTATGAAGGTGCTCTGGGCGGGGCGTTTTTTGAAGCTTAAGAGGCCGGACCTAATGGTAAGGGCCGCCACCGCCCTGAAAAAACAGGGCATGGGCTTTTCTCTGGAATTCGTGGGGGATGGGACTGAGCTCAAGGGCATTAAGGATATGATAGACAGAGAGGGGCTAAAGGACCGCACGGAGTTCAAAGGTTTCTTAAGCCCTGAGGACACGAGGCGCGAGATGGAGGGGGCAGATATCTTTGTCATGACCAGTAACAACTTGGAGGGCTGGGGCTCAGTTATATATGAGGCGCTGTCCGCCGGTTGCGCAGTCGTTGCAAGCCATGCGGCCGGAGCCTCCCCCTTTTTAATAGAGGACGGAAAAAACGGTTTTATTTTTAGGAGCGGAGACCTGTCCATGCTGACAGAGAAGCTTGGAACGCTTTTAAAAAACAGGGAGCTTTCGGAGAAAATGGGGGAGGCTGCATACAGGAATATGCAGGACAGCTGGAATCCCAGGGTGGCGGCAGAACGCCTGATAGCGCTGTCAGAGAGTAAGCTGGGCGGTGAAAGACTGGTATATGAGTCAGGGCCATTGTCGCCCTGCCCGCTCCTCTATATGAGGGCCTTTGGGGAATCACTCAAATGAAAAAGATACTCTATCTCATGGAATATCCCATAGACCTGCCGGGGGGAGCCCAGCTTTCCACGGAATATATATGCAGGTCCCTCTTAGAGGATGGGGAAAGCGGCTACGAGCCGGTAGTGGCCTGTCCGGAGCTGCTTAAAAAGAAGGCATCTGACTATCCTTTCCGTATCTTGGCCTATCCCATGGGGGAAAGCAGGCTCAAAAACCTGCTTTTACGTATAGGGGCTTTTAAGAGGATAATAAAGGAGGAAGCGCCTGACCTTATACATATAGAGATGTCGGAATCCCTTATCACATACGGCTTTATCAGAGGCCTGTTTCCCCATATTCCCTATATCTATACGGACAGGGGAATGTACTATGGCTATAGGAAGCGTTCGCAGTTCTTCATGTTCCCCGTGCTGAAAAAGGGGAAAATGCTCATAACCACAACGGAGCGGAACAGGGCTCTTTGGGAAAAGAATACTGACATAAGGCCACTCATGGTAATCCCAAATACTATTGGCGGAATGTTTGAAAGTTATGAGGAGAAGAAGAAAAAGAGGGGCGGTGCTTTTACCATAGGCTTTGCAGGGAGGATCTGCGTGGAAAAGGATTGGCCCTTTGTGCCGGTGCTTGTAGAAGGCTTAAAGGCTGCGGGCCTCTCCTTTAAGGTGCATCTGGTGCTCTCTCTTTTCGAGAAGGGAGACAGGGCAGAGGCCGATGGCCTAAAAATAAAGCTTCGTGAGATACTGCCTGAGGACGGGCTTATTTACGAGGAGGATCTTTCTCAGGAGGAGATGAGCCGCTATTATTATGGGCTGGATCTCTTTATTATGACGAGCAGCTTTGAGTCCTTCGGGAAGGCGGCCGTGGAAGCCATGAGCAGGAAATGCGCAGTGCTCGCTACCAACGTAGGCGGCCTGCCTGAGGTCATAGGGAAGGATGAGAATATCTATTCCAAGGACAATCTGGAAAAGGCCGTGGCCTATGTTAAGGGTGTCTATGAGAATGAAGAACTGCTGAAAAGTGAGCAGGAGTATTTTTTTAAACGCTATAGGGAAAACTATACCATGGAGGCTTACCACAGGGCGCATCTAAGGCTGTATGATGCGATACTGGGGAAGGATACGGAACACTAGCCCGATTTGAAAAAACATAGTTTTGACCTTACTTAATCATATTTTATGGCAGAATCGAAAGAAAAAAAGGCAAAAGGGGCTTTTAGCGGCTTTTTAAGCTATTTCTACGGGAATTTCGTAGTGCTGCTCTTAGGCTTCATACAGACCCCCCTGGTCACTAGGCTCATGTCTACGGAAGAATATGGCAGGACGGGGATGTTTGAGACTGCGGTGTCCTGTATATATATATTCGCCATAATGGGCATGGACCAGGCCTATATACGCTATTATTACAAAAAGGGCATAGACAGGAGAAAGCTCCTTAGGCAGTGCATAGCCCCTGCCCTCTGCATAATAGGGCTTTTGCTCCTTGTGTATTTTGTGGCCGCAGGCAGGGTGAACGGCTTTCTCTTTGGAGTGTCGGGCATAGATGTAAGCCTGTTGGTCGCGGCCTATACGCTTATTTCCGTGCTGGAGCGCTTTTTATTCCTGGATGTGCGTATGCAGCAGAATGGGAAGCTCTACTCCAATATCAATATAGCCCAGAAAGTCCTGAATATTATATTTATCTTTGTGGCATTTCATTTCCTGCATGACGACTTCAGGGTCGTGCTCTATGCCATGACCCTGTCCTGGGGCTCTACTACGCTCTTCCTGCTGCTTCGCTATTTCTTCATGGGAAAAACTAAGAAAGGCGCAGAGGATGAGGAGGCAATTACCTCACCGGAGGGGGATAAGGATGCCGCAAGAAGCGATCCTCAGGCGGCAGAGGGCTACCCCTTAAAAGAACTCCTGCTCTATGGCATTCCTTTTATATTCGTCCTCTTGATGGAGTGGCTATTGTCCTCCTGCGACAGAGTGGCTCTGAAGCTATGGGCGGATTATGGGGAATTAGGCATATATAGCGCCGCCATGAAGATAATGGTGTTGCTCCTGACCTTTAAGAATACCTTCCTCGCCTACTGGTCGCCTGTAGCCATGGAGAGGTACGAGAGCGGAGGAGATGACTGCAAGGCTTTCTTCAGGAGCGC
>JAGBNO010000048.1 GCA_017634355.1 Lachnospiraceae bacterium
TGGAAAGAAAATAAAGAAAATTTTGCAGTAGGGTAAATATACAACACTTTTGCATATAAGCTATAAGCCGCCAATCCCCTTAGTACGTGGGTTTGGCGGCTCTTTGACTATCAGTAAGTGTTAAAGATGGGATAGTATAATAAAAGAGAAAATGCAAATATTGCAGATATTTGATATAGTTAACCAAGAATTTACTTTCGGAGGATAAGCAAATGGATATGAATGAAAACGCTAATCTTATAGAATGTTTGCGTTCCTTTTTATCCGTCTGCTATAGCATTTTGCATATTTTGTGTACTACAAAGAATCCGATAGGCACTACATATAAACAGAGCCATGCCATTGCAGAGATAATAGTGAATGTGAAAAGCACTGCGGCGTAAACCGGCCGTCGCAAGGCCAGGACTGCCCGGAATATTTTGTGCAGGCAATGGGCCAAAGGTCCTGCCCCGTGCCCGCACGGGGGGCAGGGGTCTTGGCGAACGCCCGTCGCCGAGCGCGAAGTGCTAGATGATGCGGCTTTTTTATATAAAAAGATATAGAAAAGGAGCGCAAGGACGGCAATACAGCTTAAAGCTATGCCGGGTATGAGGCCGGGCGGAATGA
This sequence comes from Lachnospiraceae bacterium, assembly GCA_017634355.1. GTDB lineage: Bacteria > Bacillota > Clostridia > Lachnospirales > Lachnospiraceae > NK4A144. The sequence goes on from JAGBNO010000048.1 coordinate 607, forward strand.
AGGAAAGCTCTACGCTGTTTATCCCAGGACTTAAGGGGATAAGAGTGAGCAAGCCTCCAATGTCGTAGATGGATGTCTTCTTTCCGTTGACAGAGCAGGAAAGTCCGGGGTCAGCATGCAGCGGCAGCAGTGCCATGTCTCTCTCTGTGCTGCCATTTATCTCGAAGGATAGCGAGCGCATTTCAGTTTTAATATTCCTGCCTGTGAAAGGGCCTGGGGCATTTAAGCTGCCGCTTAAGTCTTTCAGGGCTTTAAGGTCCAGCATAAGGAGCCTGGAGGAGGCAGGACAGTCTATGGATATGGCCTCATCCTTGAAACTGCCTAAATAGATGAGGCTATTATTGAACCAGGCGGGGTAGCTTTTATTATCCATGTCGCCTATGGTGGGTACGGGGACGGCCTCCCCGTTCACGCGGATTTCATCTGATTTTCCTTTTATCAGATAAAGGGCCTTCTGTCCTTCTATGCTTATAGTCCTATTTTTATTTCCGTCCTTTTCCTTTCCTATCAGAATAGCAAAATCAGGCTCATTTCCGCCTAGGGCACTGTAGAGGCTGTTGTGGGCCTTATCCAGGCTTATGTCTTTTAAGTCAAGAGCTTTTATTTTGCCTGGCACTGCTGTGATTAAGGGAAATGCGGCTGTATTTTCGTAGAGGGCATAACTGCCGTATGAAGTTTCATATTCACCCTTTTTTTCATAGAAGGGATAGTCTCCCAGATGACTTACCCGTGTGATTATTTCAGATATTCCCAATAAAGAGTCCGTGAATACAGTGCCGCCCGAATCCAGAATACGCATGAAGTGTGTGCCATAGCCCAGCTTCTCAGCACTTTTTTGCTGGGACAAGGTAATGGTGTTGGCCCAGCCCGTGACAGTGGGACGGCGCAGGACCATGCCGTAATTGGTATTCAGGTCTGTATCGGGGTTCTTTATGCGGCGCAGCAGGGCAGTGCCACTATCGGGTTCCGGCAGGAGAGACTTTAGCTCCATGGCGGCCTGCACATAGTCTCCGGACTGCTCAGGGTCGGAAAAGAATCTGTCGGTGAAGTGGGGCCTGCCGTAGCCTATATAGGCCCCCAGTATAAGCTCCATAAGGAGCAGGGGAAGGGCGGCGGCAAACAGGGGAAGAGTTAGCAGCGATAAATAGACGAGGCTGAATACGGCCGCAAAAATAAGCCAAAGCTTGAAGAGCTCCTGTACCGTCCATGGATTATGATTAACATAAAACATTAACATAAAATATAATAGCGCAAATGCCATGGCTGAGGCTATTATTATAAGAATGCTGTATCTTTTTTTGCTTCCTTTGGCAAAAGGGGTATTGGAGAAAATCCTGCCGCCATAAGCTGTGGCCACAGTTAGTATTGAAAATGGTATGAGGTAGCCGCAGCGTATGGGGTAGTGGTAGTAGGTGCCAAAGTGCCAGAGTATGTTTATTGATTCGAAGGGGATCAGGGCGCAGGGTATGAAGCAGAGGGAGATTAGGAAGATATTAAGCCTCTTTTCTTTCCTTAACTTGATTATCCCTATAAGGATTATTATCAAAAAAAGCTCCATGCCATAGAGCTGCCAGCCCTTCACATAGTACTCATCCGCTCCTATAGAGCTGAGGATGGATATGAGTGTTGACATTAGGCCGCCGTTTAAGTTGGACTGGAAACGGGAGGAGAGCCCCATCTGGAAAATGGCGGGGAGAAGCATAGGGGAGGACAGAAGCAGGCCGCCCAGGGTAGAGAGACCCAGCTTCAGAGCCCGGTCGGAACGAATATCATTATTAGTTTTGCCGGGAATTACAACCCATATCCAGACTGCAGATATCAGCAGCAAAAAAAGCAGGTGCATAAATGAAAGGTAATAACTCATCGCAACAGTTAATCCCAGCATCAGCATATAGAAAACAGGCTTTCCGTCCTTTAAGAGGCGGTAGAGGGAGAGTGCGAGGAGGGGCAGGAATACTGAACTGTCCAGGTATGTGGGTATGGTATAATGGGTCAGGGTGAAGCCACAGAGCCCGTACGATATGGCCGCAGCTACCCTGAGGGCGGCCGGGGCTTTCGGAACAGTTTTATTCAGAAAATAGCCCATGGTGAAGGACATGGCCGCAAGGTGCAGCCCCATATAGATGGACAGGCTCTTTAATACCATTTCTCTTGGAATAAAGAGAAAGAATAGATTAAAAGGGGAGATATTCCACTGTATGGCGCTTCCCATGCTTAAATTCTGCCCCTCGTTTATGTACCAGTCGTAGAAGAGCGGGCTTTTCCCATGGAGGAAGTCCCAGATATGATAGTATAGCGGCACATTGGTCTGCCCCATGTCGTAGTAGTCTATGCGGTAGCCGCCGAATGGGAAGATGCCTTTTGAAAAGAGCACCCCCAGAAATATCAGCATTACTATGAGGGGCGGGAGGAATAGGGCAATTCTATTTTTGGATCTTATGGATATATTTGCCTGCATGCGCCCACTTTATCATAGGCAAGCGTATATTTCAAATATTTTTGCCGCAGATTCCTACTGTACTGGAAAGGAATTTTTAGATAAAATGGCAGGGTATGAAGTAAAGCTAAGAATAGAAGAGTGATGGTAAATCACCATGCCTTAAGATGTTGGGCACAGCCATAAATAAAAGGCATTAAGGATTTATCGATATTGCACAACATATCGTCTTTTTATTTGCGGTTTGTTGTGCAAAGGTGTGAGACTTTTAGAGTAAAAAAAGAAAGGACTGTGATATGTCTCAAACGGATTATGAATTACTTAAGAAACAGGTGAGTCAATATGCTGAGACGGAAAATGATTTTGTGCCGCTTTTTTCCAATGTTTCAGCCCTGCTTTTCGATGCCCTGCCACGGATAAACTGGGCGGGTTTTTATCTGCTGGATAAGGGGAGTCTCCTCATAGGCCCTTTTCAGGGGAAGAGCGCCTGTATACGCATACAGCCCGGAAAAGGGGTGTGCGGCACTGCCCTGTTGGAAGACAGGGTGCTGAGGGTCAGGGATGTGCACGAGTTTCCGGGGCATATTGCCTGCGATGCGGCATCGGAGTCTGAGATAGTCCTTCCCCTGCATTCCCTTTCAAAGGCGGTTGCAGTACTTGACATAGATAGCCCCGAAAAGGACCGTTTTACGGCAGAGGATGAGGAAGGGCTTAGGGGCATTGCCGGTGTCTTAAGCGAAAAGACAGATTTTTCCAGGCTAAGGATATAAACAGCCCCCCAGCCCGCGCCTCGAAAAAAATTTCCACCTGTGCGGTTGAAATCCCTAGTCCTTATGCCACATCAGCTTCATAAGGTGTCGGAGAAAAGCGAATAATTCTATTCCGCAACCAACCGTCTCTTTCTCCGTTTAGGCTGACCGCTTCAATTACTGCAA
>JAGBNO010000049.1 GCA_017634355.1 Lachnospiraceae bacterium
ACTTATAGATATAATGTCACAGTATCAAAGGATAATCATCAGCCAAAGTCCCGTACTTATAGTATCACGGTGCGGCCGGCAGTAATATTTCAGGTGACGGGGCTATTTGACAAGGAATATGCCAGCGTTTATTACAGTAAAAACAATGGGTCAAGCTATACGCTTCTGGGACAGGTGAAGGGCAAAAGGGACAACGCCTCAGTAAGCGAGACTAATTCATATTCCTTTGCCCTTAAGGACGCTGATGAGGCAAATGGGATAAATATGCTCAAACTCGTGCGCAGCACTGCTTTTGGGAATACAGAGTACATAACGGATGTTACGACAGGTGCTGGTGGCACCAGGGAAGTGCCGAAGCTGGGGGCTGATGATATACGGGAGTACAGCATTAAGGAGGTAAACGCCGAAAACGATAATGTAGTCAATAAGGCATCAGTATTATTAAAATCCAATAATACAATAGCCGCCACAAATACCGTACAGACAAATGGAAGAAACGAAAAGATATACCGCCTGCGCAATGGAGAAGGAGTAAATCAGACCGCAGATGTTTCCGCTGAGGTATGGCTGAGTGATAATGCTTTAAGTAAGAAATATACCACGACAGTTGCTTCGAATAAAGTAATCTTTTCCAACGAAGGTACTATAAGTATCACTTTAAGTGTATATACATTTAACGGAAAAATCACCGGAACAGTAACTGATACGAATACCCAAAGTGGATCTAACTATGTGATAGGCGCCAGCGTCACCGGCACCCAGCGCTTAAGTAATGGCGAAATAATATCGAAGACCACAGCTACAAATAAGGATGGGAAATATACCCTTTCAGGCTTTGTGACTAATGACACACAGAAAAGCGTGACAGTTGCCGTAAATATGTATGGCTATAGTCCAGCAGATAACCAAGAATCTCAATATGTTGTATCCCTGGATAGTAATGGAACTGGCACACGGAATTTTGAAATGACATCTTATAGCGGCAAGTGTGCGACCGTAAAGCTGGGCGGCATCAAAACCCTTGGAGAGCTGTATAAGCCCCGTTTCATCGGATATGCTTTCCCCTCTTATGATTATTTGGGAACAGACGATAGCGGAAATGGTGTCTATCTATTGTATGGGCTAAAAAACGATTCAGGAATAAAAGTATATAATTGTAAAGATAACCAATATGTAGATCTAAATTCCGGCGAAGCGCCGGACTTCATGAAAAACTACGGTGTTTTGGACTATTCCTCCCTTGACGGCTGGGCGAGCGTTAATTGCCGTGCCTATAAAGACAATGCTATTGTATATCCATTGAACGAAGAAAATGGAAAGCAGCTGCTGCCGACAGGCAAATATACGGTAGTTCTGGCAAACGGATCCCATCCCAGCCTGAATCTGGATGATACAAAAGCCCTTACAATACAAAATGTGGAGATTTCCAATGATAAAGTTTACGAAATAAAAGATAAGACAGTTCCAAGGAATGACAGCGTTTTCTATGCCACTATCAATATGCCCCAGACTGTCAGAAGCGGGGAGCAATTCGAAGTAGCCGGCACCATATATCCCAGGGCGGGCAATGAGATTAAGGAGCTGGAATTAAATGCGAAAGGGGTCTACCAGATAATATTAGGCGGCAGGGATGTGACGGATAAGGCTAAGCTTCGAGGTGTCGAAGACAGCGGAGAGTACAGTATAGAAAATGTCGTAATAAAAGAACCTACGCCTTATAAGCTTAAGATGCGCGCGGATAGTGTGTACGGCGACTATGATAATGCTTACTTATCGTTAGGTATGAGCAGTCAGACACTGTGCACCAGGGCTTACCGCATAGAGGGTGGCTTTACCCTGAATATTCCAAAAGAGGTGTCATGGACCGGCAATAAAACCGAACCTCAATTTCCTATTGTAAACTTCAGCGGCACCGCAAGCCGCGACAGCAAAGTGAATATATATGACGACGGCGAGCTAGTTGCAGTGGTCACTGCAGACCATTGGGGCCAATATACCGGGAGCTTTGTGCTCTCCAGCGGAAACTTCATGCATAGAATAAGGGCAGAGAAGGCAGGAGACGCAACTAGCTCTGAAACCGCGGGAAACGGTATTACAAAGACACTGTACTGCATACCCGAAACAGAAGGATCAGTCCTTAAAACCGTCGGCATGAGGTACGACTTTGGCTATTCCTCAAGCCTGAAGACTGAGGATGATCTAAAGCGCTATCTGACCATAGAAGCCGGGGGCGCCCTTAAGAACTATACGGTCTATACCGGAGGCATGGGAGCTGTCTACAGTGCAGAGATAACAAATGGGAATAAATTAAAGAGCTTCCAGATGGCCTGTGAGGACGGAAAGCTGCATACGGGCAAGGTCTTCTTTAAGGTAGAGACAAAAGGGGGCTATGTGATAATCCCTGCTGAAAGCGATAACGGCAATACTTTCAAGAGCGGGCTCTTCCTCCACGGCACAGACTTCCCCACAGGCGTGCAGGTGCTCTTCCAGCCTGAGGCCTATATAGAGTCCGAAATGGAAGGCAATTATAGGCAAAGCTATGTTATAGAATTAGGCGATGATAAGACAAAACTTGAGGGTTATAAAGATCAAACAGAGTATAATGAGCAAACGCTCAGCATGAATAAGCTTGTGGCCCTGGTAAAAGAAAGTGACAACGCAAAAGCAGACTTTAAAGCTATTAGTGGCATTGAAGGAGGCTTCAGAATAGAAGGCTGGGATACCCTGGAAGAGGCTAAAAAGAAGTTTAAGGCTCAGAATGAAGACACATACGTATCGGCCACGGAATGCTTTGACTGGCTGGAGGGCGGAGGCTTAGGCGTGGACGAGGCCAGCCTCACTTCCATGGGCTATGAAAAAGAAACAATAAATTATGATGTGAAAGAAGGCACAATATCAGAGACTGAATCAGGCACTGATTCAGAAAACACTCAACCTAGTGAAATGGTGGTCTACTCAGGCTACAGCTACTTTAAGCAGGACGGCAGCCGCATAGCCCCTTCAGCGCTTGTAGACAGCATAAAAAATAACAGCCTCTGCTCCATGCTGGGGGTACAGCTCATGCGTATGAAGAATAGTGAGGGAGCCGATGTCTGGATAAGGCATCAATTCGCCTTAAGCGGTAAGGGCGCAGTGGTGCCCATAGATACCGATGGCTTTGCGCTGAACTTAAACCTCTGGAGCCCGAAAGCCGGTACCATAAATATAAATAGTACTGAAAGCGCACTGAAGCTAAATAGCTCCGGCGACACTCTGAAACTAAAGGGCATTACGGCGGAAAGGGAAGGCGGCTCAGGCGAAAGCCAGGTCACGAGCAGAGGCTACACAGGCTTCCAGTACGGCATAAATCTGGAACATGTCTCAACTGGCACTTATGTGAGCGGAGCCTTCAATGCCCTAAGCGGCATGAGGACAGTAGGAAAGGTGGTCTCGAATTACTGCCCGAAGGCCATGGCCATGCTCACTGTCACCAATGAAAAGGGTTTCGTGGTCTATAGAAAGACAATGAAACTGGCTGACATGATACAGAAGAACAATAAGTATGTAGACACTTTTGAAGGGCTGGGGACAGAATATTTTAGCCTAGGCTCCATTTTTGGCTCCAACGGCGCTGTATCCGAGTCGGGGCTGGAGGAGCTGCGGCAGGTGATAGAAAATGCCATTGACTATTATACCAGGGGAGAGGGAAAGAATAACCCCAATGCCGCAGAGAGGCTCCAGGGCTGCAAGGAACTTTTGAACGAACTGAACACCCTTTCCAATGAGGCAGGGAGCGCCAAAGTGCAGTCCGACTTTACGAGCGGGGTAAATGCCGGTGCCGGGACAACGGCCTTGATAGCCCTGGTGCCTACGCCCGAAAAGATGAATCCCATAGGTGGAGCCCTGGTGGCAGGAGGACTGATAGGAAGCGCAATGGCAGGCTGTATAGGCTCTGTCCTCAGCGTCTTTGACGACTCCAGGCAGGGCAGGCTCAGAGATATGGTAAATATATTCAAACTTCAGTATATCTCCCGAATGAGGGAATTCTACGCAGACGGCTTCAGGCCGATGGCGCCTCCTTCAAATGATGTCAGGATGCAGTCTATTGCGGACCCTTCAGGCATAGTATATGAGGCAGTGCTCTCAAATCCCGTGGAAGGGGCCAGGGTGTCGCTATACACCAACGGCAACAACGATTCGAGCGGCAGCGGGAAGTGGACGCCTAAGTATAATGCGGATAATTCAGCTAATGGAAAGGGAACGCTGATTCCGATAGGAACGGTGCCTAGCAATAATAATGGTTTGACAGCTGAAGCCTCAACAGCTACCGTTCCCGACAGTCAGGACATAGTTCCGAACGATCCCGTGCAGATAACGAAAGAGGACGGCTTCTACCAGTGGTTCGTGGCTGACGGGGCCTGGTACGTAACAGCGGAGAAGCCGGGCTATGTATCCTATACAGAGAATACCTGGAACGGCGGCGACAGCAGCCAAGACAAGGCTTCGGTGGCGGGAACCGGTACTAAAAAGTGGCTTCCGGTGGCGCCGGAGCAGCTGGATGTGAACATACCTTTGGTGAGCAAGGAGCCTCCACAGGCAGAGGAAGCCCTTTTCAAGGTAAACAGCGAGGGCAAGGGCGAGATATATGTCACATTCAATAAGTATATGCAGACTGGTGTGGATAAAGCGGGACTTGTAAAAGACAATTTCCATATTACTGATTCGAATGGACATGAGGTTAACATAACTGGAATTAAACTTTTAGACGAAGAAGCAGCCCCTGACAATATAAATTATGGGTCAGGAAATAAAGCCCCAAAATATGCCCGCACAGTTATGTTAACTACAGATACTCTTACATCAGGAGACAATTATGACTTCACCATATCCGCAAATAGCGCCATAGGCGGCGGGGATAACGGAAATAAGCTTACAAGCTATGCGGGAGTAGTAATGACGGCAGACCAGGCATTAGAAACCAGCGAGGCTTTCAGGAAGACCGCAGTGCCGGTGCCCTCATTCTCAATCCCCACAAGCAGCACCGTAGATAATAATAACACCGTGACCCTAAGCCTTACTAATCTGGACGGCCTCATGGATGATGCAACAGTCTATTATACTCTGGACGGAAGCAAGCCCTGGAAGAACAATTCCGGAATTCCAGCAGAGGGCAGCGGAACTGTTGGGGCGGAAAGCGCAGAAATTACTGATACTGCAGGGCATGATGCAGAGAATGCAGAAGCCATTGAGGCAGAAGGTGCTGAAATTACGTATACTGAAAGGCCTGATGCAGTGAGCGAAGAAACTGTCGGTGCGGAAGGCACGGATATTACAGATATTGCAGTGCCTTATGCAGAAAGCGATGAAACTGTTGGTTCGGATGGCGCAGATATTGCAGACGCTACAGGGCCTGATGCAGAGGTTGTAGAAGCCATTGAGGCAGAAGACGCAGAAATTGCAGATACCAAAGAGCCTGATGTGGCGAGCGAAGAAACTGTTGGTGCTGAAGGCACAGATTTTGCAGACCCTGCAGAGTTAAATGCGGAAGGCGAAGCGGCTTCTTCATGGGATGAATACAAGAGGGATCCTTCACATACGGAATTAAAGCACTTCAAGGGAAGAAGCGGCATCATAGCCATAAGCGGGGTGCCTGGCGATACCGTTACAATAAATGTCAGGGTCGAGAGGACGGGCTATGATCAGGCAGAGGCTTCAGCTACCTATACTATTAAGAAGATAAGCTATGCCACTAGCAGCCACAAAGATCCCACAATTCCGAATGAAACAGCGACCAAAGATGAAAACGATGGATATATAATCTCAGATCCCATAAATGTCGGGGAAGACAGCTATGTGGTGAAATACACGGAAGCCGTATCCTATAACGGCATCAAGCATATAGAAGCCGGAGGAAGGGGAGGAAAAAGCAAGGCTGCTGATGTGGAGGTCATCATTATAAAGAACGTGACTGAGACCATAAGCAGCGGATATAAGGTGAAATTCAAGAATAACCAGTATGTGAACGGCTACAAAGGAAAGAGCGCCCCCAGCTTCACCCTGACCTGGAAAGGAAAGGCGAATAAGGCACTGAAAGCGGCTTTCAAGGGAAAGAGCTTTTCCTTCTCCATATTGCCTGCGGAGCTTATAGAGTCGAAACTCAGCGTGAAGAAGGCCCTTGTCAAGAATGGCAAGATAAAGCTTAGCGGCCTAAAGTACTCAGGCGGCTCAAAGGCAGTAAAGCTAAAGCCCCAGAAGGGCAGCAAGGGGGACTATGCGGCCACAGTGAGCGATAACAGCATAATCCTTACCGGCGTTAACAATTTCTACGGCACGGCGGTGATACCGGCCCAGGTGAGCGAGCCCAAAGAAAAAGAGGAAAAAGAGGAGTAGTGGATGGCGCTGATGCGACCGCCTAAAGGCGGTGGTTTGTACCCTCTTATTGAAAATAAAAACCTCAGGAATTGCCACACTGCAATAAAAAGAGCCCCATTCCCCTGATATATGGAATGGGGCTCTTTTGCCGGGCTTCATTCACATAGCCCCTTAATCCCCAATCTCCTTAAATCCGGTGCGCCCTGCGTAAGAAGTGTGCAATAGTTCATGTGCCCTGTGGGAATTGGGCTCTCCGAGGTAACGCCTGTAGAGGGCTATGATGTCGGGATTATTGTGGGACTGGCGGACAGGCCTGCCCTCGTCCTCCCTGTAAAGCGCATTCGCCCTTTTCTCCTTATAGGTGTCGAGGATGTCGGGCTCTTCATTCTCCATGAAGCAGGGCTTGATGTAGGGCTGTCCGCCTCCGTTGATGCAGCCGCCGGGACACCCCATGATTTCAATAAACTGGTAACGTGACTGCCCTTTACGTATTTCGTCTAAGAGAGGCTTCGCAGAGCGCATTCCGGAGGCTATGGCCACATGTATGGTCGTGCCCTTCACTTCTATGGTGGCCTCCCTCACTCCTGCGTCATGCCCCCTGACTTCCGTGAACTCTATGGGGCCGTACTCCTCTCCTGTCACGCTGTGGTAGACAGTCCGAAGGGCCGCCTCCATAACTCCCCCCGTCACTCCGAATATAACGGCAGCGCCTGAATAGTCGCCCATGAGATCCGTATCCCAATCTTCATCAGGAAGACGCTTAAAGACTATGCCGCTCCGCCTTATCATCTTTGCGAGCTCCCTTGTAGTGATGACGGCATCCACGTCAGGAAGTCCATTAGTCTTTAGCTGCTCCCTCTCTTTCTCAAACTTCTTTGCCGTGCAGGGCATCACGGATACCACGAAAATATCCTTGGGGTCTATCTTCATGGAGTCGGCCCAGCAGGACTTTATAGTTGCCCCCTGCATCTCATGGGGGGACTTGCAGCTGCTTAAGTGGTCAAGGAGGTCAGGATAATTATACTCCGCATAGTTTACCCAGCCCGGTGAGCAGGACGTGATCATGGGGAGCACGCCGCCGTGCTGCAGGCGGTCAAGTAGCTCCGCCCCCTCTTCCATTATGGTTTCGTCCGCTCCGAAATTCACATCATAGACACGTTCAAAGCCCAGACGCCGCATGGCCGCTATCATCTTTCCTGTGACCGCGGTTCCAACCGGATAGCCGAATTCCTCCCCCAGAGTTGCCCTTACGGCAGGGGCCGCCTGGGCGATGACATGTTTACCCGAACGCAGGGCTTCATAAACCCTGTCTATCTCAGAGTGCTCCATGAGTGCGCCCGTAGGGCAGACATTCACGCACTGGCCGCACTGCAGGCAGGGGGATTCGGCAAAGCTTCTATTCTCCGCCGGGGATACAAAGGTGCGGAAGCCCCTGTTCTCAAATCCCAGTATGCTAAGCCCGTGCGCATTTTTGCAGCGCTCTATGCAGCGCCCGCAGAGTATGCACTTGGAACTGTCCCTGATTAGCCCTGGGGCCAGGGTGTCGAGCGTTGGCTCATTATGCTCACCCTGGTATTTTCCCTCACGCGCGCCTGTGATCTTTGCCACATGCAATAGCTCGCATTTGCCGTTCTTTTCGCACTGCTGGCAGTTCTGATTGTGGTTTGACAGCAGCAGCTCCACGCTCCTCCTCCTGGCCTCCATGGCCTTAGGGGAAGAAATCTTTATCTCCATGCCCTCAGAGACAGGATATACACAGCTGGCAACGAGCCCCCTGGCCCCTGTCGCCTCCACGAGGCACACCCTGCATGAGCCCTGGCTGCATTCGCCGTGATTATAGGTACAAAGGGAGGGGATTTCATAGCCATTGATCCTTGCCGCCTCTAAGATGGTAGTTCCCTCTTCTACCTCACAGGGCGCGCCTTCTATAAGTATCTGCACTTTTGCCATGGTCTCCTCCTTCCTCATATCTTCTCTATTGCGCCAAACTTACACGCTGTCAGACAGGCCCCGCACTTCACGCAGACGCTGCTGTCTATGGCAAAGGACGCCAGCTTATGCCCTTCTGCCACATACTCTGTCCTCTTTATGCAGCCCACGGGGCAGCCCTTGGCGCATAGTCCGCAGCCCATGCACTTGTCTGGATCTATATGGTACTCCATGAGATTCTTGCAGACATGGGCAGGACACTTCTTATCCACTATATGCGTAATGTACTCGTCCCTGAAATGCTTCAGTGTAGACACTATGGGATTGGCGGCTGTCTGCCCTAGGGCGCAGAGCGAATTGGTCTTTAGGGTCTCCGTAAGCTCCGTGAGCTCGTCTAAGTCCTCCAGCTTCCCCTTCCCGTCAGTGATCCTCGTAAGGATTTCGAGGATGCGCTTGGTTCCTATGCGGCAGGGCGTACACTTGCCACAGGACTCGTCGCAGATAAAGTTCATATAGAACTTCGCCACGTCCACCATGCAGTTGTCCTCGTCCATTATGATAGCGCCGCCTGAGCCCATCATCGAGCCCTTTGCCACCAGGTTGTCGAAATCTATGGCCTCATCTAAAAATTCCTCCGTAAGACAGCCTCCGGAGGGTCCGCCTGTCTGTATCGCCTTGAAACGCTTGTTGCCCGGTATGCCGCCTCCTATGTCGAAGATAAGCTCCCTCAAGGTCGTCCCCATGGGCACCTCCACGAGGCCCACATTATTCACATTGCCGCCCAGGGCAAAGACCTTGGTGCCCTTAGAGCCCTCAGTGCCCACAGAGGCAAAGGCGGCCGCCCCGTTCCTTAAGATATATGGCACACAGGCCAGGGTCTCCACGTTATTCACTATGGTGGGCTTGCCCCAGAGACCGCTTACCGCCGGGAAGGGCGGCCTCGGATTCGGCATTCCCCGCTTTCCCATGATAGAATTAAGAAGCGCTGTCTCCTCACCGCAGACAAAGGCGCCGGCCCCTAAGCGTATGTGGCAGCGGAAGCGGAATCCGCTCCCCAGTATGTCGTCGCCCAAGAATCCCATTTCCTCAGCCTGTTTAATAGCAATGCGAAGGCGCCTGACCGCTACGGGGTACTCCGCCCTCACATAGAAATAGCCCTCCGCCGCGCCTATGGCGTAGCCGGCTATCACCATGCCCTCTATCACCGCAAGCGGATTGCCCTCCAGTATGCTCCTGTCCATAAATGCGCCGGGGTCGCCCTCGTCACAGTTACAGACCACATATTTTTCATCGCAGTCCTGCTCCAGCGCAAACCTCCATTTCCTGCCCGCGGGGAAGCCTCCGCCGCCCCTGCCCCTGAGGCCGGACGAAAGAATCACATCCACCACCTTCTGCCTCGTCATGAAGAAAGCCTTTCTTAGGCCCTCGAAGGCGTGCTGTCCCAGAGCCTCCTCTATGCGCTCCGGATTTATGACCCCCCAGCCGTGGAGGGCTATGCGCCGCTGCTTTTTATAGAAATTTATCTCGTCCTGCTGTACCACCTTTTCCCCCGTGGAAGGCTCGACATATAGAAGCCTCTCCACCACCTCTCCCCCTATGATGTCCTTATCGACTATCTCTTCCACGTCGGAGAGCTGGACCAGCCTGTATAGCGTGTCTTCGGGATATATCTTGACAAAGGGTCCCTGTGAGCAGAAGCCGAAGCAGCCCACCATGTTGACAGTGGCCTTTTCCTCCGCCCCCCGCTCCGATAATACTGACTTGAATTTTTCCGCTATCTCTTCCGAGCGGGAGGAAAGGCAGCCTGTCCCGCCGCAGAGCACTATGTGTCTTTTCCCGTCTAAGCCCTTAAGCTTCTCATCCAGTTCCTTTTCACACTCTGTTGCCAAAGCGCGGAACTCATCTTCAGTCCTTACCATATTCATGC
>JAGBNO010000050.1 GCA_017634355.1 Lachnospiraceae bacterium
AACTTAGGATTCTGCTTGTCTTTTTCTCCGATAGCATCGCCCAAAAATCAGTTACATAGCCCGCTATGCGCCTGATTTTTGGACGACACTCTCGGAGAAAAATCCTACGCATAATTCCTAAGTTATTTCTGAACAGCTCCTAAGATTATGGTCACATATATTTTACAAAATTTTCATACTTTATACAATCCCATAATTAGTAGTCTATAGCTTAAATATCACTCCGGCCGCCGCCGCCATAGCTATGTATAAGACCGGATGTATTTTGAATTTCCTATATGCCGCAAAAGTCAGGACGGCCAGCACGCACAGAGGTATATTAAATAAGTCCACGATTTTCCCCGATGTGGCAAAAGCGGCTTTATTCAAAAGGCAGATCTCAGCCACCCCCATCCCCGCAACAACTATAAGGCCCAGCGACGCCGGCCTTAGGCCCGCAAAAATCCCCTCTACCGCCTTGGAATCCCTGAATCGCTGCAGCAGCTTGGAAATTATGAATATGACTATAATGGCAGGGCTTATGAGCCCCAGGGTAGCTATGGCAGAGCCTATGGGGCCTGCCAGCTTGAATCCTACATAAGTGGCCATATTTATGCCCATGGGGCCGGGCGTGGACTCTGATACCGCCACCATATCCGCAATATCCTGAGTACTGAACCACCCTGTGTTTCTGGACATCTCATAGAGAAAGGGAAGCGTGGCGAGGCCGCCCCCCACGGAAAAAAGCCCTGTCTTTGCAAATTCCAAGTATAATCTCAAAAGTAAAGGCATCATTTCCTCCCCTTCAAAAGAAACGCAACGAATCCCGACGCTACGATCAAATACACAGAGGATATGTCAGTAAATAAGGAGAGCGCAACTATTATGATGAAAATAACCCAGCTCAATATATCTTCAATGGCATTTTTCTTAAGCTTTAAAATCGAGTCCAGTATAAGTGCGCATACGGCCGCCCTTATCCCATTAAAGGCATGGCGCACAGCTTCTATATGGGCAAAGCCCGTAAGAAAAGCGGCTATCAGTGAGATGATTATAACCGATGGGGTCACGAGCCCTAAAGTTGCTATGATCCCTCCCAATATTCCGGCCTGCTTAACTCCCACGAATGTAGCGGTATTGACGGCTATAATGCCAGGAGTGCACTGGCCTATGGCATAGTAGTCTGCGATTTCCTCCTCTGTGACCCACTTCCTTTTCTCAGAAATCTCCCTTTGCAGTATGGGCAGCATGGCGAGGCCCCCTCCAAAGGTAGTGGCTCCTACAATGGCAAATGCAGAGAACAATTCCAGATATTTCCTTAAAGTCTTTTTCATCATTTTTCCCACATTTATATCAAACGAATTTAGAAACTGCCTATCCGCAATAGCGCAATATCTTAATCCCTTTCCTATACTATCCGCAGCCATTTAAAAGGGAGCTGCGCCTACTCACGCAGCTCCCGCTCACAACTTCAATCCCCTTATTAAAACTTCTTTTCTTCCCTGGCCTCCTCTGCCACTGCCTTAGCCTCCTGAAGGGAAGAACCGCAGGAAGAACTGACTATTGCCGCTACAGAGCCTTCTACAAACGGGCAGTCCACCATTATTATCTTCGGATCCCCCCTGTCCTCAATGACCATTTCGGTAGTCATACAGGAGCTGCCCATGTCTACCATGACAAGGACCCCATCCTCTGAATAGACCCTGTCAATAGCCGCTGAAATCTTCTCATAGCTGGTTCCTAAGCCCCCATCATCAGTGCCGCCAGTGGCCTCTACAGGCACATCGGGAGCCATCATAAGCCCCAGTTCCCTGACGCCCTCAGCTACCTTCTGACTATGGGAAACCAACACAAATCCTACCATAACTCATTCCTCATATTTGTCCGCCACTGCTTTCAGCATCACCATAAAAGAAGTGGCTCCGGGATCCTGATGGCCTATGCTCCTCTCCCCCAGGTAGCTCGCGCGGCCCTTGGTAGCAATAATGGTTTTCGTATATTCCACGCCGTCCTCAGCGGCCTTCACTCCGGCATCCAGCACTTCCTTAATGCCTTTTCCGGCTTCTGCCGCCTCCCTCATGGCATCCCTTGCAGGCATCATGGCGTCCAGCATGGTCTTTTCACCTTTTTCGGCCTTGCCCCTCAGCTGCACGCCACTTATGGCCTCATCCATGATCTTTAGGAAGTCGTTCAAGTCTATTTCCATTTTGCCGGCCACGGCGGCTCCCGCCTTCATAAAGGCAGTGCCATATAGAGGACCGGAAGAACCGCCGACAGCAGACACTATGTCCATGCCGACTTTTTTGAATATAGCCCCCATGTCCTTGTCCTTAAGCCCCGGAAGATCTTCTTCTACCTTCTTAAAGCCCCTGGCCATATTGACCCCGTGGTCATTGTCGCCTATGGCCGCATCCAAGTCCGTCAGAAACTGGGCATTCTCGCTTATGGCCTCGCCTATATGCCCTACAATATCCAAAACCTTTGAACTATCTGTCATTTTTCAGATCTCCTTGAATGCCGGAGTATCAGCCGGCGCATCCAGAAGGCTCTTCAGCTCGTCATCCAGTTTCATAAGTGTTATAGAAAAGCCTTCCATTTCCAGTGAAGTCATGAACTCGCCCACAAGGGTCTTATATACCTTTATGCCCTTCTGTGTAAGCACATCATTCACATGGTTATTTACAATGAAGAGCTCCATGAGCGGGGTGGCGCCGCAGCCATTTATCATAACCGCCACTTCACTGCCGCTGAAATCTATATCTGCGAGGATCTTGTCCAGCAGCTGGTCGGCTATCTCATCGGCTGTCTTCATCTTGTCCTTGTGCGTGCCGGGCTCGCCATGTATGCCTATGCCTATCTCCATCTCGTCGTCACTGATCTCAAAGCCGGGCTTGCCAGCGGCAGGAACCGTGCAGGGGCTTATGGCCATGCTCATGGAACGTATATTGGCTATGGCCTTCTCTGCGGTGGCCTTTACTTCGGCGAGGGAAGCCCCTGTCTCCGCCTTTGCTCCCGCGATCTTGTGCACGAAGACAGTGCCGGCCACGCCGCGGCGGCCCACTGTATAGAGGGAACCGTCAACAGCCACGTCGTCATTGACCACGACCTGCTCCACCTCTATGCCCTCGTCCCTGGCCATGTCGGCGGCCATCTCGAAGTTCATTACGTCTCCGGTGTAATTCTTTATTATCATGAGGACGCCCTTGTCCGTAGCAACAGCTTTAAGGGCCTCATAAACCTGGTCTGACGCAGGTGATGTGAAAACAGCTCCAGGAACTGCCCCGTCCAGCATACCCTTGCCCACATATCCCGCATGGGCCGGCTCATGCCCGCTGCCACCGCCGGAAATGAGCGCAACCTTGCCCTCTTTCTTCTCGGCGCGGACGATGACATTTGTGCCCTCCACCCGCTTCACATACTTGGGATAGGCCTTCCTCAAGCCTTCGATCATCTGCTCCTCGACCTGGTCCACTGCATTGATGATTTTCTTCATGTAAAATACCTCCCAATCCGCCGCTTTTTTCATTAAAAGCGGCAAAGCCTGCGCTTCTATAAGGAGCGCACTGTATGTACCCCATAGTAGCCCTCTATTCCCCTGAAGACTGCTATATAGCTATTATGTTACTCTACATATTACAAATAGTCAAACCTGTCTGTATACAGATTTCAATTATCCTCTATCCCCTGCTGTGTCCTTTCTATCATCTTTATCATTAATCCTTTGGCTTTCTCATAGTCTCCTCTTTCCATAGCTTCTTCAATCTCTTTTTGATGCTCCAATTGCTCCCGTAAAAAACTCTTAAATACCGGCATTTTCAACCTCCTGTTAATGGTATCTATGCAGCCCCCCTTCCGCACCGAGCAAGCTCGTTGTTTCAAAAATGACTTCATGCAAGAGGGTTCTGAATAGTAAGGAACTGTTACAGAATAACTTGTACATTCTGCTTGTCTTTTTGCCCGATAGAGCTGTTCAAAAATCAGTTACATAGCCCGCTATGCGCCTGATTTTTGAACAGCCCTCTCGGACAAAAATACAGC
>JAGBNO010000051.1 GCA_017634355.1 Lachnospiraceae bacterium
AAGCTCTTTGATATATTCCTCCTTCGTCCTTTCTGAAGCAGAGAGATAGGCAAACATCTTCTTAAAACCATATTTTTTCTCTGCCGGAAGGTGCATTATGGCCAGCTCGGCATCCTTTTGCCTAAGGTCATCTAGCCTTGCGGCTGTCCATATCCTCCTTATGAAGCTGTTCCCCTCCGGCTCCCCAAAGCCCAGTTTATAGAATAAAAAGCTCCAGAAATGCGCTTCCTCGTTCAATTTTTCCTGTCCGTTCTCGTACTTCTGATAATTCATCTCCCATAGCTTCTTATACTCTTCCATGACCCTTTCCGCACTGTCGGATGTGAGGGCTATGAACTCACCTCCCAAGTACTCAAGCTCCTTAAGGCCTCTTTCCCCGCAGAACTCCCTGTACAGCCTTCTCATTCCATTTAGGGTAATCCCATTTATAGGGAAATCATCCCCATGTGGGACGGCATAGGCTTCAGCGCCCTTCTCCCCTATGCGTTTGAATATGCCGCTTATATCCCTTGTAAAAAAGCAGTCCGAATCCAGCAGCAGATGTCTCCCCTTAATATCCTTAAGCCGGTTTATGATGTCGTATACATAGAACTGATTGCGGAACTGGAAAAACCAGTCCTTGGGTGTCCTGTAAGAGATGTCACAATTAATGACTTCTATGCCATGCTTTTTGAAAAAAGCGCTTATGTCTATCCCATCCACATTCCGGGGGATTTCTTCCACATTTGTAAAGAATAGATATTTAAGCTCCCTCTCCTGCGTGATAAACGCCGACATATAGAAGTCATACACGCATCTCCAATAGACATTCTGAAAGCCCTCGGAACTGCTGCTCCCGCCTACAGCCGGATAAAAGCTCTCATCCTCCTTATGTTCGGCGTAGAACCATGTTATCAAATAGTTATCCATCAGGGTTTGATCTGCCTTTCCTTGAATGTTTAAAGTCATTCTCTTATCTGGCCATTGCCCAAAATCTCATACTTATAGGAAGTGATGGCATTTAATCCCATGGGACCCCTTGCGTGGAATTTCTGCGTGCTAATGCCTATTTCCGCCCCAAAACCAAATTCAAAGCCATCGGTGAAACGTGTGCTGGCATTCCAGTATACACAGGCGGCATCCACCTCTTTTAAGAAGCGTTCCGCCCTGTCCCTGTCCGCGGTGATGATCGCCTCGGAATGATGTGTGGTATAGCGGTTCACGTGTTCTATCGCCTCATCCAGGCTGTCCACCATCTTTATGGAAATGCAGGGGCCCAGGTACTCTTTTCCGTAGTCCTCCTCCGTAGCGGCAAGAGCTTCCGCTATTATGGACCTGACCCTCTCATCGCCCCTTAGCTCTATATTCTTTTCCCTAAGCGCGGCATATATTTTTTTCAGGGTATCGGCGCAGGAAGAATGTACGACCATGGACTCGGCCGCATTGCACACGCCCATGCGCTGTGTCTTTGCGTTTAATGTGATATTTACCGCCATATCGGAATCTGCCGATTCGTCTATATAGATGTGGCAGTTCCCCACCCCGGTCTCAATGACGGGCACAGTGCTGTTTTCCACGACAGACCTTATAAGCCCTGCGCCGCCCCTGGGTATCAGGAGATCCAGATAATCCTTCATACGCATAAGCTCTTTTGCGGATTCCCTTGTGGTATCCTCCACAACCTGCATTGCGTCTGCCGGCAATCCCCCTTCACCGATGGCATCCCTTATCACCCTGGCTATTGCGACATTGCTCCTTATGGCATCAGAGCCGCCCCTAAGTATCACTGCGTTCCCCGCTTTGAAGCAGAGCCCGAAGGCGTCTGCCGTCACATTGGGCCTGGACTCGTAGATTATCCCTATCACGCCTAAGGGGGTTCTGCGCTTTTCTATAATGAGCCCGTTCGGCCGCCTGATTTCCTCTATCAGCTCTCCCACGGGGTCATTAAGCTCCGCGATCTCATTTAAGCCTTCTGCCATGCCCATTATCTTTTTTTCGTCCAGGGAGAGCCTGTCCAGCATGGCGGGGCTCACCTGTTCCCTGGCAGCCTCCACATCCAAGGCATTTTCCTTTAATATCTCTTCCCTTCTGGCAATAAGCGCATCTGCGGCAGAGCGCAGGATGCTATTCTTCAGTTCGGTATCAGCCGCTGCCATCTTCACTGAGGCTTCCTTAGCCCTTTTTCCAAGAATATTCAGATCCATGTCACGCCTCCTAAAAATCAGTTCGTTCATTAAGTTCTTTTATTATCTATAGTGCCCTGTAAATTGTCAAACCTTGCTTACTTTAATCCGTGACAAGTCCCCCTCTTATTGTTATACTATAGCCTTAAAAACCAATGCTATAAAGAAAGGGAGCAATATGGAATTCAAGTCGTTAAAAACCATACACAGCGGGAAATTCATCACCCGCTATGACCTATATTACAAGACCTCGGACGGTCAGGACAAGATATATGAAATGATAAGCCGTAACGGCAATATGCAGACCTTAACTGATGTAAGGAATCCCCTGATAGATGCAGTAGTCCTCATAATGGAGGATGAGGCCCATGAGAGGATCTTGGTAGACAGGGAATTCCGCCCGGCAGCAGGGGGCTGGGTATACAATTTCCCTGCAGGGCTAATAGACCCGGGAGAGAGCGTGGAAGAGGCAGCGCGGCGTGAATTAAAAGAGGAAACGGGGCTGGACCTTGTTTCCATAGACGATATCCTCTTCGACAGCTACAGTGCCATAGGCTTTTCCAATGAGAAAAACCGCTGCATAGTCGGCACTGCCAGCGGCTCCTTCCACGAGAGCAGCTCCGTTTTCGAGGAAATCTCCGCCGCCTGGTATACAAAGGCCGAAATGAGGGAACTCCTGAAAAAAGAGCCCTTTGCGGCAAGGACACAGGCCTACTGCTATATGTGGAGCCGTGAAAAGTGATAGAAGAAGGTAGGAAATCAGAAAATCATGCCGGGGAGGGCCGCATAAACTGCTACCTCGACAATGCGGCCACGACGGCTGTACTGCCGGAAGTCCTGAATACTATGGAAAAGGTCTTTACCGAAGACTACGGCAACCCCTCCAGCCTTCATAAGAAAGGCTTTGAAGCGGAGAGGCGGCTTTCCGGCGCAAAGGAGGCTTTGGCCCAGTATCTCAAATGCAGTGAAAAAGAGCTTTTTTTCACATCCGGCGGTACGGAGAGCGACAACATGGCCATAATAGGCGCAGCCTTAAAGCACCAGAGGCTGGGGCGCCACATCATAAGCACTGCCATAGAGCATCCAGCCGTCTCCGCACCCCTGGACTACCTTAAGGAACAGGGGTACGAGGTGGAAAAACTGTCCGTGGACAGCGACGGGCTTATAGACCTTCATGAGCTGGAAAGCAAGTTGAGGCCGGACACCATCCTGGTCTCCATCATGCATGTGAATAATGAGATAGGCACCATAGAGCCTGTGGCAGAGGCAGGTGAACTTATTAAAAAAAAGAATCCCGCCTGCTTATTCCATGTAGACGATATACAGGGCTTCGGAAAGCTCCCTCTTATCCCCTCACGCTCCCACATAGACCTCTTATCGGCCAGCGCCCATAAGCTCCATGGCCCTAAGGGCGTGGGACTCTTATATAAAAGTAAGGACGTGCTGATCTCTCCCATTATATTTGGTGGGGGACAGCAGAATGGCTTAAGGTCCGGAACAGAGAATGTGCCCGGCATAGCGGGCTTCGCCGAGGCTATTAAGCTATTAAACAGCGAATACAGGGAAAAGCTATTGGGACTCTCTGAATTAAGGGATTTCTTTGTCCGGGGTTTAAGCGGTATAAACGGAACAAAGGTGAACGGCCCCTCTGAAAAAACAGCCCCCCACATAGTCTCCCTCTCTGTCTATGGAGTGCGCTCAGAGGTACTGCTGCACGCTCTGGAGAATAAGGGTATCTATGTTTCCTCCGGCAGCGCCTGTTCCTCCAATAAGCCCGCCGTCTCACCTACACTAAAGGCCATAGGCGCGCCAAAGGAGGCGCTGGACTCAACCATACGCTTTAGTTTCAGCATACATACAAAAAAAAGCGATCTGGAATATGCGCTGAAGGCCCTGCATGAGCTCATACCGGAATTAAGGAGGTTCGTAAGGAAATAATGGCTGGAGCATTTCTTGTAAAATACGCAGAGATCGGTGTCAAGGGCAAGAACCGCCATGTCTTTGAGGAGGCGCTGCGGCTGGACATACTTAAAAAACTCGAAAATGTGGAAGGGGATTTTTCCGCGGAGAGGATCAACGGCAGGATTTTTGTAAGCGCCGCATCCGACTTCGACAAAGAGGATGCCATAGCGGCATTGAGCCACGTATTCGGCATTGTGGGCATTTCACCTGTAACGGAGGTCACTGACCACAGCCCCGAAGGCATCATAGCCGCCTCAGTGGACTATTTCAGGGAAACTTACGGAGACGATATGAACTTCACCTTCAAGGTGGATACAAGGAGGGCAGATAAAAGATATCCTGTGAAGTCCATGGAAATGGACGCAAAGATAGGCGAGGCGCTGCTTCAGAACTTCAATTCCTTGAAGGTCGATGTCCATAACCCTATGGAAGTACTTCACCTGGAGCTAAGGGACCAGGTCTTCATCTACTCCAAAACCCTGCCGGGGGCCGGTGGCCTCCCCTTAGGCACCAACGGCCGCGCAATGCTCCTTCTGTCGGGCGGCTTCGACTCCCCTGTTGCAGGCTATATGGTGGCAAGGCGCGGCGTGTATTTAGACGCTGTATATTTCGACGCGCCCCCCTATACGTCTGACAGGGCAAAGCAGAAGGTAATAGACTTAGGAAAGATACTTTCCTCATATACGGGTCCCATCAGGCTCCATATAATCAATTTCACCGACATACAGATGGCTATCTACAAGAATTGCCGACACGACCAGCTCACCATCATCATGCGCCGCTATATGATGCGCATAGCTGAAAAGCTGGCGCAAGACACTCCCGACTGCCTTGCTCTGATCACCGGCGAGTCCCTGGGGCAGGTCGCGAGCCAGACCATGAAGAGCATCTTTGTGACGGACGAGGCGGCCAATATGCCTGTATTCAGGCCCCTCATAGGCTTCGACAAGCAGACCATTATCAACATGGCGGGGGAAATAGGCACGGCCGAGGTCTCTGCCCTGCCATACGAGGACTGCTGTACCATTTTCGTGGCAAAGCACCCTGTGACCAAGCCCAACCTCAATATCATCAAGGCCTCTGAAATGAACCTGCAGGCCGTTTCAGATGAGCTCGTCGCCGCCGCACTTGAAAGCGACAAAGTTATCTTAGTCAAGGCTGGGGAATTCAAGGTGTGCGGCAGCGAAAACGCTGAATAGTTATGCATTATTCTATTTTTTAACGGAGATATAACTATTCAGAACCCCCATCCGCCTTGCACGGGCCACTGGACGTTTTCCCTATCGTCACCGCCCTTGCGCATAGTCATTTTAGGAACAATCGAGTAAGCTCGTTGTTTCAAAAAGGACTATACGCAAGGGGGTTTTGAATAGTAACACGGAGATATGCATTTAATGACAGTAAGCAAAAAACATAGCCTCTTGCCCCTTTTTCTCTCAGGACTCCTCCTTGGAAGCCTGCTCTTCGTGCTGGTTTACGGCCTAAATGTACTGGATGTGACTAATGATTCCTGGATCTTCTCACAGCCTGACCCGGATATAGAGCAGCACTACATAGGCTGGTGCCACTTCCGCCATGCGCCCTGGCGCTTCCCCTTAGGGCTCGTGGACAGCCTGTCCTGGCCCTTTTCCATATCCATACTTTGGACAGACTCCATGCCGCCTGTGGCATTATTCTTTAAGCTATTCCGGAGCCTGCTCCCGAAAACCTTCCAGTACATAGGCTGGTACGGCCTCTCCTCTTTTGCGCTTATGGGCGGTTTTTCCTGCCTTTTATTAGAAAAAGTGACCGGCAGCGGCCGCATAGCCCTTGCGGGCTCTGTTGCTTATATCCTAAGCTTCCCCATACAGCAGAGGATGTTCTACCATACCACGCTTACCGCCCACTGGCTCATTATCCTTGCGCTCTATCTATGGATAAGCGATTTTCTCAAACAGGATTTAAGGAAAGTCTGCCTTATCTGGGGGCTAATCTCCCTCTATGCCGCCATGCTCCACCCCTACCTTTGGATAATGGCGGCAATGATTCTATGCTTCTCGCTGCTGGAGGAGCTCATTATCACAAAGAAATGGCTAAAGCCTGTCCTTACCGGCCTAAGCTGCATTGCAAGCGCTGTTATCGGGCTCTGGGCCATAGGAGCTTTCTACGGCGACGTAAAGGTAAAGGAATCCTCCGGGGTCTTCGAAGGGAATATGAATACTTTTTTCAACCCCATGGGCGAAGGCGCCCTCCTTATAAATCTTCCCATACAGGACGGCTTCCAGTATGAGGGCTACGGCTACCTGGGCGCCGGTATCATTCTGATGGCAGGCTTTGGACTGGGGCTAATGCTCTACGAACTGGCAAAAAGGCGTAAGCCCCTGCCTGACCTCATTAAAAAACATTTAAGGGCCTTCCTCATCTTCATTGCGGGGCTTCTATTTTTCAATATGGCTATTTTTCCCAAGTACTCATTCAATGATAAGATAATCTTCCGCTTTCCCATGAACGATTTTTTGGAACTGGTGCTGGGCATTTTCCGCTCCAACGGCCGCTTTATCTGGCCCGCGGCCTACATAGTGATGACCTTTGCCTTCTGGGCCATATCCCGCTTCCTCTGCCCCAAAAAAGGCTTCATAGTGCGTGAGGGCATACTTATGGGACTCACTGCCTTTTTTATGATGATACAGCTATTGGACCTCTCAAACCTCATTAGGGATAAGCACGACACCTTCACTGAGAACTATGAAGAGGAGGTCTGTGACCTCGATAATGAAAATCTGCTCTCAGTCCTGCCCCGCTATAAGCACCTCGTCATGGCCTACGACGACCACCTGGACAATATGAAGTTCGCATATTTTGCATCCAGGTACGGCCTCACAATTAACCGCTTTTATTTTGCCAGGGGGATAAATGACGCCATAGAGGCTGAACTTGAAAGGCACAGGGGTGCTGCGGCCAATGGAAAAGCCCCCACCGACTGCCTCTATCTTATGAAAGAAGAGGCCTACAATGGGGGCTGGAAAGACTTTCCACTATATTTTTATGACCTTAAGGGCACCATAGTCGGCTCTAAAGAGCCCCTGCCGGGGATCATCCCAATTTCGTATCCATATTAGCTCCCCTTAGCTCCGTCCCGTCCCAGGTCTTCCTTGCCTTCTGGTAGGGGTTCTCTTCATTCGGGTACTTGATGGACGTATTCGTCTCGCCGCCTGACACATAGCTCCGGCCACATTCAGGGCAAATGGACATCTCTATGCTGACAGAGGCCCTAAGCACCTTTCCGCCCTTTTCGGCCGCCTTCTCGTATGCGTTTACCACATGCTCATTCTCATGGGCCCTTACGGCGACACCCGCCCTCTCCGGCGAAATATGGGCGGCAGACTTGAAGGACACCATTTCATCAGAACCGTCCTTGTACTTGCGGTTCTTGCAGGTCTCACACTCTGCGGGAGACGACCTCCGGCCCGCCTTAAGCTCCTCAGACTCCCCCGGATTTAATACGGGCTTCGCATCCTCCGCTCCCTTTGCGCCCTGTATCCCATAAAAACTATAAGCCCCTTGCGAATTTCCTATTCCACCTACCATGTCTGCCTCCTTGCACTTTTTCAAATATCAGTAGTTCCTGTCCATGGCTACGATATAGATAGATTTCTGCAACTGTCCGGAAAGCCGTAACTGTTCTGGATAGAAGTATTTTATTATAGCATAGTTTATCCGGCTATGCCAATAGCAAAAGGTGCCGCCTATCTTCTTTCAGATTTACATATCCCTCTATTATCTGCTAAAATAATTTATCCTTGGATTTTGTTTTTTATGTCCTAAGGAGCTATCGTGAAATAATTTGTATAGAATGCGAAGAATTTTTCTCCGGGAATCCCTGGCAAAAATCGTGCGTATTGCAAGCTATATAAACGATTTTTGTCTGGGGTTATCGTAGAAAAAGACAAGCAAGAAATATAAATTATTTCGCAGCAGATCCTAAGGCTTTTCTTGAAATAGCCGGTATAGATTTCCTCTTTTTAAAGAAAGGAGCCCTTATGAATAGACCCGATGTGCGCGCAGCCGCCTTTGTGGCGGAAAGTGCCGAAATATATGGAGATGTCAAGGCCGGAAAAGGCTCCAGCATCTGGTATAATGCCACTGTGCGGACTGAGATGCAGCCCGTGCGCATAGGGGAGAGGACCAATGTGCAGGATAATGCGGTCATACATACCTCCCCTAAGTATGACACTATCATTGGAAATGGTGTCACCATAGGCCATAGCGCAGTGGTTCACGGCTGCCACGTGGGCGACAATGTGCTGATCGGCATAGGCGCTATCGTGATGGACGGCGCTGTCATAGGAGAAGACTGCATAATAGGGGCAGGGACGCTCATCCCTCCGGGGAAAAAGATAGAGCCTCGCTCCGTTATGGTAGGGAATCCCTGCAAGAAACTCAGAGATGCGACTGAAGAGGATATGGCCTATATACGGAGGAATGCCGCGGAATATGAAGAAGTATCCGCAATGCACAGAAAGGGGCTGCAGTAAAGACAAGGCATTGGGTCGGATTTTGCAAAATGCCACCGCAATAGAGGGAGCCTCAATTGCTTTACAGGAATGAGTCAGATACTGAAGAAAGCCGCCGCAATAGAGGGAGCCTCAATTGCTTTACAGGAATGAGTCAGATACTGAAGAAAGTCACCGCAATAGAGGGGGTATAATATGGCTGGAAAAATAGGCATACTTGCTCTGGAATCTGCTGAGAGAATGGGCAAAAAAGTCACCGACATCCTTTCGGACTGGAGAAATGAAGAAGACTACTGGATACCTGTAGAGTGCCCCCGCTTTGGAAGCGGCGAGGGCAAGGGCATAGTGAGGCAGTCCGTGAGGGACAGGGACCTCTACATACTCGTAGATGTGTCCAATAGTTCCCTCACCTATATGATGGACGGGACGCCAAACCGCATGTCCCCCGACGACCACTACCAGGACCTAAAGCGCATTATTGCGGCCTGCAACGGAAAAGCCGCCCGCATCACGGTAATCATGCCCTTCCTCTACGAATCGAGGCAGCACAGAAAGACCACGAGGGAATCCTTAGACTGTGCGGTAATGCTACAGGAACTGGAGCAGATGGGCGTCCACGACATCATCACCTTCGACACCCACGACCCCAGGATGCAGAATGTGATTCCCCTTTCAGGACTGGAAAATGTCTCTCCTGCCCTGCAGTTCACCCAGAGCCTCTTAACGGAATATGAAGACCTGCAGATAGATAGCAAGCACATGATGTTCGTGGCCCCGGACGAGGGCGCGACTGACAGGGTCATCTTCCTCGCAACCCTCTTTGGCGTAAATATAGGCATGTTCTACAAGCGCAGGGATTATTCAACTATAGTAAACGGCATGAATCCCATCATAGCCCACGATTTCTGCGGGGAGCCTGTCGCGGATAAGGACATCATTGTGATCGATGACATGATCTCCTCCGGCGGCAGCATGATAGATGTGGCCAAGCAGCTCAAGGCGAGGGGGGCTAAACGCATATTCATTTTTTCCACTTTCGGGCTCTTCACACATGGCTTCGAAAAATTTGACAAAGCCTATGAAGAAGGCCTGTTTACACGCATTTTCACAACTAATCTTATTTACCAGAAGCCTGAGCTCCTAAACAGGAAATACTACTGCTCCGTGGGCATGACGCGCTACATAGCGGCCATCATAGATACCCTTAATAAAGGCTCGTCAATGCAGGAGATCATCAAACCCGCCAAAAGAATACAGGACACGCTGCAAATATATAGGCAGAAAGAAGCTTCACGCCAGTTACATTAAAGCACTGTCACAATGATCTGCCAGTGCTTCGTCTCAATCACATGTTGTCTTATGGTAGTGGTGTGAATCCTCTGTTGCTGATGGTTTACACCGAATCCATTAGGAACTGTTCAGAAATAACTTGTACATAATGCGCTGTATTTTTGTCCGAGAGGGCTGTTCAAAAATCAGGCGCATAGCGGGCTATGTAACTGATTTTTGAACAGCTCTATCGGGCAAAAAGACAAGCAGAATGTACA
>JAGBNO010000052.1 GCA_017634355.1 Lachnospiraceae bacterium
CCTTTTTCATCTTTTCGCTGGCGCTCTCCCTCGCAGGAGCCACACTTCCACCTGCGCCACCAGCGCCTGAACCGCCAACGCCGCCTGCACCGTCAGCCCCAGCTCCAGCGCCACCGGCTCCAGCACCGCCGGCACCAGCGCCACCGCCGCTGCCCCCTGCGCTTGCATTGGCAGCCGCATTCGCCTTCGCCTCGTTCAAAGTATTATTGAGGCTATTCATATCTTTGGCCGAAGCCCCTGCCGCCTTCGCAGTGTTCACAACATCCTGCAGTGCGGCCGTCTCTCCCAGATCTGCGAGCGCGCTGGCGATACTGCTGATATCTGCCCCTCCGTCCTTGGCAAGCTTATCCTTCGCCTTGTCCACCATTTGGTCAACTACGCCCTTTAAGCTATTTCCAAGGTCTGAGCCCGCCCTGGCCGCATCCGCCGCAGAGCCTGCCGCCTTGTCTTGCTCCAGCTTAGCCGCCAGCCTCTGCTCCTCATCAGCTATGTCTTTGTCCAGAGCCTCTATTTCTTTATCCAGCTTTGCCGCTCCGGCAAGGTCATTATCGTCAACTGCGGCATCCCTCTCCTGCTGCTTCTCTGACTTCTCATCTTTGAGCTTGTCAAGGTCTGATTTCAGGCTCTCGTCCCCTGACTTTACCTCTGACGCCGTTTCCTTCAGGAATTTCATGTGGCTGTCCACAGTGCCCTTTGCCTTGTCTGCAAAGTCGTCAAGCGGAATCTCATTATACAGCCTGTTTGTCCAGTCTATGCGGCCGTAAATGAATTCCATGGAATTAGGCGCAGTATCCCTTTCCTTCTTCGCATTTATCAGATACTCCAGCTCTGAGCGTTTTGCGTCTACTTCGTCTTTCTCTTTATTCAGCTCGCTGTCTGCGGCCTCAGCCCCGCCCCCATCAGCCTTCACAGTTTTGTAGCTCTGGGACTCGCCCTGGGTCACCGCAGTCTCATAGGCACTGCCTGCGAGGTCCACGAGGCTGCTGTCTAAAAGGTTCAGCTCTGCGCTCGCATCTTTGACTATACCCTCTGCTATATTCTGTATATGCTTTAAATTATTAATAGGTCCTGCAGAGCCGTCCGCCGATGCCTCTTCAACCACCCTGCGGCCGTACTCATATTCCGCATGTCCGAGCACGGTATCCTTATCCGAGAGTGATGCAGACTGATAATTATTATAGCTCTGCTGGCACTCCTGAATGGCTGTGCCTATAGCTTCCAGAATAGAACTGTCGGGAGAAAAGGGATAGTCTGTTTCTGTATATTTATCCTCTTCCTCCTCTTCTTCATCCTCATCCTCGTCTTCATCTTCATCAGAACTGCTGCTGGTAGTATTCCTGTTCAGCTTTTCACGCTCAAACTCCTCTATAGGATTCCACCAGCCCCTGCCGCTTGGCCACTGGAACCAGTATATTCCAAAGCGGTTCTCGTTAAAGCTGTGGCTCAAAGAGTTTTGCAGTTCCCTGGCCCAGGAAATATCCGTGCTTGCCACATCGTCTGAATCGTAATCCTTGAAATCCCCATAGCTGGTGTAGTTGGAGCCATTTGCGAGATTATAGAGTATATTCAGGGCATTGGTCTCCTGAGATGAGAGCTTGGCCATTATAAGGGCGCGCCTTGAGGCATCCACCTTTTCCATGAGGCCGTATACTATATCCGCCTCCTCATCCATTCCTGAGCTCTTCAGGCTATTATAGCAGGCATTCAGCCTCTCTATATCCCTGTCGTATCCATCAGTCTCCGAGTCCCTAAGGTCCAGTCCGAAGAAAGTGGTGAGTATCTGGTAATAATAGACATGCAGCCTCACATTGCCACTGCCTTTGGCATTTTTACTATTTAAATATTCATCCTCTGTCACCGATTCTGCTCCATCGGCCATTGCATACTGCTTCCAGATGGCATTCAGTTCCTTAAGCTTTGACAGGTCGTATGGATCAGGGGTATTGAAAGGGTTCTGGGTGGCTCCCGTCTTTGCGTCCACCATTTTCCCGTCCGAACCCACATAGTACTGCACATAGAGGTCCGCCAGCTCGCTCTCAGGGACTATGGTGCCCTGGGTTGTGATGTCCTTTAAGCTTCCACCGCCGCCTATATTAAACCAGGAGCCGTTTGCCAGCTCAGACTTATAGTAGACGTCATTCTGGTTGGCATCAGATGCGCTGTCCTTGGCCTTGTCATAGAGTGCGTCAGTCAGGGCATCTTTATGTATGAGGTAGGTTCCTATGAAGAGCACGGACTGCTCTATCTCATGGCTTGCGCTGTAATCCCTGAATAGAACCGCCTTAGAGCTGTCAAAAACAGCCTGGGCATCCCTGGTCTTGAACATGGTCACGCTCACAACTACGAGGATCACCGCCAGAGCCTGGCATAAAAACTTTATGGGAAAGGAATGCCTTTTTTTCTTAGGTGCTTTTTCTTTCATCAATCCCTCTTCAGCTGTTTATTAGTAGTATCGAAGTGCCCCTTGGCAATGAGGTTCGTATCTTCGCCATAGAACTCTATGGACAGCTCTGAAAGTCCTGTCTCCACCATGGATAAATGGGTAAATGCCTTTTTAATGTCCTGAGGCTCATCGGAGCCCAAAGCTATGCCATCACCGGTCCTTACTATATATTTGGCTATCTTTAAGCTTTCGTCAGGTGTCAGCGTGACCTTCATTATGCCTGTCTTTTCATTGATATCCACGCTGTACTCTCCTAAGAGGCCTGGCTCTGTCGTCTTAATAGACCTGGAGGACACTATGGAAAGGGTGCCTGAATTCTCCTTAGGGTCTATCACGCAGTCGTCCACAAAGCTGCTGCCGTTATAGAAACGTATCTTCACCTCGCCTGCATTCTCTTTTGCAAGGGTCAAGTGCCTTATGGTCTCGGTTATAGGCATCCTTTTCCCCACCTGCTGCTTATCCACCCACAGTTCATAGTCTGAGAGGGCAACCGGAAAGCCATCCGGCACATAAATGCTGAGTTCGAATTCCTCACTCTGTATGATGGACTTTATGTAATAGCGCACTCCTTCCTTCTTCTCTTCCTCGGCCTCGCTCTTTTTAGCCCCGTCGCCTTTTTCTGCGGAGCTCTCCCCTACTACGGCGGTCTTTAGGTCCACATCCGTGCCCTTGAAGTAGGAGCTCACTCCGCCACAGGTCAAGCGGTCAAAGGAATAGAGCGAGGTGGTATAGAGGCTCATAGCGTCCAGCATACTGTTCTGCGCCTCTTCATAGTCTGTCTGGGCGGAGTTGTACTCATCAAAGGTCATTTCCCCCATCTGGTTTAAGACCTTGTACTTATCCAGTGCGGCCTTCTGCTTACTCACATCCTCCTGCAGGCTCTTGAAAGAATTCTTGACCGATACATAATTCTCAAATGAATCTGTCACGCTGCTGTCCAGGTTCTCTTTTGCTCCCTTCCTGTCCGTGGATGCCTGAACGCAGTCCAGCACATTATTATAAAGGGTATAGGGGTCGTCCTCTATATAGCGAACTCCGTCCATATCGCCTTTAAACCACTCCTTGGGGAACTTGAAAAAGATGATCCTGATGCTTCCCCTCCAATAGCTGTCTATCTTGTCTATGAAGGCATCGTAAGACTTCTTAAAAGCCCTCTTATTCACATTGCCGCCTGCCAGGGCCTGACTCACATAGCTGGAGATATAGCCCATGTCCCCGCCGTACTGGCCCGCCATAAGGGAATAATTGGTGCGCAGGGTCATCTTTGCCACCGTCTCTGCCATGCAGGCGTCATAGTAGGTCTGGTCCCTATCCTCGGCGTACTGGATTATCTTATCCAGCTTGTCCCTGCCTATCTCCGCCTCCACAAAGGGGATCTCAAATTTGTAGCCAGTTGTCACATCCAGCCCCAGGAGCTTTGACATTTTTTTTAATTTCGCCTGCAGATCCCTCTTGTCGCTGGCAAGCTTCTTTTCCACAGATTCTTTCTGTTTTTTTAGCTTGTCCACATCCCCCTTGGTGGCCTCTCCTATCTTCAGCCTCTCATTATTCCTCTCATAGCCTTCAGTCAGGCTTTTAAGCCTCTCCTCTCCGAATGCTACGGCCTCCTGCTTGGTCACTATGTCCACATAAAGGTTGTTCACCTTTTCATTTATGGAAAAAATAGTGTCCTGCATCTTATGCTGCGCGCTCTCTATGTCAGCCTGCAGCGTAAGGGGCTTAAGCGCGAACTGTGAAGCCTGCGCAAAGTTCGGCTTCGTGGGGAACTTAAAGCTTAAGAGCGGCGACCAGCGGAAGGAGGACATATCCTTCTGCTTTAATTGCAGGGCCTTAAGCGCGCTCTGTCTGGAAGCCTGCTTGGAGTCCACCTTCATTTCCGCAGATTCGTAGTCAGTGCTGGCATTTAAGGCCAGGGAGCGACAGGTTGAAATCTTCAGGGTCTGTCCGGCCGCATATGCTTTCTTTGCGGGCGCAAAAGGCATGACCCCCGCCGCCAGCACGAAGGACAGAGTGAAAACTATGCACTTTTTTGAAAAACTATTGATAGCCACCTATGCCGCCTCACTGTCCCCGCTGTCCATAATATAATAAAAGTCAAAAGTCTGCTTGCCCTCTCCCCCTACGAAGGAATACACAAGATCCCCTTTTTTATAGGAGTGTATGTAGATGCTATAGTCTGTGTCATAGCTGTCTACAGATATATCGTCGGTATAAATATTGCTGGTCTGCATGTCCACCCGCCCATTGGCTGTGCGCCAGCGCTCATTAGTCTTATTTATCGCAATGGCCTCTGGCAGCGTGGCCACGGAATTCCCCTCATATACCTCGTTACCAAACTCGCTCTGGAGGTCAGATATGCTCTTTATCTGCCTTGTGCCGGCATAATAGGTGTCAGACAGCACATATACGGCTTTGGACTTAATGGTGTCATCCAGGGCCCCGCTGTCGCCTACCCCCAGATACATAACCCCTATGTCCCTCAAATAAACTACGGTTTCGCCTGTGCCGCTGCCGTCCTGGTAGAGCGTGGTGGGTCCGGTGTACATCACTTTGATATCCTCAGGAGCCTTGTCCAAAAGGTCGCTGTACACTATGTGGTCAGCCGCAAAGCTGCCTGTGTAAATGCCATTCCCCCCTCCGTCGTAGAGCTTGCCATCTCCGTTTTTAAGCCCCTGGGAAAAACTGCCCTCATACTCCTTGGTGCCGTCCTCCCTATAGAGCACTCCGCTGCCCTCATAGAGATTATTGTGGAAATCCCCCTGGTAGCAGAGGACGCCGTTGTCATAGTTCAGCTTCCCTGCCCCCTCATACCTGCTCTTTGCGAACTGCCCGTCATAGCGCACCTGGCCCTCCGGCGTATAGAGCACTCCGTTCCCCTCCGCGGCACCCTTGTCCACATCGCCCTCGTATGCTATATAGCCCTTGGCGGCCCTTATCCTCACTCTCTTGCTCGCAAGACGCAGCAGTACGGAATCGTAATTATACGTGCGCATGCCGCCGTCCTGTCCGAACCTTTCAAAAACTTTCAATGTAGATAAAACATACCATAGGCTCAATGCCCCTATTATTATTATGGCCGCATAAGCTAAGCGCTTGCTTACCATCCAGCCGAATATGGTATAGTAGTCGTCCTTGTTCTTCGGCTTTACGTCAAGAAGCTTAAAGAAAAAGGTCCTAAGACCCGTAACGATCTTCGCACTGATAAAGTTCCAGCTGGTCCACTGCCGTAAAATAGCGACAAAGCCTACAAGCCGGGACTTTATTGCTGAAAATATTATCTGAAAGAGATTATCGCCCATGAAATTCTCCTATAATGAAAGGGGGTTCGCAGCCCTTACGAGTACCTCAAAAGCCCTGAGTTCCAGTCCTCAATGCCTTCATTGAGGTAATGTTCGCACTCGAATAAGTACCACTTGCTGATCTCATCGTCAGGCTGTTCCTTCAATATCTCTGAGAACTGATTTCTGGCCAGATAGAAGTCCTTATTGTAGAAAAGCTCCAGCGTGGCCTCAAATCTCTCCCTGTTCATGAGCTTTAATTGCCTCTCCCTTGCAGGGCAGGCATCCAGGACCTCATATACGGCATCCACGCTCTCGTCCTCGTGCATGCGCATACGCCCTATGAAACGCCTGGCCACCGTGCTGCCCTCCATATTTATGACCTCTTCTATGACAACGAGGCTAAGCCTGAGCTCCCTGAACCACTGTGCGAAACGCTGCAGTTCCCCCGCCCTTTCGGTAGTGAGGAAGGTGAGGCTCTGCATCTCCGTCCCCACTACTCCATAGATAAAGTTGTCCCTGTAGAGAAATACCGATATGGGGAAACCGTACTCAGCCACCTGGCTCAAGAGCTGCGTGGCCAGCAGGGTAATGGGCTGCTCCTCATTCAGGAATAGCATCTGCAGCGTGGAGAGCGTACTGTCCGAGGACACCAGTATGCCGTCCTGCTTATCCTGAAAATCCTGTATGCTGGAAACTATATGGTTTAATATCGTGGCCCTATTGTCATTGTCCAGGCCGTCATTGCTCGCCGAGATAACCAGCATGGTGCCGGACAGGCCCCTTAAGTCCCCATTATGCACATCGATAATGGAATCCTTGCCAAGTATCCTCTCTATATTCTTCGGCGCAAAGCGGTAATAGGCCTCAAATATGGCATAGCGGGAATAATTTATCTCATCTATGCGCTTAGCTGTCTCTGACAGAGCCGCCCACATGCTGCGCATATCCTTCCCCATAACAGCGGGGATACGGAGCCTGGTCCTGCCAAGCGCCACGTCCACAAGCGAGGACTCAAATACAGCCAGGTCCCTGGCCTGCAGGTAAAATATTACTAATACGGCGGCGCTGCCAAAGAAGTAGATAACTGCAAAAAATATCAAGAGTGCGACAAGGTCTTCCCATATTCCGCTGTCCAGCCCGTTGTCCCGCATTACACCGAGGAGCATGTAATTATTGCGAAATCCACTGGGCAAAAGCCCCATGGCTGCATAGTCTTTCCCTGTGATCTTAAAGTCCACGGAATCACTGCGCCTGGTGTTGGAGAGGGAATCAATAAGGCCGTCTACCTCTGCCCCGAAAACATAGCCCACCGCCTCCATATTCCGTCCGGATGCGCTGACCATGCTCATGTGGTCTGTCATGCGGACCACCATGATGTCATAGAATACCGTGTCATTCCCGCCGGTCTTTACAAAATTTGCGAGGCTCTTCTGCATGGACCTGTAGACCTCGCTCTCATAAAAATTACCGGCCTCGTAATCGACAGCGTTTATATCCCCCAAGGAGTACATCTCATTCTGAAGCTCCAGGCCGGCAAAGCGCCTGTACTCCCGCCTGCCCGTCTGCAGATACTCGTACCGTACGAAACCAAAAGACGCCGCCAGGGCAACGAATAGCATGATCTCAGTAATAATCACGTTATAGACGACTCTGTTCCTGTTCCTAAGGGACAGCGCGCATATAATTATCATGATGATTCCAAGGAGGGATGCGCCTATCCACCAGCCAATGTACTGCTGGTATATCAAAAGCTGCTGGGTGAAGGAGAGCCTCATCTCCTCCACAGCCGTGCTTATGAGGCTATTTTGCTGAAAGGCCCCCCTGGGCGGATCAGAATCCAGGCGGGAGATAAAGCCGCCGTTATCATAATCGGCATCGACAAAGAAGTGCCCTGTGCCAGAGCTCCTGTATAGCACAGTATTCAGGTCTAAGAGACTGCTGCCGTCCCTTGGGACTGCTTCCGCATCCGACATGCCGTCTATCTCCTGCATGCTGTTTAACGGAATGCTGTATACCGTGGCTTCCATACCGTCGGAGGTAATGGTGGTGAAATAGATATCTGAACTGTCAAGGTTAAAGCCCGTCAGCACCTCGCCCTTCTCCAGACGGAAAGAAGCCGACCTGTCAAGGGGTATGAGGTCAGTAGAAAAATGCACCACCGAGAATAAGTTAAATGTCTCATCCGCCCCGGTGTCAGTCTTTCCCTGCACCTCGTGGGACATAAGGGCATAGAGCTCGCCGGAACTCATCCTAAGCTTCCATATATACTCTTCTTCCAGATTCCTGGAATTGTATATCTTTTCTACCTTGCCGCTTGTAAGTATCTTGTATATGCGCCCCTCTTTTTCCCAGTCCTCGGCATAGTATACAGCCTCTGTGGTGGCTGTACCGGCATCGTATATGGTATGCACAGGAAGGCGCCTTATCCTGCCTACGATAAGCAGGAAAGCCACCGTTGTAGCCAACATGAAAAGCACACAGATACATATTAGGATTCTTACTCGTATATTTCTCATTTATATACCGGACCTCGTCACGTCAGGGTTTCCGTTCCTATCTTCTTGAAGCCGTTATAGAAAATCCTAAGCCAGGGCACATCCCCCAGAAACGCATTGGATACGAGCATGGCCAGGGCTATGACCATAAAGATCAGGCATATCCAGAAAAGTATGCCAAAGAGAGTGTCTGCATTCCTCTTGAAAAAACCGAATATCCTTGCTATTATGCCCCTCTTCTTTACGGGCGCCGCAGCTATGCGTATGTCCCTGTAGAGGTCTGTAAAGGCTGAATAGCTCCTGTTCTCTGTCTTCTTGCTGAGTATCTGGTAGCTAACGGTCTTTTCCGAGGCCTTAGGCTGCAGGAGGGAGAGCAGTATGGCCGCACACTCCGTGGTGCACTCCCTCTCCCCTTTCCTCAAGTCCAGTTCCTTTAAGTCTACGTCATAGCTTAAATAGACGGAATTGTCCAAGGAGAGATTGAGGAGCCTCTGGCAGAGTATGAGGTACAGCAGGGGATAGGGCATGGATGCGCTTATGCAGGACAGTATCACATGCATGCAGATATCCTCGCACTTTTCCAGGGTATAGGCATCTCCCATGTAGAAATCATTTAGGCGCCTCTCCCTGCGGTAGGGGAAAACCATGACATGGACGCCGCCTGAAAAGAAGCTGTCCAGTAGCGGAGTGTCCTCGCTCCAGCTGCTGCTCCTGAACATCTCCAAAAATAGCCTCACCGTCTCATGGGACTTTATGGCTATGACCGTATATAAAGTCCCTTCGGTTTTTCCCAATTCCCTGCACAGGTAATTGTCATTCACTTCACCCACGCTTAAAGTCGCTATCACTTCCAGCGTCAGGGCACGGGACTCAAAAATCATTATAAAATGCCCTTTGTCAGGTCTATCTTCTGGAGATCCTTAGGTATCTCTGCCCCCTGCTCAGAAATATCCTTCTTCACTATGGCATAGGCATAGGTGCATATAACAGGCATATCGGTGCAGTAGATCCTTATCTCATAGACCCCGTCCTTGGAAGGAGAGGTATAGATGCCATCAGAGCTTATCTCGCCGCTCTGAGGGGCAGTGAGCTCGTATGTGAGGCTGCAGCTCTTCATGTTGTGGAAGCGCACTCCGAAGAAATGGCTCTCCTTGGTGCCCATGATCACAGTGGGCGTCTCAGCAGAGATGCTCTTATCGAAGTAGTCCTCAGTAATCTCCAGCTCATTGCCCGCAGGGAACCTTATGGCTACCCAGCGGTAGGTAAGCACTAAGTAGTCCACATCCCTAAGGAGCCTTGCCGCCACAACGAAGCTGCCCTTGTCATTTAAGACCTTCACCGCCGTCTCCGCATCCACGAGCCTGTTCCCCTGCCGGCTGAAGAGCTCCGGATTTCCAAAAATGGTGCTCTTTGCATTTACAGAATTGGCGGCATCGTCAGCTATGGACTCATAGCCTATGTCCACATATACATTGCCCTTTCCGAGGCCATGGGCGATCTCGCCCGAATAGCGTATGTCCCCCCGCCTTGCATTCCTCCCAAGCGGCACCTCCAGGGTCCCCGTGGCATAGTTGCTCGTTAAGTCTACTTCCTGCGCAGACTTCTTAACGCCTTCTTCACGGGCAAAGCTACCGCGCTTCTCCTGTATCTCCACATCCTTCTCATAGAATGAGAGGAAATCATTTCTAAGTATCTCCTGGGCAGGCGTCGTAATATAGTGCTTACTTACAGGCTCCCGCACATTCTCTATCACATAAGCGCTGTCCGTGCGGACCAGCGTTATATCGGCAATGCATATACCGTCCCCGCTTGCCCCTATGTCCCTCATCTCCAGGTTCATCCTGCCAGTCTCCCTGGCCACGAGTTCCAGGGGGCTTATGGAAGCAAGCCTCACCTTCATCGCAAAGCTCGCCGCAGGCTGTACGGCCGTGTCATTCTCAAAGACAGCGGCAGAGCCGCTCCTTAAGATAACGTCTGTCTCTATGGCGGCTGTCTCTTCCGTGCGCATCCAATAGTCCCTGCGGAAGACCTTGTCCTGCTCTAGGCGTATGTCCTCTATGCCTATCTCCAGTTCGTGGCTATTGTCGGGCGCAAAGAAGCCGGGTATCTCCAGGACTCCCCTCAAGCTTAAGCGCACATCGGCCGCATCCAGCTTCCTCACCTCCAGCATTACCCTCACATTCCTGCCCTGGCTTACTGAAGACGGCATCACCACCTCTGCTACGAAGTGCTCGCTCCTGAAGAGAGTCTCCCTCACCAGAAACTCCGCATAGAAGTCGTAGGAATCCGCCACATCCTCTTTATCTATGAGATACAGCTCGTAGCCCTCGCTCACCCTGTTGTACTCATAGTCCTTGTCGCTTTCCTTATGGGTAACGGCGTATACCGTATGCACCTGCTGCTCTTTGAAGCGGACGCACAGGCTCACCTCATCGCTCCTTAGGCTGTCAAAGCCGTCTATGGCCGAGAGCTTCTTCACAATGGAGGTGTCCACCACGATCTCGCGGCCGCTGCCGTCTATGGCTACCCCGCTCTCTACCAGCACTGAAAGGTCGTCCAGGCTGAAGACCCCCAGGCCGCAGACAACGCCCCTGCCGTACATGAGGCTGTTCATGAAGCGGCCCTTGTCTATGAAATAATTCTGCTCCGCCTGGAAATCCGCGCTTGTCAGCATTTTTCCGGGATAATAGCGGTTTCTCTCAAAGGGATACAGTTGTCCGTTGCCCATAAAAATTACCCTCCTCCAAAAGCGTGGGGCCCTTTTAAAATATAAAAAATCACATTTACAGTAAGTTTAACACATCCAAGGACACAAAAAGGTCACAGACCCTTCTTTGGTATTTTGATAATGGCCTTCGTGCCCTCCCCGGGCGCGCTGAAGATATAGAGCTCGCCTCCGCTTATCACCCTAAGCCGGGTGCGCACATTTTCTATGCCTATATGCGTTCTGTCGTCCTTTTCATGCTGCTCCATGTCGAAGCCGACGCCGTCATCCCTTATCTCAACACTGTAGCTGTCCTTTCCCTCCCAGGTGCTGATGGTCACAGTCCCGCCGTCCTCAGCCTTTGCCACGCCATGCTTTACGGCATTCTCCACAAGGGTCACCACGGTAAGCGGGGGGAGGGAGAAGTCCTCTGCATGGAGGGAATATACCACATTGAGCTCGTCCCCCAGGCGCAGCTGCTCCAGATTGAGATAGTATTTCACATGGCTTAGCTCCGCCCTGAATGAAATGGGCGAAGAGCTCTCCAGCGAATCCATATTGCCCCTCAAGTAGTCTGCAAAATCGCTGATCGCCTTCTGTGCGGTCTCCGGGTCCTTTTCG
>JAGBNO010000053.1 GCA_017634355.1 Lachnospiraceae bacterium
ATAGATGGCGAGTGGATGGGCTTTTCCTGTGCAGCCACAGCGACGAATACATTTATGAGATATTAAGGAACTGTTACAGAATAACTTGTACATTCTGCTTGTCTTTTTGCCCGATAGATCTGTTCAAAAATCAGTTACATAGCCCGCTATGCGCCTGATTTTTGAACAG
Source organism: Lachnospiraceae bacterium (assembly GCA_017634355.1). Lineage (GTDB taxonomy): Bacteria > Bacillota > Clostridia > Lachnospirales > Lachnospiraceae > NK4A144. The sequence goes on from JAGBNO010000053.1 coordinate 170, forward strand.
CCCTCTCGGACAAAAATACAGCGCATTATGTACAAGTTATTTCTGAACAGTTCCTAAGGATCTGTGCAGAAATAACTATACATCTTGCATTTGATCCCGCAGGGCAAGATCCGGTTACTGGCCCATACATGGGCTACCCACTATGCGGCCTCATCTTGCCTTACGGCCTCGAATAAAAATCCTGTGCAATCCTGTCAAGCTATTTCTGCACAGCTCCTAAAATGAAAGTTTAATGCGATGCACCAGTTTTTTATAGATAATTCACAGATATCAGGCCATGACCTTTTTATCATGGGGCAGGACTGCCACCATGTGAGGGCGGTCTTACGCATGAGGGAGGGAGATACCCTATCCCTCATAGGCAGGGAGGACGGAAGGGAGTACCGCTGCCATATAGAGGGCTTTGAAGAGGACAGGGTCCACTGCAGGCTGGACTTCATTAAGGAAAAGGACGCAGAGCTTCCGGTGCAGGTTTTCCTTTTCCAGGGCCTGCCTAAAGGGGATAAAATGGACTTCATAGTGGAAAAGAGCGTGGAGCTCGGTGTAAAGGGCATTATCCCCGTGAGCTGCGATCGTTCCGTCGTAAGGTACGATGAAAAAAAAGCCCATTCCCGCCTCATGCACTGGAGGGGGAAGGCAGAGGCCGCCGCCAAGCAGTGCAGGAGGACGGCTGTGCCTGAGGTCTCGCCCGTATGCAGTATGGACGAGGCCTTGGAAATGGCCGCAGGGCTTAATAAGGCCGTGATTCCCTATGAGCTGGCGGAGGATTTTTCAATTACAAGGGAGATAATAGGCACGCTTCGGGCAGGGTCATCCATAGGATTTTTCATAGGACCGGAGGGGGGATTTTCTGAGAGAGAGGTGGAGAAGGCTGAAAAAAAGGGAGTAAGTCCCATCACGCTGGGAAAGAGGATTCTGCGCACCGAGACTGCGGCTCTGGTATTTTTATCTTGGATTAATTATCATTTTGAGTAACAGTTGCAATAATATTTTTGCAAAGTCTTATGTTTGGACAAAAAGCAGGCAAGCTCATTTTATAAATATATGGCATTCACTAAGAAAAGAGGTGTCGAAAGTACGGACAGGGCATTTCTGCCAGCTAATGCAAGGCTTTTTATTCTCATTATCCTTTTCGTCGCTTTGATCGCCCTTGCCATTGCAGGAGGCGGCGGAGCCGGTGGCGGAAAGGAACTCGCCTTTTCGAGAAAGAGCGGTTTTTATGACGAGCCCTTTGAACTAAGCATAATAGGAGAGGGAGAGATACACTATAGCTTAGACGGCAGCACCCCGACATTGGAATCACCTCTATATACTGATGGCATCCTGATTTCTGACCGCAGTTCGGAACCCAATACCTATGCGGATAATCCCAAAATATCAGTGGACTACTTTCCCTATTCGCGGAGAAAGGGCTTTGAACTGCCGGATAAGCCTGTGGACAAGGCTACGGTCGTGAGGGCCGCCGCTTTCTATCCGGACGGCAGCGTGAGTGAGGTGAGGACAGCCGCTTATTTTGTGGGTTTTGACGAAAAACCCATGTACAGGGGTTATGGAATACTGTCCATGGTGGCTGACCCTGATGATCTCTTCGGCTACGAAAGGGGCATCTACGTAATAGGGGAGCGGGGGGAGGACTATTTCAGGAATCGCCTTTTAAAAGATAAAGAGGCCAGCGCCTATCTGAAAGCGCATCCGGATACTCCCTTGGACGGGAGCGTCCAGATCTGCGGCATAGGAATGGAGGAGGGCACTCCTTTCAATTATACCCAGAAGGGCAGGGAGTGGGAGAGGGAGGCTTCACTGGCATTTTTCGGCACCTGGAAGGAACTCATATTAGAGCGGCAGGTGGGCATAAGGATACGCGGCAATAATTCCAGAAATTTTCCGCAGAAGAGCTTCGGGCTTTTCCAGAGGCCTGTCACAGGAAAGGCAGAGAGATTTTATTACCCCTATCTAGAGGCCAAAAATAAGTACAGCGTAGCGCTCTCCGGGGGCGCGGACGATATGTATACCAATGTGCGGGACCCCTTTGCCTCCAGGCTTTTTTCACATCTGAATTTCGGCGTAATGGAATTTAGTTCCCCGTTCTATTTATTTTTAAATGGTGAATTCTGGGGAACCTATTTAATGAGCGAAAAGCAGGATGAGCACTATGTCTCTGAGCACTACAATGTGGACAGCGGGAACCTCCTCATAGTAAAAAACGGCGTTCTGGGTGCGGGCAGGGAAGAGGATTATGACAATATTTACGGTGCGTGGAAGTGGTTCTTAGCGACCCATGACCTTGCGGAAGATGATAATTACAGGGAATTCTGCGCACAGGTGGATATGGACAGCCTTTTAGATTATTTTGCAACCCGCATATTTGCGGACGCAGGAGACGACTGGCCAAAAACCAATGTGGCTATATGGCGTTCTGTAGAGGTGACGGAGAGGCCTTATGAGGATGGGAAGTGGCGTTTTCTCAATTATGACAATAACGGGGAATTTAACTATCTCGCTGTGGATGTGAATACCATAGACAAGTTGCTTGAACAGGGGGAAGGTGATGCAGAGCATATAGTAAGGAATGCTGAGGAAGGCATACTGGACGACAGCGTCCGCTTTGAACGCTTTATGTTCTACAGGCTTATGCAGAATAGTAATTTCAGGCAGAGCTTTTTTAATAGGTTTGTTGAAATCCTGGACACCGTCTATGACAGTGATGAGGCGATACCGATCCTGGATTCTGTTGCTGAGGAAATGCGCTTTCCCATGGTCAGCTCATACAGCAGGTGGTTCGGGGACAGGCAGTCCTTTCAGATATTCGATGAAAAGGTAGAAGAGATAAGGAAATTTTTGAGGGAAAGAAAAGCTTATATCCTGCCCGCAGTAAAGGAAGAGTGCGGGCAGGATTGAATAGTTATGCACATTATAGCCTATTCGGCTATGTAGGGCTTGATCACGTTCATTACTTCGTCTACGTTGTCCTCCGCATGGATATTTAAGTCTATGGGCTTGGACAGGTCCAGGCTGAATATGCCCATGATGGACTTGGCATCTATCACATAGCGGCCGGACACCAGATCGAAATCATAGTCGAAGCGGGTGATATCGTTGACGAAGGATTTGACCTTATCAATAGAATTAAGTGAGATTTTTACTGTTTTCATAATATGACCTCCTAAGGGAAACATGACTATTTTATAAAGGATATCCTATGGGTTGGTGAGATAAATGTCAACTACTGATTTGAAAAAAAATTTTTATGGCCACAATATTGCGCAAAGCGGCGCAGAAGAGCAGGCCATATATGCTTTGAAAAAAGTGGCCCTCCACAATCTGGGCTGCAAGGTAAATGCCTGCGAAATGGAAGAAATGGCGGAGAGCCTTAAGTCTATGGGATTTCAGATAGTCGCCTTTGACGAGGTTGCAGATTTCTATATAGTCAATACCTGTACAGTGACGCAGGTAGCGGACAAGAAGTCCAGACAGATGCTGCACAGGGCGAGGGCTTTAAATCCCGATGCAGTGGTGGTCGCGGCGGGCTGCTATGTGAATATCAGGGGTGAAGAGGAGATTAAGAAGCTGGGGGTGGACCTGGCTGTACCGAATAATAGGAAAAGAGAGATACCGGATCTGCTTAAGCTTATGTGCAGGTTCGGACAGAATTTGGCTACGGAGCCTGAAAATATTAAACTGCCATCATTTAGTGATGGCTTAAGGCGTGGAAAAAGAACTTTATCTGATGATCTGACACTAAGTCCGGAGGGCCACACCCGCTGTTTCGTAAAGGTCCAGGACGGCTGCAATATGTACTGTAGCTACTGCATTATCCCCTATGCCAGAGGGAAGATAAAGAGCGAGCCCATAGAGTCCATTAAGAAAAAAGTGGCAGAGCGGGCGGAAAAGGGCTATAGGGAGTTTGTGCTGACAGGCATACACCTATCCTCATTTGGGCTGGACAGGAAGGCTGAAAAAGAGGATTTACTGTCACTCGTGAGGGCCCTTTCGGGCATACCTGGAGTGGAGCGCATACGCTTGGGCTCTATGGAGCCCAGGATAGTGACGGATGAATTTGTAAAGGGGCTCTTTGAAATACCTGAAATCTGCCCCCACTTCCACCTGTCCCTTCAGAGCGGCTGTGATGAGGTGCTGCGCAGGATGAACAGGCACTATGGCACAGAGGATTATATTAAAGCTGTTGAAAGGCTTAGGACGGCATTCGACAGGCCCGCGCTGACGACAGATGTGATAGTGGGCTTTCCGGGGGAGACAGAGGATGAGTTTAAGGAGACCTATGCTTTCCTTGAGAAAATAGAGCTCTATGAGACTCATATTTTTAAGTATTCGAGGCGTCAGGGCACAGTGGCGGCCGGTATGAAGGGTCAGGTGTACTCTATGGATAAGCTTATAAGGGCCGCCCAATTAAAGGAATTAGACTTAAGACATAGGAAAAGCTTTTCCGAATCCTTTCTGGACGGTCGCATAGTGGAGCTTTTGCCGGAGCAGGAGATAGAAATAGAAGGGAAGAGGTATTTGAAGGGTTACACAAGGGAGTATGTGGCTGCGGCCGTGCCCATGGAGTTTGCCAGCTTAAATGTGCCAATCGCAGGGCGGCTTAAGAAAGTTATAACTATTCCGCATGAACACATGGAGTACAGGGATTTCATTATGGGATTTATGCCATTGAATGCCGAAAAATAGTGCGCTAAGCGGCGTTAGGAACTGTTCAGAAAGAACTTGTACAGATGACGCAGGACAAATGTTCTTATGCAAAGGGGAAAACATAGCCGTAGCGTGCTACGGTGCAAAATGTGCCAGTGGTACATTTTGCGCATCTGGGGCCGCGCCTTTCCGATGATAAGGTATATGCGCAAAAGAAAATCGGGCACTTTTGTCGATTACTATACAATGGCTATTTAGGGCTTATGAAAGTATTATTATGGATAAAAAAGAATAAGTGGCTTATGGCGGCACTTATTATCTTACTTCTGGTATTTGTCCTTTTTGGGCACTACAAGGCATATCTCTATGAGGATGAGGTGCTTTCATATACTGCCGCAAATTCCAGGGAGGGTATGCGCCCAAAGCTTCAGATGAATACCATAACTGACGGCGGGGAATTTGTGAAGAAGGCAGTGACAGTGGGGGAGCACAGCCGCTTTGACTTTGCGAATGCGGTGCACAATACTTCAACTGATCCCCATCCTCCATTGTATCTGCTCCTTTTGCATTTTATATGTTCCCTTGCGCCGGGCGTTTTTTCCAAATGGTCTGCCCGTATAAATAACCAGTTTTTTTCGGCGCTCACTGTGCTTTTCTTATATAAAAGCTCTGTACTTCTGTACCCCCTACCGGAAGCGGCGTCTGAGCCAGTAAGCACCGGTCCGGACAAGGTGGCAAAAGATGGCTTGAGTACTGCTTCAGTGTCGCAAAAAGCCCCTGCCGTGGCGGAAAACAGCCCCGCAGAGGCCTTCGGCGGAATAGTGTCTATTGCCTACTGCCTCTCCCTGGGCTTTATCACACAGCTCATGAACCTTAGGATGTATGTAATGCTGCAGGCCTTTACCGCAGGGCTTACGCTGCAGTACATATTGCTTTTCCGTAAAGAAAGGGATTTATTATCTGATAGCTCGCTGACAGCAGGGGCGGCAGGGAATAAAGGGCTTTTCGATGTGAAGAGGGCAGTTCTTTTTACGGTAAATATCTTCCTTGGCACAATGACACACTATTACTTCCTGATCTTTGCCTTTTTTGAAGCGGCTTTTTTTACTTCATATTTATTAAAAAATGTAACTATGCGGCGGTTCGGAACGCATAGCATTCCGAAGCGTGGAGGCACTGAAAAATTATTAAATAATAAGGACTTTGCAGATATATTTAAGCATATAGGCATATATGCGCTTTCAGGAATATTGGTCCTTATAAGCTTTCCTGCCATAATATGGCAGATCACAGGCTCTGATGTGGGGTCTGAGTCATTTTTGGGCCGTAATCCCTTGGAGCTTTTGCGGCGCATGAGGGCGATGCTCTCCCTGGCAAACGGGGAACTCTGCGGGGGGCAGCTCTTATTCTTACTTATTTTTTTGATTGCTTTTGCCATGTTTTGTTTATATGAAAAGCTGAAGGCAAGGAATCTCATTACTCAGGACAAGACAAGGGGAGCCTCTATAAAAGCCGCAGTTCTGGACTGTTGTAAGAAACTCGCTGCATACTTGAATATTGAGGGCTTTTTTCTTATCTTTACAAGTCTTTGCTATTTTCTGACTGTATCCTGCACCACTCCCTATCTCACGAGCCGCTATCTTTCCCCTGCATATCCTATATATATAATGCTCATTTTTATTGCGCTTATTCCCATAGTCAGGAGGCTTTTCAGGTCAGAGTTTGCGGGCCTTATTGCCGTACTGATAATTTTTGCCATCCCTTTTTATGGGAAAATACGCGCAGGGCTTTTTGATGTAAATAAAGCCGCTATGCAGTCGCTTTCTAAAGAACATTCGGAGGCCTTATGTATTTTTTTCTCAGGCATACCGACTGAGGAAAATTATTTCGAGCTGGAGAATTATAAGAGGCTTATGGCCATGCGCCTAAAGCAAAAGTCTAAAGAGAATAAGGGTGACGCCTTAGCCATAGCAGATGAGAGCGAGGTAGTTATCTATGTGCCGGAAGGCGGTGAACCGGAGGAATATTTTGAAAGGATAAGGGAGATAAATCCTTATCTTACGGAAGATGAACGCCTTTACAGGGCATATTACTCGGACGCGTATCTGCTTTCGAGGCCGTCCGGAACGGGGGAGATGGAATAGAAACAAAAATCCCTGGAAACTGCGAATTGTTATAATCTGAGGTCAGGCAAGTATATAGGATAGCAACTAAAAATCGAGGTAAAAATGACGAAGGATCCTTACAATTTTGACTTTTTAACTATCAGAAAGAATTATGATGAAAAGGAACTGAAGGATGCTTTGATGCAGAATGTCCAGTCGCTTTTGATGGAACTGGGCAGGAGATTTGTTTTTGTAGGAAGAGAGTATAGATTGATAAGTTGCTGGATGCAACAGAGAGGACATTAAAGGTGTCGGGGTGTGCTTCTTGATGTGTCAGGAAGATGATGGAACAGATTCTGTATATATTGGCGAGGCAGAATGAC
>JAGBNO010000054.1 GCA_017634355.1 Lachnospiraceae bacterium
ATCAGCCACTTCCTCTGGATTGCCAAAGCGGTTGGCAGGTATTGTCTTCTTGAGAGCAGCCTCATCGAGTCCCTCCGTCATATCGGTCTTGATAAAGCCTGGGGCTACAGCATTGACTGTGACATTCTTGCGAATTAACGGTTTTCAGACTCTGGCAATACGAGAACAAACCCTCTCCGACCTCCTTGAAATTCTCATTCTCCGGAAGATGAACATCCGTAAGATCATGACAGGATGAAAATGCTTCTTTACCGATAGATGTAACATTATCAGGCACCCAGACGGTCTCCAGATCGCAGCCACAGAAAGCGTCATAGCCTATCTTTTCAAGAGTGGCCGGCAATTCTATTTCCTTAAAGGGGCAGCCTATAAAGGCCTGATTACCAATTATCTTTAACTGCGATGAAGATGAAATTCCTACCTTTTCAAGCCTTGAACAGGTTCTGAAGGCAAGATCGCCGATCTCTGTCACACTGTCCGGTATCTCTATTTCCTTAAGAAATGTCTTATCAAAAAAGGCCTTTGCGCCGATTACCTCCAGCTTCTCGGGAAGAACAACCTTTTCCGAATAATTCGTACGGTAAAGAAAGGAATCACACAGCTTTGTGACAGTATACCTTTTTCCATGATAGGTGATATATGACGGCAGAGTCAGCACTCCGTTCTCTTCGACTCCTGATCCCTTTTCCAGTGTAACGGTTTCTCCGTCTTCATTTATACTGAATTTATTATCACCGTCCGTAAGAATTTCAGAGGATGCCCCCAAAAGCTTTATATCATCATAATCATATACATTTTCACTGAGTCCTTCTTCCGCACGGACAGGTACGGAAAATACAGAAACGAACAGTACGCAGAAAAGCAGCAAGGACATTCTTTTCCTGTTGTTTCTTTCTAATATTCTGTGTAATACCTTCATTTCCTTATCTCCATCATAGTTATGCTATAGAACAAATGTCTCTCAAATCCTGTCGTCTGACGAACGTAAAAAAGGCATAAAACATCTTTTTCTACCTGCTTTACTATGGCTTTCTGCGTGCATTTCCGATTTTTATGCAGGAAGCCATGAATCTTGCAATAATACAGCTTCAAAGAAGTGTCAAGTATTATGATACAGCTTCACTAATTATCTGGCACATTCACTTGTCTGATCGCACATATGCTTCTTCAGCCTCGATCGTCAGTGCCAGCACTGACTCATTCGGTTTCATCGCATTTGTACGATCATACGGCGCTAATGCAGCAGCAATTTATTATCAGGCGTTCTAGTTGAGATATTAGGGAAAGCAATATTGAATTATCATCCCAAAATGGTTATACTTACGCTCGTATATGCAATCAGGCAGATATGCCACGGAGGTTTTTATGAAAAAATTACTCAATATCATCCTTTCAGCGGTACTGGCCCTATGCTTCACCGCTGGAAATGTTTCTGTTGCGTCCGCAGCGGCGGTGCAGAGAAATACAAAGTTCACCACTGTTTCAGAAATGCAGCAGAAGCTTGGAACCACGGATCCCACCATGTGGTCGCCTATCTATGTGACTGAGGTGGAAAATACCTATTGGACATTCTCGGACCAGGACCATCTGGGGGGCACGCAGATATCCCTGGACATGGCGAAAAACTGCTATAGGAACCTTGAAATGCTCCTGGATAACGGCTACACCATGGATTACAAGACCCTTGCGGACTATAGCGAGGAATATCTGGGGAAAAAAGAGGGAAAGCCCGACACCTTCTACAATGTGCTGAAGAGCTGCCTCGGCAATCCCTATCTCTTAAACCGTCCCGCGGCAGCCGTAACTGCCACCACATACAACGGCAGGGACTATTCTGCTGTATTTGACGCATCCTACTATCTGCAAAATAACCCTGACCTCCAGGGGAGCATAGGGAATAATCCCCCTGAGCTTCTCCGCCACTTCGTAGAGACAGGCATAAACCAGGGCAGGGCCGGAAATGCGTCCTTTAACCTGAATGCCTACATTCTGTCCGTGGATACGGCCATAGGCAATGAGAGGGCCGCCTCTGCGGCCTACCGCTCCCTCGGCGCGGGAAAGCCCGCCCCGCTTGCTAAATACAGCTATTCTCCCGCTAATTATTATGGAAAATATTTAAACCACTACAGCGTGAAGGCGGCGGACACAGCTGCCGATACCAGCGGAGAGACAGCGGACGGAAATGAAAACCCCGGCGGGATCGACCCTTCAACCATTACAGACATAGATACACAGGGACCGGATGGGGCAGAGGACAATGCCCCCACAGTCGCTAAGCTCGTTACCGGCTCATATACTGCAAATGCAGGGCGCAGCGTCTATACAAATGAGCCTGTGAGCGCGGCAGAGGCGAATCTTAGGCCCATAGCGGTCATGATGCCCACAGACACAACGGCACAGCCTTCTTACGGCATAAGCAAAGCCGACATACTCTATGAGATCATGGAAGAGGGCGAGATATCGAGACAGATGGCTATCATCCCGAATTGGAAAGGTATGTCCCGCATAGGGAATCTGCGGAGCTGCCGCCTCTACTACCTCTATGCCGCCAAGGAATGGGACCCCATACTCATACACTTCGGTGGAGTCGCCTATATGAAGGGCGTGATAAACGGCGCAGACATGAATAACTTATCCGGCACTTATGAGTACGGAGTGGGCGGAAAGGCTCCGGGGGCAGGCTACTTCTTCCGCACATCGGACAGAAAGGCCCCGCACAATGCCTATATCTCATCTTCAGGCATTGAGAAAGCCTGCGTGCAGCAGGGCTATTCCCTTTCCCTGCGCGCCGGATACTACAACCCCTCCCATTTCAGGTTCGCGTCAGGCGTAAATGACCTCTCCGGCTACTCCAACGCCCAGAGCGCCACCAGCATAGATTTATCAAAGATATACCCCTACAGCAAGACCAAGTTCAGCTACAATGCGGCCCAGGGCGTATATATGAAGAGCATACACGGGAAAGCCCAGACAGATGCCATAAACGGAAAGCAGATTTCCTTTGCCAATGTCATAGTGCAGTTCACCGACTGGAAAAAGCTCGATAAGAAGGGCTACTTAGGCTTCGATATGCTGGGCACTACCGAAGACGGCTATTACTTTACCAAGGGCAAGTGCATACATATAAACTGGAAAAAGACCAGCGACTATGAGCCCACACGCTACTATGACGACGCCGGCAACGAGATACAGCTAAATACCGGCAAGACTTATATAGGCGTGGCGCAAAAGGGCAGGGACGCGATTTTCGATTAAACCCCGCTATTTGCCAAGGCACAGGAAAAGAATTTAGAAATTAAAGAAGTCCCGACCGGCGGTCCAAAGCTGCAGGTCGGGATTTTCACTTACCTTAAAAATCAGCAGTATGTCCTATTGCAAGCCAGCCACCCGGCAATCCTCTTCTATTTTGACGGATTGCCACCATATCTGGTATAATGCTGTGAGTTTTGTTCAAAGGGTAGTATAGGAAGCGAATTAAAAAATAGTTTCCTATGGATGTCATATAGAATGAAAAAAATGATACGCAATAAACAGCTCTTTATCCGCAGGATGGGGCTTTTGACATACGATGTGCTGGCAGTCCTGGCCTCCTCGGCCCTGGGGCTGCTCCTGCGTTTTGACCTTTCCTATAAGACACTGCTCTCTACTTCCGGCGGATTATTGTGGCAGGAAAACCTCTGGCGCTACCTTCCTGTCAATTTAGTCCTCACTATTTTCATCTTCTACCTTTTCCACCTCTATACGAGCCTTTGGACCTATGCCGGCGTACCTGAGATGACGGCCACCGTATCTGCCTGCTTAACTGCCTCCATAGTCCAGGGAGTGGGCATGATACTTCTAGGCTACCAGATGCCCCGCAGCTACTACTTCATGTATGCCCTGGTGCTTATGCTCCTCGTGCTGTTCTCCCGCTTTGCCTACAGGCTCTTCCGTACCTTCGTCCAGAAGAGGACTGAGGCCGCAAGGAATATAAATGTGATGGTCATAGGCGCAGGAGAGGCGGGCAGCACACTTATAAGGGAAATGGCATCCAGCCGCTATATACAGAAGAATGTGATGTGCGTCATAGACGACGACAGGTCCAAAATAGGGAGCTATATACACGGTGTGAAGGTTGTAGGCGGAAGGGACGACATACTGGAGTGTTCCGCAAGGTATAAGATAGACGAGATAATCATAGCCATGCCCAGCGCCCCCAGGCGGCAGATGAAGGAGCTGCTGGAAGTCTGCAAGGAGACCAAGTGTGAGTTAAAGACCCTGCCGGGCATATACCAGCTGGTAAACGGGGAAGTAAATGTAAGCCAGCTTAGGAAGGTCAGCGTTGAGGACCTGCTGGGCCGAGAACCTATAGAAGTGGACTTAGACTCCATCATGGCCTATGTAGAGGGAAAGGTAGTCCTGGTCACGGGAGGCGGGGGCTCCATAGGGTCAGAGCTATGCCGGCAGATAGCCACTCACAGGCCGAAACAGCTGATAATTTTTGATATATACGAAAATAGTGCCTATAATATACAGCAGGAGCTGGCAGAGAAATATCCGGAACTCAATCTGAAGGTTCTGATAGGCTCTGTCAGGAATACCAACAGGGTAAATTCAGTCTTCCAGACCTACAGGCCCTCCATAGTCTACCATGCGGCCGCCCATAAGCACGTGCCCCTAATGGAAATAAGCCCCAATGAGGCCATAAAGAATAATGTCCTCGGCACCTGGAAGGTGGCGCAGGCAGCAGTAGACTCAGGTGTGGAGAAATTCGTGCTCATCTCCACGGATAAGGCCGTGAACCCCACGAACATAATGGGAGCCACAAAGCGCATCTGTGAAATGATAGTCCAGTCCTATAACCATAGGGGAAATACCGTCTTCGTGGCCGTGCGCTTTGGAAATGTCCTGGGCTCCAACGGCTCTGTGATACCCCTTTTCCGTAAGCAGATAGAGGACGGCGGTCCTGTGACCGTTACAGATCCCAATATCATACGCTATTTCATGACCATACCGGAGGCCGTGTCTCTGGTACTGCAGGCAGGTGCTTACGCCAAAGGCGGTGAGATATTTATCCTGGACATGGGGGAGCCCGTGAAGATACTGGACCTTGCGAAGAACCTCATCCGCCTCTCCGGCTTTGTTCCGGGAGAGGACATAGAGATACGCTTCACAGGCCTTAGACCCGGTGAAAAACTCTATGAAGAAATGCTACTGAAGGAAGAGGGCATGCAGGATACGGACAATAAACTTATACACATAGGCAAGCCCATTGAATTTGACGAGGCCGAATTCTACAGGGAATTAGATGAGCTCAGCAAGGCCTCGAAAGAAGAGACCCTGGATGTAAGGGCCTGGATAGAAAAGCTCGTGCCCACCTATACTTATACACCGGGGATATACATACCTGGGGAAACGACGAATCAATGATCGGAGGAAATATGGAAAAAATCTGGCTCTCCTCTCCCACCATGCACGGTGAGGAGATGGAATTCATAAAGGAAGCCTTTGACTCTAACTGGGTAGCCCCCTTAGGCGCCAATGTGGACGGCTTTGAAAGGGATGTGGAAGCCTTCATGGGCGGAAATATCTATGCGGCGGCACTCTCAGCAGGCACTGCCGCCATACATCTCGCATTCCGCATAATAGGCATAAAGCCGGGGGACATAGTTTTCGGCCCGTCCTTAACCTTTGCCGCCACTGTTAACCCAATTACCTATGAAGGCGGCATACCGGTCTTCATAGACAGCGAGAGGGAGAGCTGGAATATGGACCCCGCTGCCCTGGAAGAGGCTTTTAAGAAGTATCCCGACGCAAAGGCCGTGATAGTGGCCAATCTCTACGGAACCCCTGCAAAGCTTAAAGAGATTGAGGATATATGCGACAGGCACAAGGTTCCCCTCATAGAAGATGCGGCAGAGTCCCTGGGCGCAACTTACAGGGGAACTCCTACGGGCAGCTTTGGGGAATTCGGCATACTCTCCTTCAACGGGAATAAGATAATAACCACCTCCGGGGGCGGCATGCTCCTTTCCAAGGATGAAAAGCTTGTACAGAAGGCCCGTTTCCTGTCCACACAGGCAAGGGAAAAGGCAAGGCACTATGAGCATAAGGAAATAGGCTTCAACTACCGCATGAGCAATATAGTCGCCGGCATAGGGCGGGGGCAGATGAAGCACCTCTCTGAGCATGTGGCAAAGAAAAAAGCCATAAGGGAGGAATACAGCAAGGCATTTTCGGACATTGCTGAAATTAAATTAAACCCTTTCCTTCCTGACTCAGAGCCCAACTACTGGCTCACCTGCATAACCATAGACAGCTCATCTCCCGTGAAGCCCCTTGATATCCTGGAGGCTCTGGAAAAGGAAAACATAGAAAGCCGCCCTATATGGAAACCCATGCACATGCAGCCCGTATTTAAGGAAAACGCTTTTGTGCAGGTTGAAGAGGGCACTTCAGTATCCCAGAACATATATGACAGGGGGCTTTGCCTGCCTTCAGACATAAAGAATAGCCCCGAAGACATGGACAGGATAGTAACTACGATCAGAAAGCTTTTCGGCAGATAGGGAGTAAAGGCTTTTGTTCTACCGCAGGATAGGAAAACGTATTTTTGACATAATACTGTCTCTCTTTGCAATTATCATCCTGTCTCCGGTCCTCCTTTTCACTGCCCTGCTTGTAAGGGTCAAACTTGGAAGCCCTGTCCTGTTCAGGCAGAAGCGGCCGGGGTATAAGGGAAAGATATTCGGGCTATATAAATTCCGCTCCATGACGGACGGGCGGGACGAAAAAGGGGAATTATTGCCGGACGAAGAAAGGCTCACCTCTTTCGGTAAATGGCTTAGGGCCAGTTCCTTAGACGAACTGCCTGAGTTTTTCAATATATTGAAGGGAGATATGTCCTTTGTAGGGCCAAGGCCCCTGCTCGTGCAGTACCTCCCCCTCTATAACGAGGAGCAGAGCCACAGGCATGACTGCCTCCCCGGGCTCACGGGACTTGCCCAGGTGAACGGCAGGAACGCCATAAGCTGGGAGGAAAAGTTCGCATACGACGTGGAATATGCCCGCAGTTTAAGCTTCATGCTGGACATGAAGATAATTTTTCAGACATTTGCCAAGGTAATAAAAAGAGACGGCATACACTCGGAGAATTCAGCTACCATGGAAGTATTTACAGGAACAAAAAAGGAATGCCCCATACTTGTACTGTCAGCGGGACGCAGGGTGGAGCTTATTGAATTATTCAAAGCGGCAAGGGATAGGCTTAGGATAAGGGGGGATATAGTGGCGGCGGACGCTTCTTCCCTGGCCCCTGCCCTCTACTTTGCGGATAAAAAAGAAATAGTCCCAAGAATCTCAGACAATGACGCTTACATAGCGGCCATCATAGAGATATGCAAAAAATATGCTATTTCGCTTATAGTTCCGACCATAGACACGGAGCTCATTCTTCTTTCAGAGCGTAAGGAAGAGATAGAGGGCGCTACGGGCGCAAAGGTACTGGTATCTGATAGCTCCGTCATCCATATATGCCGTGACAAGAGAAATACCCAGGACTTTCTGGAGAAGAACGGCTTTTTAGCCCCCCGCCGCTTCACGGAAGAGGAGCTAAAGGATAAGGCGGCGCTCCCCTACCCTCTCTTTATCAAGCCCATAGACGGAAGCTCCTCCATACAGGCCTATAAAGTTAATAATGCTGAAGAGCTGGGCTCCTACCTTGAGCTCGTGGAGAAACCCATGGTGCAGCAGTGCATGGAGGGGACTGAATTTACAGTGGATGCTTTCCTGGACTTCGAGGGGAGGCTCATTAGCCTGGTTCCCAGGCGGCGCATAGCCGTGAGGAGCGGCGAGATCGCCAAGGGCAGCATAGTTAAAGACAGGGAGATAATGGACGATGTGACAAGGCTCATGCAGGCCCTGAAGCCCATAGGGCAGATCACTGTGCAGTGCATGAAGACAGAGAGGGGCATAGAATATATAGAGATAAACCCCCGTTTCGGAGGGGGCGCGCCCATGTCCATCATGGCAGGAGCCGATTCCTGTGAGTATTTATACAGGCTCATGCAGGGCGAGAAGCTTGATTACAGCGAGGACTACAGGGATGGCCTCACCTTCCTCCGCTTTGACAAGAGTATTGCATTGGACCAGAATATGGAGATTTTAGACCCTTCCGCCACAGTGCAGACAGATAAAAAATGATAAAAGCCGTTATTTTTGACCTGGACGACACCCTGGTATCAGAGCTTAAGTTTGTGAAGTCGGGCTATGCTTTCATTGCGAAGCTCCTTAAGGAGACATATCCTTCACACTTTGCCGATACAGCCAAAACAGAGGCGAGTCTTCTAAAGCTTTTCGAGGAAGACCATAAAAATGTCTTTAATAGAATACTGGCAAATAAGGGCCTGAATGACGAAAGGGAAAATGTGCTGCCCCTGGTAAAAGCCTACAGGGAGCATTTTCCCAGCATATCATACGAGAGCGATGTGCCGGAAACCCTTGTGGCGCTTAAACGCAAGGGAATAAAAACAGGCATACTCACAGACGGGCTTAAGGAGACACAGCGCCACAAGATAGAGGCACTTAAAGCCGAAAAGGATTTCGACATCATAGTCATTACGGACGAACTTGGGAAAGATGCCTGGAAACCCTCACCCGTGGGCTTTAAGCACATAGCGAAAGCCCTGAGTATAGATATGGATGAAATATTATATGTGGGCGACAATCCGGAAAAGGATTTCTATCTCAAGAAAAGCGCCGGAATAAAGACCGCAAGGATAATAAGGCCTGAGGGAGTGTATGCGGACAAGCCCTATAAGGAGGGCGTAAGGGAGGACTTCAGGCTAAACTCGCTTACGGACCTTTTGGAAATAATATGAAGATACTGTGCCTTTTCCAGAAATTCAGCTTTTCCTCTTCCACCATCTACTTAGACCTCGTGAGGGCCTTATCAGAAAGAGGACATGAGCTTTTTATCGTAGCCGGTACTACGGAGAAAAAGGATGCAGGGCATCTGCATACAGAGGACGGCATCCCTACAGCCTATGTGAACCTGCCCGACCAGTTCCATGCGAGCCCCATACGGAAAGGGCTTATACAGCTCACAATAGGGCGGCTTTTTCTGAAAGCCGTAAAGCGGTGGTTCTGGAGCCAGAAACTAGATATGATAATCTACCCCACTCCGCCTATCACCTTGGCAGGGATATTGAAGCCATTTAAAAGGCATTTCGGGGCGGTAAATTATTTAATGCTAAAAGATATATTCCCCCAGAATGCCGTGGATCTTGGCATGATGAAGCAAGGCGGGGCGCTTCACAGCTATTTCCGGCACATGGAAAAAAGCCTCTACTGCAATTCCGACAGGATAGGCTGCATGTCGGAGGGAAACCTTCTGTATGTAAAGGAGCATTACCCTTTTATTCAGGAAAAGAAGCTGGAGCTTTTTCCAAATACAGTGGCGGTAAAGCCCCTTGGTGCCCTACCTGAAGCCGGCACGGGGAATTCAGCCCGCCCACTTACCTTCATAGTTGGCGGAAACTTGGGAAAGCCCCAGGCTATAGGCTTTATCCTGTCCTGCATAGGAGAGCTTGGGGATGATGACAATATAGAATTCATCTTTATAGGGGACGGCACGGAATTTAGTAAGGTCCAGAGCTATATATCAGAACAGAAGGGGAAGCATATAGAACTGCATAAGGAGCTGCCCAGGAGGGAATATGAGGCGCTGCTTGATAAATGCGACATAGGGGTGGTAAGCCTGGACTCCCGTTTCACCATTCCCAACTATCCGTCCCGCACACTTTCATATATGCAGATGGCAAAGCCCATGCTGGCGATCACAGATGAGATCACTGACATCAGGGAGCTTATCACAGAAAAGGCCTGCTGCGGCTGGTGGTGCCCCTCTAACGACAGTAAAAAGGTAGTAGATAAGATCAGGGAGATTGAAAAAAACAGGCAGCTGATAGCTGAATACGGCAGAAACGGGCGTAAATATTTAGAGGCGCACTTTTCTGTAGCGCGCTCAGTCGAAATATTGGAAAATGCCGTAATTAGGGGTTCTGAATAGTTACAAACATAGTTCTGTTCCCAGCATTTTTTATGAGGTAAATATGGATACAAGTATTTTCAGCGGAAAGACACTTATGATAACAGGGGGCACGGGTTCCTTCGGGAATGCTGTGCTGCGCCGTTTCCTCGACACAGACATAGGGGAGATACGGATTTTTTCAAGGGATGAGAAAAAGCAGGACGACATGCGGCATCTTTACCACAATCCCAAGATAAAGTACTTTATAGGGGATGTGCGCTCCATGCAGTCCTTGACCGACGCCATGCACGGAGTGGACTATATCTTCCACGCGGCCGCCCTTAAGCAAGTGCCAAGCTGCGAATTCTTCCCCATGGAAGCCGTAAAGACCAACGTAGTTGGCACGGACAATATGCTGACAGCCGCCATAAATGCGGAGGTGAAAAAGGTAGTCTGCCTCTCCACAGACAAGGCGGCCTATCCCATAAATGCTATGGGCGTGAGCAAGGCCATGATGGAAAAGGTTTTTGTCGCCAAGAGCCGCACCATAGAGCCTGAGCATACGCTTATCTGTGGCACCCGCTACGGAAATGTCATGTGCTCCAGAGGCTCTGTTATCCCCCTTTTCATAGACCAGATAATGGGAGGCGTGCCCATTACGCTGACAGAACCTAAGATGACCCGTTTCATAATGTCCCTTGAAGAAGCGGTGGAACTCGTGCTCTATGCCTTTGAAAATGCGGTGGCCGGCGACATAATGGTACAAAAGGCCCCAGCCTGCACCATAGAAACACTTTCCAAGGCCGTGAAAGAGCTTTTCCATGCCGAAGACCACGAGACAAGGGTAATAGGCATAAGGCACGGCGAGAAACTGGCGGAAACCCTGCTCACCAGCGAAGAATGCGGCAGGGCTACTGATGAGGGGAACTTTTTCAGAGTGCCGGCGGACAACAGGGACCTTAATTACGACAAATACTTTGTAAAAGGCAATAAAGAAAGGCCCGCCTTCGACACCTTTAATTCGGACAATACAAGGATACTCAATGTGGAAGAGGTCAAGGAAAAGCTATTGTCTCTTGAATATATAAGGGAACGCATAAAAGAAGCTGAAGATTTAATGGGCTAAAGATCTGAAAAGGGACTGAATAGCAACTTGCGGTATTTCATTAAAGCAGCGTAAAAGGTGGTGGTATGAAGCTACTGATAACCGGAGCAAAGGGCTTTCTTGGAAAAAATCTCATAGAAACATTGAGAGCGGAAAGCAGCCACGAAATACTGGCTGTAGGCCGGGATACCAGTTTTGACACACTTTCAGGCTATACGGCAGAGTGCGATTTTGTCTTCCACCTGGCCGGGGTAAACAGGCCCGAAAACGAAGAAGATTTTTATAAAGGGAATGCGGGATTTACGGAAGAGCTGATAGACAGCCTCTCTGCCCATGACAGGAAAGTTCCCATACTCTTTAGCTCCTCCACACAGGCAGGGCTTAATAATGCCTATGGCACATCTAAGCGCATGGCGGAAGAAAAACTTTTCTTATACGGCAAGGAAAACGCTGTCCCCGTCTATGTGCTAAGGCTCCCGAATATTTTCGGCAAATGGAGCCGGCCCGAATACAATTCAGTGGTCGCGACCTTCTGCCACCATATATCCAGAGACCTGCCCATAAGGATGGACGACCCGAATTCCATTTTGAGGTTAACCCATGTGGACGATGTGGTGAAGCTCTTCCTTAGGATTCTGGAAAAGGGCATTACTCTCCCGCCGGGGGAATTCGTGACCTATCCAAATAGCCGCATATATGAGACCACCCTTGGGGAACTGGAAAGGCTGATACGCTCATTCCGTGATGGCAGGGACAGCCTGGAGCTACCCAATCTATCAGATCCCTTCACGCAAAAGCTATACAGCACCTATATAAGCTTTCTGCCTGACGACGCTTTTTCATATACTCTCGATGCCAAATGCGACGCAAGGGGTTCTTTCACGGAATTTATACGCACTCCCGACAGGGGGCAGGTGTCGGTAAATGTCTGCCATCCGGGAATCACAAAGGGCAACCACTGGCACCACAGCAAGCACGAAAAGTATCTCGTGGTGAGCGGGACTGCCCTCATACGCTTTAGGCGGCTCTCCGACAGCCGCATAATAGAATACAGGGTCAGCGGGGAAAAAATGGAGGTCGTGGACATACCGCCGGGCTATGTCCACAGTATTACTAATGTGGGTGAAAAGGAACTCGTGACCCTTATGTGGGCAAATGAATCCTTTGACAAAGAGAGGCCCGATACCTTCCCTGAAGAAGTTTGAATGAGATGTAGAGAGGTAAGCATGGATAAACTCAAACTAATGACCATACTGGGCACGAGGCCTGAAATAATACGCCTCTCCTCCGTGATAAAGTGCGCAGACCGCTATTTTGACCATATCCTTGTGCATACAGGGCAGAATTACGACTACAGCCTGAATGAAGTCTTCTTTAAAGACTTAGGCCTTAAGGCGCCCGACTTCTATCTGGACAGCGCAGGAGCGGATCTGGGAGAGACCATGGGAAATATAATCTCCAGGTCCTATAAACTTTTACAGACGGAAAAGCCCGATGCTCTCCTTATCCTCGGCGACACAAACTCTGCCCTCTCCGCCGTAAGCGCGAAACGCTTAAAAATCCCCATTTTCCACATGGAGGCCGGTAACCGCTGCTGGGACTGGAATGTGTCAGAGATGATAAACAGAAAGATAGTGGACCATATTTCAGACATTAACCTCCCCTATACCGAGCACTCCCGCCGCTACCTATTGTCGGAGGGCATAGACGGGAAGACCATTTTTGTCACGGGCTCTCCCATGAAAGAGGTGCTCAATGCCCACAGGGAAAGGATAGAGGCGTCAGACGTGCTTACCCGCCTTGGCCTTATGCCGCAGAAATACATACTGCTCTCTGCCCACAGGGAAGAGAACATAGACATAGAGGAAAATTTCCTCTCCCTTATGGATGCCATAAATACAGTGGCAGAGGAATATGGGCTTCCAATTATTTACTCAACCCACCCCAGGACAAAGAAATTCATAGAAAAAAGGAATTTCAAGTTCCATCCGCTGGTGCAGAACCTTACGCCCTTTGGCTACCTGGACTACAACAAATTACAGCAGAATGCCCTCTGCGTGCTCTCCGACAGCGGCACACTCTCTGAGGAATCTGCCATGCTTAAGTTTCCGGGAGTGCTCATACGCACCTCCACAGAGAGGCCTGAGGTTCTGGACAAGGGCAGCATAGTCATAGGCGGCATAACTAAAAAAGACGTGCTGCAGGCAATGGAACTCTCCATTGCCATGCATCGAAATAATGAGCCCATGATAGAAGCTGACGACTACAGCGATGACAATGTCTCCATTAAGGTGATAAAGCTCATACAGAGCTATACCCCCATAGTGAATGAAACAGTGTGGCATAAAGGCAGATGAAGAGAATAGCCGTTCTGGACATAGCCGCCAGTAAGACCGGAGCCCTCTCCGTACTACGGGACTTTGCGGCACATATCAGCCAATCCGGTCAGGATAATGAATGGATATTCATAACCGGCACAGACTATGCCCTGAAAGAAGATGAGGCTGCGCCCCACCTAAAGGTAAGGGTGCGCTCTGATGTCAAAAGTTCAAGGCTCAACAGACTGAAATTTGACCATTTAACCGGCTGTAAGTACTTGGAAAGCCTGAGGCCCGACCTCATCTTCTCCCTGCAGAATACCCTCCCTAAGGGAATAGGGAAAGGGATAAAAACAGCGCTCTATGTGCACCAGCCTCTGGGATACCAGAACTGTAAGGATTTTTCCCTTTTTAAGAAAGAGGAACGGGAAATGGCCCTCTATCAGAAGCTTATAGCAAGGGAAATCGACAGTTCCGTAAAAAGGGCGGACCTGGTCATAGTGCAGACAGCCTGGATGAAGGAAGCCCTGTGCAGGAAAACCGGAAAAGATGGGAAACAGGTATCCGTTATCTCCCCCGATGTAGCAAAGCTCAAGAACTACAGGGATTTTAACATACCATTCAGGAAGGATTTATTTATCTATCCTGCAGGTCCCATACTCTACAAAAACCACGGGCTCATATTGGAGGCTCTGATAGAGCTTTCTAAAAGGGGCCTGGACGATATTAAAGTAATATTCACGCTGAAGGAAGATGAACTCCCCCACCTATCAAAGCTCTTGCAAGGAGAATATAAGGGGCTTTTCCAGAAAGCAATAGAATGGAGAGGTAATATACCCAGACAGGAACTCATAAAGCTTTATCAGGAAGCTACTCTCCTCTTCCCCTCATATATAGAGACCTTCGGCTATCCACCGGCAGAAGCCAGGCAGTTAGGAATGCCCATACTTGCCTCGGACATGCCCTTTACGAGAGAGGTACTTAAAGGCTATGGAAATGCACACTATTTCAACCCCTTTAAGCCTGAAGAACTCTCAGACCTCATGGAGAGCGTTAGATACGGAAAATTAAGGCCTATAGACATAGATGCTTTAGGCGCGGAAACATATACTAATTCCTATAGCCTCATAGAGAAAGAATTATTATCCCTTATATGATAGAATTCATTAAGAATAAAAACCTCGCCATCTACTACTATCCCATGATGGCGCTTATCTACAGCGCAAGCCTCTGTTCCTTGGACCTCATACATCCAGGGCTCTACTCTGCGCTGCTCCTTATATTTATCATGGGCTCCATGCTGTGGCAGCTTATTTCATACCTTAAGCTGCAGCAATCCCTGCCTAAGCTCTCCACCGAAGACATAGTAATGAGCGCATATTTCCTCTATGCGGTGCTGTCAGGCGCCTGGTGCATCTCTTTCGGCATGCCGCCAAAGGTCTATCTGGGAGAACTCGTCACCACGGCAGGACCCATGGCCTTCTACTATGTGGGCAGGACCCTCACATTAAACGGCGACGCAGACGGCATTATGCACCATAAGCTCTCCGGCAGGGGGCGGTTCTACAGGAACTTTATCCTGTCTGTGCTGCTGCTCGGAATTCTGGGACTCATACTCTATATTCTTGCGCCCCAATTCTACCTGGACTACCTTTTCAGGCTGGAATACATTTCCAAGGCCGATGTCCCTACCATGAGAGTGCGTATGCTCTCTGTCATAGGCTCCACCCTCATGGGCTACCTCTCGGTAATGGCCATGCTCGCCAGTATGTATTTCCTCATAAAGTCTGAGGGGAAAAAAGGCAAACTCCTTATTGTAGCAAATCTCTTCCTGGCCTTTATGAGCAATCAGCGTGCCGCCATGGTAGCGGCCATACTGGCTCTCATATACCTAAACTACCTCATATTTTTCACATTTGAGCTTATTCCTAAAAATAAACTGGCCATAGAACTGGGGGCCTTTGCGCTAGCCTTAGCCGGCCTCGTATTTTTCTTCAGGGGGGCCTTCATGAAGGTCTACTACAGGCTCGTGTCCCTCCCCGGCGCCATAGGGCAGAGGTCTGACCAATGGGTGGGGGCCGCCAACAATATGGTAAATATATGGCTGGGTAACGGCCTTGGCGCAAACGGCCACAGGGCAGGGGAATATACCAAGCACATGATAGCAGACGGAGGCCTGGCGAAGCTATACTGTGAAATGGGCATAGTGGGCACCTCCCTCTTTATCTTCCTCATGCTCCTGACCCTGAAAAAAGGTTTCAGGCAGCTTTCTAACTGCGCCACCGAGCTGGGCATCATCGTACTTACGCTTATTATGGCCATAGGCTCCAACATGCTGAGCTTTGCCATGGCTACGCCCATATTCTATCTGTGCATAGGGATTATTGCGAAGGCCGCCACAGAAGCTGAGACGCAAAATGAAGCCCAGTATGTAAATCCCTTGAGCGGCAAAGCTATTTTCCCTTACCCTGCAGCGAAAAGTCCACAGGAGGCAAGAAAGGCATGAGGATAATAGCCCTTTACCTGCCCCAGTTCCATACCTTTCCCGAAAACGACGCCTGGTGGGGAAAAGGCTATACTGAATGGACAGCGGTAAAGCGGGCCACTCCTCTTTTCAAGGGGCACAGGCAGCCCAAAGTCCCGCTGGATGGCTATTATGACTTAGTGCATGAGGGAGGTGAGGTTTTTCTGCGGCAGGCCGCACTGGCAAACGAGTACGGCATCTACGGCTTTGCCTTCTACCAGTACTACTTCACAGGCAAAACCCTTATGGAAAAACCCCTTGAGATATTCCTGAATAACCCCGACATCCATATTAATTTCTGCCTCTGCTGGGCAAATGAGACTTGGACCAGGGCGTGGTACGACAGGCAGGAAGAGATTCTCCTAAAGCAGGAATACGGAAGTGAAAGGCAATGGAAACAGCACTTCGACTATAACCTCCGTTTCTTTACAGACCCCCGCTATATTAAGGTGGACAATAAGCCCATATTTCCCATATACAGAAGCTTCGACATAGACTGCTTTCCGGAGATGCAAAAGCTCTGGGACAGCTGGGCCAGGGAAGCCGGATTTGACGGCATATTCTGGATCACCGGAAATACTGCGGCCATGCAGGAAAAGAGGCGGGAGCTATTCGACGCGAGCTACGACTTCGAGCCGGGATACAGCCTGAAGCACGGATTAAGGCCCATACAGAAGCTATCCTACAGCTCATCCACCTTTATCCGGCATCTAATGAACCGCCTGCCCTGGCATAGGGATGAAGCCAGAAAGCTACTTGAACGCAGGATTCCTATAGATTGGATATATGAGAGCATAACTACAAGGAATTATGCCGAAAACGAGTATCCGGGCATAATAGCTGAGTGGGACAATACTCCGAGAAGGGGCTGGAAGGGCCTTTTATACAGCGGCTCATCCCCTGAGCTTTTCCGTAATGCGCTGGAAGAACTCAGGAAAAAGGTCGATGGGAGAAAAGAAGATTTCGTTTTCCTGAATGCCTTTAACGAATGGGGGGAGGGCGCCGCCGTAGAGCCATCGGGGGAAATGCGCTATGCCTATCTGGATGCCATAAAGAAGACGACCGCCTAAAGGAGGCCCCCACCCCTAAGGGGTGAGGGTCTCTCAAAAAAATCTCATTTCCCAGCCTCAGCCTGATAGTCCAGTATGAGGTCAAAGGCATCTTTATCCTTCTCCATCTGCCCCCTGTTGCCGCTCATGACAAAGGTGCTCTCCTGCCCTGTTTTCCTTAAGGCCTCCGCTGCGGCCTTCAAGTCGTCCATGGAAGCATTCCTTATATCTGAGACCCTCTCATAGGCCGCTTCGAGGTCCACCCCGCCAAGGTAATACTGCACGGCATCCATTCCCTTTGAAAGAAGCCCTGAAGGAGCCGTGGCATCTCCATAGCATCTTGCGGTATAGCCCTTTAAATCCTCTTGTGTGAGCTCCATTTCTTCCATTTTTTCAGGTATTTCCTCAAATACAGTCATGGTCTTCGACACATTGGGGTCCCTGTAGCTTCGCGCTAAAGCCCTGTCCATAAAAACATTGACGTCAAGGGAAGCTGAATATGCTCCATTCTGGAACCTGAGAAAGGGGACCATATATTTATCGCTGAGTGCCGTGAGGAAAGGGAAATGCCTCCCCTTCATTTCAGCGTTGTCAGCAAAATCATATCTCTCTGCGGCATACTGTATCGGTGTATCCATATATACGGCAACTTTTTTTGCAGGCGCGGGTCCCATATTGTAGCTGACTGAAAGCGGTATCTCATTTTCAGAAAGCGTTTCCAGGCTCTCTGCCGCTATGCCCTTAAGCCCATTAAGCTCCTCATCCTCTGCCGCCATGGCAAATATGAGCCCCTTCTTCCCTGTCACCTTTTCAGAAATTACCCTCATCCTCTCAGCGAATTCCTCTCCGAAACCCGGTTCTGAAGAAAGCCTTTTTTCCAGATCCTTTAGATAACTATAATACCCAGGTCCATTCACATATTCACTATAAGCGCCGGCCTTGTCTATATATGCAAAGGAAAGATTCAGCGCAGTTCTATCAGCATCTGAAGTCGCGGGATTATAACTCTCTTTATACTTCCCTATGAGCTCTGATAATTCTCCTGTATCCGAGAAGTCCGTATCTCTAAGCACTTCCATAACAAGGTTTAAGGATTCCTTTAAGTCCTCCGTCATGGCATACCAGCTCACATTCAGCATGGGATAATGGTACTTGCTCCCTTCCTTCCCCGGATAGTCGGTATCCATAGCTGTGCCGGACATATAATAGGAGGCGAGCTCTGCTATCTCTTCCCTGGAGTGTTCCTTAGTTCCCAGTTCCAGGAAGGACATAATATAGAAATTGAGGTCATTTATCTCTTCCTCTGTGACAGCGCTGGTATTCAGCCTTAAGCTATAGGCACCGACACCTTTTATATCCGCAAGCACAGAGAGAAGGCTTAAGCCGCCAATCTCTTCTTCTTTTACTTCCGGCAGCTTTTCCGGGTCAGGGAGGTCCTTCGGGTCTACCATGAAGTCATTATTGTGTACGGGATTCTCATTCCATTCATTAAATGCCAATGTATCGTCTATCAGCTTTTGTATCTCATTTTCCGACATACTTGATTTTCTATCGGACAGATACTTTTCCCTCTCCTCATCCTCTTTCTCTGCGAGGCCGGGAGTTGGAACGACAGTATTTAAGCAGCCCGTATCGGCATTAATAAGCTTCTGTGCCAGGGCTTTTGCTATCTCCTGGCCAGTGTCTTCATAAATAGCGTCTCTGGCCCTCTTGCTCTTTTCATAGTAATCTGTTTTGCCGCTCGTCATAAAATATGCGATAAGGCTCTGGGGATTATTGATCCCTATATTGGTTCCTTCCATGCTTAAGGCCTCATTTAGCGCATTACCGTGAAGCACGCTGTCCACGAGGCTCTTAGAAAAGCCATTTTCCGCCACATCCTTAAGGCTCTCTTTAACGGCCTCATAAAAAGGCTCTGTGTCAGAAGGCTCCGCATTTTGGATCGTAAATAGGAAAATAGGCTTCACAAAACCCGAAAATGCCCCGCACTCCGCAGC
>JAGBNO010000055.1 GCA_017634355.1 Lachnospiraceae bacterium
AAACGCGAAGAAAAGTGGCAACTGCACAACACTCGAACCAAAGATCTGGCTCTGCTTGAGGCAATGGGTTTTGTTCCTGAAGAATCCTATCCTCTATGAGCCAAATCCTGGCTCATATGTACAGAAACATCAATGACTGTGATTAGGATAAAATAACATCGATAAAACTTCAAAAGCAGTTCTATGAGCATATCAAGCTTCTCATGGAAAAGCTGGAATTATCGGAAGCCGAGGCAGGGAAGCTGCTTGATGTGTCCGAAGAGGAGCTATTGCCACTCAGATTCAACGCATATTCGGTGGATGCCATAGAGAAAGGTGCTAAAGAGGTAGTGGAGAAATATGCAAAGAAGCACGGTTTGAAAAAGCCAGAGTGAGAGCATAGTTCCATGCTTGATATATCTCCAGACGCTATTTCCATGCTTGCTATCCCACCATTATTCAGAGCTTGTAAATCCGGAATGTGAGATACCTTACTATGCAAGTCAGGTAAATGGCATTACTGATGAAATGGTTGAGGATGCAAGGATATTTGAGGATGTGCTTCCGGATTTTCTGAATTTTGTAGAAGATGCTGTTCTGGTTGGTCACAACATTCATACCTTTGATATGAAATTTCTGTATCGTGAGTGTGAAGACATGTATGGGGAGACGATCACTAACGACTATGTAGATACTTTGTATATGGCAAGGCGACTTGTTCCGGAATTATCTCATCATAAATTGGTTGACCTTGCAGATTATTTCAGGATATCTACAGCAGGGGCACATAGAGCATTAAATGATTGCCACATGAATCAGAAGGTGTATGAGTATCTTGGTAAGATTAAAAGATAAAAAAAATTGAGGAGGTTCATAGGCAATGCCTGTGAGCCGCCTGTTTCCATTTAATCCTTACGATACCAGAAAGTCTGATATTCATCTTCTTTTATCAGGATATTCGGTATCCAATAGGGGGATCTGCTCACAGATGGCTTTCACATCTACGTCTGGGTTGCATGCGATGATCAGTTCATCATGTACATAGCCTGCAATAAAACAAAACCGGAGGTTTTTCATGGCAAAGCAGAGAAAATCCAGAGAGACGGCTTGAACGATGTTCTCTACGAATTTCGGACCATAGGATTCTATGCGTTACCATTTTTTGTGGTACCTACGCCTTCATCTGGATGAACCTAAGGCAGATATTGACCCTAAGGAGCGGGTACGCTTCCGGAATCTGATTGATGATATCGGGAAAAATAGCATTGTGTTCTTTTCCACACATATCGTGTCAGATATAGAACATATTGCAAACAGGGTTATGATGATGAAATTATTGCAAATGTAGGTCATTTCATATTATCTGAATTTATGTATAATTCCGCTTATGAGAAAATGGCAGGAGAAAATGGTCAGTGTTTCGGTAGTTCCAGAGGTTCTCATCATATATATTTCACAGTGTATGTTCAAATTATATGAGCAGGCCTTGAGCGAACCTGATGGAATAAATCTGAGGAAATGAATATTTTTAGAAAATGTGTAAAGAGAATATGAACGAAACGCTTGAATACTATAATAAGAATGCAGAGGTCTTTGCCAATGGGACTGCAGGCATTGAATTCTCCGAAATACAGGAAGAATTCCTTTCGGAATTAAATGATGAGGCTCCTATCCTTGACTTTGGCTGTGGCAGCGGACGGGATACCCGATATTTCCTACAAAAGGGATATAGGGTAACTGCGCTGGATGGTTCTGCTGAGTTATGCAGGATTGCGGGGGAGAATACTGGAATTTTTGTGATACAGATGGACTTCAATGATTTTGATGAACAGAATCGATATGACGGGATATGGGCGTGTTCCTCAATTTTGCATTTACCGAAGAATGAACTGAAAAGCGTGCTCATATATATGGAACGGGCTCTCCGTAAGGACGGGATCATTTATACATCCATTAAATACGGAGCCTTTTCAGGTATGCGTAACGGGAGATTTTTACTGATTTTACAGAAGACGGAAACAGGCTGTCGGAGATCGTGCTTCCGATATATCAGTCGGCAAAATCGGCGGGGTTTCGGGAGTGGGAGTATTCGGGATAGAAATCAATGAGACAGAGGGGCGGATAAGCAAGTTGCTGTGGATATATCAACATTTTTCTGTCGGAGATGGCATTGGCACTGCCAGATGATGCAAAGAAAGAGCAGTAATAGAGTTCCCTGTTTTTGATACAGGATGGATAAAAAAATTATCGCTAAGGATGCTACTGCGGCCATTGTATAACGGAGATGGGGCTGTTTTTTATCTTTTTCTTGATGAGGGCAGTCTTGCAATTTAATAAATAAGGTATAGACTCTCATATTGTGCGAGGTATTATCGTTGGGAATTATAGCAAACGAATTTAGAAATTGCCTGCTCATGAGCAGCTAATGCCTGCTTTTTGCATTAGCAATAATGCCCTGCTTATGGCATTATCGGCTCCTGATAGTGCAATTTGTTAATACGTTTCCTATAACATTCATGGAGGTTCTGAAAAGTTTTTAAGGAGGATAAAATGGTTAAGGTATATTGCTATTCAAAATGCACGACATGCAAGAAAGCCCTGAAGTGGCTGGAGGATAATAAGGTAGAGCATAGGGTGATCGATATCAAAGCTGATCATCCGGATGAGAAGGCGCTGCGTCAGTTTCATAAAATGAGCGGACTGCCGTTAAAGAGATTCTTCAATACCAGCGGACAGCTGTATAGGGAGATGGAGCTGTCAAAGAAGCTTCAGGGCATGAGCGAGGATGAGATGTTTGAGATCTTGGCTTCGGACGGGATGCTGGTTAAGAGGCCGCTACTGGTGACTGAGACTGCGGCGATTCCGGGATTTAAGGAAGATGCCTGGAAGGAAGCATTATGAGCGATGAGGTCGCTATGAAAAGAATGTCATGAGTTTTGCAGGATTGGTAATAACTTCAAAATTGATCTTATTCTTTCTCATTGGAGCAATACTATCGACAGTTGCCTGCAGATTTCTTAAATACAGGTCAATATGGGGAAGTGCAGTAGTCCTTCTCATAGTGTTTATCAGATTATTCCATGCGGATATATCTTACGAGAAGGAGCTTCTGACAAAGGTGCCTCACGGTCACTGAGATTGAGGGGGATGAGGATTAATTCAAGTTGACATAAAGTCTTGCAGTTTTGCTTTAACTTTGATATTATAAGTCGGTTGTCTGCCTATATGGGTGACAACCGGCTTGTTTTATCATTTGTCCTACGTTTGACCGGGCAGAAAGGTATTTTTAAGGAAAGGGAACCATGAAAGCCAGCAAGAAAAATGTATTTATTTTCCTAATAGTAACAGTACTCTTAATACTCCTTGCCACATTCGGCATAGGTAATCAGGTAAAGGGCGTTCCGGACATACGTTTCGGCATAGACATAAGGGGCGGCGTGGAAGCCGTATTCAAACCTGAGACGACGGAAAAGGTCGAGGAGAGCGATCTGGAGTCAGCCAGGTCCATTATAGAGACGAGGCTCGATAACCAGAATATTACCGACAGGGAGATTACAATAGATAAAGAGGGTGGATATATCATAGTGCGTTTCCCCTGGAAGTCGGATGAGACGGACTACGATCCTGAAAGTGCCATAGCTGAGCTTGGAGAGATGGCGAGGCTCACTTTCCAGGACCCACAGCATAATATTATGGTGGAGGACAAGAATGTCTCGGCCGTCAAACCTGCGGCCCAGAACCAGAACGGCTATAATGAATATGTGGTAGAGCTCACCTTTGACAGTGAGGGCGCAGCGAAATTTGAGGAAGCCACGGGCAATCTCATAGGGCAGCAGATGGGCATATATATGGATGATGTGCTCATAAGCAATCCCGTGGTGCAGACCAGGATATCCGGCGGAAATGCGGTTATTACCGGCATGGAGGACTACGATGCCGCAAGGGCGCTTGCAAATAAGATAAATGCGGGCGCGCTGCCTTTCGCATTGGAGACCAGGTCCTTTAGCACCATAAGCCCGTCCCTTGGTCAGAATGCCCTGAGGGTCATGATAGATGCGGGCATTATAGCCTTTGCGCTGGTCTGCTTATTTATGTTGTTTGTATATAAGCTTCCGGGGTTCGTGGCCTGCCTTACGCTGCTTTTCCAGATGTTGCTGCAGCTCCTCGCCATATCCATTCCGCAGTATACTCTTACGCTTCCCGGCATAGCTGGCATAATTTTATCCCTGGGCATGGCCGTGGATGCCAATGTCATAATCTCCGAGAGGATTTCGGAGGAAATCGCCAAGGGCGAGACCGTAAAGAGCGCAGTCAGGAGGGGCTATTCCAAGGCCTTTACATCTGTTCTCGATGGAAATATCACGACTGCCATAGTTGCCATAGTGCTCATGATATTCGGCTCAGGCACCATGCTTTCCTTTGGCTATACGCTGCTCGTGGGCGTGATAGTGAACTGCTTTGTGGGAGTGAATGTGTCCCGCTTCGTGCTGCAGTCCCTGCTGGAGTACGGGCCCTGCAATAAGGAGAAAAATTTCAGGGAAAAGAAGGAGAGGCAGAGTTTTCAGTTCTTTGAGAAAAAGAAGATATTCGCTGTTGTGTCGGGAGTGGTCTTTGTGCTTGGCATTATCGCCATATTTGTGAGGGGGATAAAGCTGGATACCCAGTTCACGGGCGGAACTGTGCTGGAGTACAGCCTTTCAGCCAATCAGGTGGACACCGAGGCGGTTGCGTCCGCAATACAGACAGCTGTGAACAGAAATGCCACGGTGCAGCTCTCCACCAGCCAGGCGGGGACCACGCTTGTTGCGACCATGGCCGGAAACAATGGACTCACTCCTGAGGAGCAGAAGGGCGTCAGCACGGCCATAGGGAATACGATAAATGTGAATGGGCTGGAACCCAGCCAGACCTTTGCGGTGGAGCCCTATGTAGGGGCAAAGGCCATGAGGAATGCGGGCATAGCGGTCGTTCTCGCTTTTGTATGCATACTCATCTATATAGGCATACGTTTCTCCACTCTGTCGGGGCTTTCTGCAGGACTTACGGCAATAATCGCTCTGCTGCACGATGTATGCATAGTGCTTTTCGCCTTTACTGCCTTCGGTATTTCCTTAGGTGATTCTTTTGTGGCAGTAGTGCTGACGATAATAGGTTATTCCATAAACGATACCATAGTGGTATACGACCGCATAAGGGAAAATAAGAATATGCATCCCAAGCTTACATTGCCGGAGCTTGTGGACCTCTCCGTGACACAGGTATTCTCCCGTTCAGTGAATACATCTGTAACTACCCTGCTCTGCGTGCTGGTGATATTAATAGCCTCTGTGATGTACAGGATATCTTCCATATACAATTTCTCTCTGCCAATGACCTTCGGCCTGTTGGCAGGCTGCTACTCCTCAATATGCATAGCCGCCGCCCTTTGGGCAGGCTGGAAGGGCAGGAATAAGGCATAATGAGGATAAAAGATTATCTCTGGGTATTTTTTATCTCCATGGTACCCCTGATAGAGCTGAGGGGGGCCCTGCCTGTGTCCCAGGCGCTGGGGCTGTCCCTCCCTATTTCCTTTGCTGTAAGCATTATAGGAAATATGCTGCCGGTGCCCTTCATATACCTCTTCGCCAGAAGGGTTCTCCTTTGGGGAAAGGACAAGCCTATTATCGGGCCTTTCTTCCGTTTCTGCTTAAATAAGGGTGAAAAAGGAGGAAAAGCCCTGGAGGCCAAGGCAGGGCATGGCCTCTATGTGGCACTGGCATTATTTGTGGGCATCCCTCTGCCTGGCACCGGAGCCTGGACAGGTATGCTGGCGGCGAGTTTTCTGGATATGGACTTTAAGAAGAGCACGCTTGCAGTGCTCATCGGAGTGCTCCTTGCGGGAATGATCATGGGGATCATTTCTTACGGGGCTTTCCGCATGGTGCTGGGGAATTGAAGATAGAATAGTGTTTTGTAGAAAAAGCTTCCGCAGGTCTGCGGAAGCTTTATTTTCAAAGGAGTTTTGGTATGCCAAATGACCCGATAATGCTTATGAGCTATGTCAATACGAAAATACGGGACAGCTACAGAGATCTTCAGGATTTCTGTGCTTCTGAGGGCGTGGAAGAGAATGAATTGAAAGAAAAGCTCTTAAAAGCCGGATTTGAGTATGACATAGAGAAGCGGCAGTTTTTGTGAAGCTGCGAGGATAGCTGTATCTATAGGTCCAAGGGATTATAAGAGGCTATGGCAGGAAGTGAAAAAAAAGAACTGAGGTTCGGCTTTACCACGGGGAGCTGCGCTGCAGCGGCCGCCGCAGGGGCGGCCTATATGCTGCTTTCGGGACGGAAGAAAGAGAAAGTGAGCATAGAGACTCCTAAGGGGATACGCTATGACGCGGAGCTTGTCGATATAGAGCGGGAAGAACGCAGGGTGCGCTGTGCAGTAGTAAAGGATGCCGGTGACGATCCGGACATCACCAATGGCACTAAGATATTTGCGGAAGTTGCCCTATTAGACAGCACTGCCGACGCGGGCATAGAGATAGCCGGCGGGATTGGCGTAGGAACAGTCACTAAGCCGGGGCTGGACCAGCCGGTAGGCAATGCGGCCATAAACCATGTCCCGCGGGAGATGATAACCAAAGAAGTAAAGGCAATGTGCGGACTCTTTGACTATAGGGGGTCGCTATTATGCACCATTTCTGTGCCTGATGGTGAAAGGCTTGCAGGGAAGACCTTCAATCCGAGGCTGGGCATAGTGGGCGGAATATCTATTCTGGGTACAAGCGGAGTCGTGGAGCCCATGAGCTCCCAGGCCATACTGGATACCATAAGGGCGGAGCTCAGCGTGCAGAGGGCGTCAGGAAAGGAAATAGTAGCGGTTTCCCCCGGAAACTACGGGCAGGATTATATGAAGAGCGCATACGGCTATGATATAGATAAAAGCGTGAAGTGCTCAAATTATATAGGGGAGTGCCTGAATTATGCAATGGACCTGGGCTTTAGGAAGTTACTCTTAACGGGACACATAGGGAAGCTCATAAAGGTATCCGGAGGTATTCTGGACACACATTCCAGGATGGGCGACTGCAGGATGGAGCTCCTTACGGCTGCAGCTCTCATAGCCGGCATAGACGCTGACACTGCAAGGCAGGTACTGTCTTCTGTGACCACCGAAGACGGACTTAAGCTTATAAAAGAGGCAGGGTTACTCGAAGGCAGCATGAATGTGGTAATGGAAAAGGTCATGGACACGCTTAACCGCAGGGCAGACGGCAGGATGCAGGTGGAGTGCATAATGTATTCCAATGACTTCGGCTGCCTTGGAATGAGCGGTGGCGCAATGGAACTATTGACGGCATTAAAGGATTTGTGAGGCATAAATGATAGATATAGTGAGCTTTACGGCTAAAGGCGCTGAAACAGCGGGTCATCTAAAGGAGGCTCTTTTATCGGAAAACCGTATGGCCAGGACTTCTGACAGGTTCAGCTTAAAAAAGGCCGAAGCGGAAGGAAAAGACAGTCCCCTTAGCCTTTCAGCATGGACGGAAAAAGCCTGGAGGGAGGCGGAGGCACTTATATTTGTGGGGGCGGCCGGCATAGCCGTGCGTTCAATAGCGTCTTATGTAAAGGACAAACTAAGGGATCCGGCGGTTCTTGTAATAGACGAAAAGGGAAACTACATCATACCCATACTGTCAGGGCATTATGGCGGCGGCAGCGAACTTGCTATCCTTCTATCAAAAAAGATAGGCGGTACGGCAGTGCTCACAACCGCCACTGACGTGGAGGGCTTATTCGCTGTAGATGTGTTTGCGAGGGCTAATCAGCTCGTTATAGGAAATAGGGAGGGCATACGGAAGGTGTCTTCCTGCCTTCTCTCCGGAGGGACGGTTTCTTTCAGCATAGAGGGCGGCTATAGCGGGGAATGTCCTGACAATGTTGAGATACTGGATAAAAAAGCCGCATCTCCTGAGGGCTGCTGTCAAAAGGAGCCTGGGCCGTATGGCCAGGGCACGGATTCCACGCTTGATAAAGAAAGATTATTTATTAAGACTAAGGATCCCTGCTGCTCTGTGCATATAGGCATACATGAGGATACGGCGGCCTGGCTTTTTCTTATACCCAGGGTAGTACATATAGGACTGGGCTGCAAAAGGGGTGTGCCGGCTGAAGATATAGAAAATGCGGTTAATGCAATACTTTCACATGCGGGAGTGGATTTCAGGGCGGTAAAGGATATCTGTTCCGTGGACAGGAAGGCCGATGAGGGGGGCATTATCAGTTTTGCAAGGACTAAAGAACTCCCGTTCCGGACCTTTACGGCCGAAGAACTGAATTCGCTTAAAGGAGATTTCACTTCATCGGACTTCGTCCGTGAGACCATAGGCGTGGACAATGTGTGTGAGCGCGCTGCTCTTATGGGCTGTAGCAGGGGCGGAAAAATCATTGTTCCTAAGAAAGTTTTTCCGGGTATAGCTATAGCCCTGGCCGTTGAGGACTGGGAGGTGCATTTCTGATATGGAAGCTTCGCAGAGGTTTTTTGAGAACAGGGACTGCCCCTTTTTCCCCTGCCATGAGCTGGAAGGGGATTTTAACTGCCTTTTCTGCTACTGTCCGCTATATTTCCTGCCGGACTGCCCTGGGAATTATACAATGAGGAAGAGGGGGAGCGGGGAGATAAGGGTCTGCACGGACTGCACTTATCCTCATGAGCCTTCTCATTATGACGATATAATGAATGAAATAAGGAAGGCCCTGGACCGCGGAAATTCTTAACAGAATACCTAGTACCCCGAATAATAATTATCTGCTACATTCACTTTTCTGATCGCAGATATACTTCTTCAACCTCAATCACAAGTGCCGGCACCGCTGCCTCTGCACTCCGTTCCGGTCGGCGCTAAACGAACGTCCACTGGACGTTCAGCGCCCTTTACCTCGCATACGAAAACCATCATTCGCAATTAGTTTCAAAATAAATGTGTCAGTACACTGGCTCTGTGTTATACTATGATGCGGGATATGTTTGCATAGTAATGCCCTTTGCTATAGGTCTGGGAAGATAAGGACTTCGACGGATGGGAGAATATGTAATTACCTGCTGCTCTACGGCTGACTGGCCTAAAGAGAGATTAGTTCAGAGAAAAATCCATAGCGTACCCTTCCATGTGGAAATAGGCGGCAGGGAGTATCTGGATGACGCTGAGAGCCTGCCACTGGACAGCTTTTATGCGATGGAGAGGGAAGGGGCTGTGCCCAGGAGCTCCCAGGTGAATCAGGAAGAGTATATGGCTTTCTGGACCCCTTTTCTTAGAGAGGGGCTGGATGTGCTGCATGTCACCCTTTCCTCCGGCATTTCGGGCAGCTTTAATACGGCCTGCCTTGCAGCTGAGGAGCTTAGTCATGAATTTCCTGACCGAAGGGTAATAGTGGTGGACTCGCTGGGCGCTTCCTCCGGATACGGGCTATTGATGGAAGAGATTGCAGAAAAAAGGGACTGTGGCTTAAACCTATGGCAGTTGTCGGATTATGCTGAAGCAACTAAGCTCCATATACAGCACTGGTTTTTTGCGAGTGAGCTAAATAGCCTGGTGAGGGGAGGCAGGATTTCTGCTGTCAATGGCGCTGTAGGCACTATGCTCGGAATATGTCCCCTAATGCACGTGGACAGGGATGGGAAGCTCGTCCCAAAGGCTAAGATAAGGACTAAGCGCAAGGTTATAGATGAAATGGTCAGGCGCATGGAGGAACATGCCGATCACGGCAGCGGCTATAGCGGGCCCTGCGCTATATGCCACTCGGACTGCGCTGACGATGCGGCCAGGGTTAGGGATAAGGTCGAAGAACGGTTTCCCCTCTTAAAGGGGAAAATAATAATGTGCAGGATAGGTGCTGTCATAGGAGCCCATACAGGACCCTCCACTGTTGCACTTTTCTTTATAGGTGATGAGAGGTAGT
This sequence comes from Lachnospiraceae bacterium, assembly GCA_017634355.1. GTDB lineage: Bacteria > Bacillota > Clostridia > Lachnospirales > Lachnospiraceae > NK4A144. The sequence goes on from JAGBNO010000055.1 coordinate 9,921, forward strand.
GGATGAAATTTCAGAGACTAAATGAGAATGAGATCCGCTGCGTGCTCTCTGAGGCAGATCTTACGCGCTTTGGCATTAAGCTGGATGACATACTGGAAAAGAGCGACAAGACTCTCAAATTCTTTTCAGAGATATTGAGGGAAGCTTTTATAGCGCTTGGGATAAAGGGCGCAGGAGAAATAAGAGTTGCCAGTGCCCAGATAAGCGTGCTTCCTGACAATAGCATTTCTATAATATTCCACGACTGCAGGAGGGATCTTTCTCTGGATATAAGGCGGGAAATCCTCGATATGATGGAGGAACAGCTTAAGCTTGGCGGTAATGGGTGCTTAGAGGCATTAAGTGAGATACGCGCATTAAGGGAAGAATTGGAGCTGGAAGAGAAGGAGTTCCTAAAAGAAAAAGCCTCTTTCGTGGTCAGCTTCCCTTCGTTAAATGAGGCCATAGATTACATTTCGGGCTGCGGGGCTGTTTCCAGAGTGGTAAGCAGTCTTTATAAGGACAGGAGGAATGGGTCCTATCTTTTGTTTGTGCTTAAACACATACTCTCGGATTCGGTTTTTCAGAGGCTTAAACTAATAGCGGGAGAATATGGGCGCGTGATGGAACTCAGTATTGCCGGAGAGTCCTTCTTATTGGAGAATAGCGACTGCATTATAAAGGAGAATGCTTTCGGGGGCTTAAGGAGCCTCAATTGCTTTACAGTAGTTAATCAGAAATTGTAAAAAGGCAACGCAATAGAGGAGCATCAAAGTATTGTAGATTATTTCAAGGAAGGGGCAATGGGGAACGACATAAAGCTATGGCGGGGCGGCATACCTGCCATATCTAAGGAGAAAGTTTTAGAGGAAATGCATTTTATGGCAGGGACAGAACATTATCTGCAGGCTTCAGCAGATTATGACGAGGTTCTGCCTGTTTTATATTCCAGTCTCCGTCCTGCCGCCGCCGCCGCCTTTTGCCGTATGCCTGATAATTGCGTGCCGAGCCTCCCTATAGGTACTGAAGTATTGGGAACCGTCATTACACTTGGTTCTGAGATACAGTCTGTCGCCGACAAATTTTTTATAAGAGGGGAGTACAGTAAGGGGCTTCTGGCAAATACGGCAGCCGACCAATTACTTTTTGAATATGAAAAAGAGGTTTTTGATAAGCTTAAGCAGGAGTGCGTGAGGCATAAAGTAGGCGTAAGGAGAAGATATGAGGCTCCGGAGCAAATGCCTGTTTCCATACAGTCCTATATTTGTCACGTACTGGATGCCACAAGGAATCTGGGCGTAAGGATAAACAGGGGTAATGTGCTGGATCCTGTAAAGACACTCTGTTTTGTATTCGAGCTTTCAGATGACCCCCGCGAAATAGCTTTATCCCATGACTGCTCGAACTGTGAGAGGGAGGACTGTGAATATGCATAAGCGCAGTGAGGATAATGCTCCCGACGGAAAAGCCGCAAATATAAAAATCCATGTATATAGAGGAAATGTGGAGCGTATCATCTGCTGTAAGGAGGGTGATACGCTCCTTTGCGTACTAAGGGATAATGGGCTGCCCATTATTTCACCCTGTAACGGCAGGGGAAAGTGCGGTAAATGCAAGGCATGGGTCTATGGCGGAGAGGGCCTGGAAAAACGAAGCCTGTCTAAGGATGCTGCTTATAAAGAAGTTCTATCCTGCAGGACGGTTGTGAAGGACGGGATGAAGGTAAGGCTGTCGGAAACAGGCTTAGAGGGCATGGACATACTGTCGCTGTCTCTCGAAAATCCTGCTGGGACAGATAGGGGGCAGCGGGATGGCAAGGACAGAGACTCTTTTGGCGAGGTTGACATAATATTTAAAACTAGCTGCAAAAGCGGGCCGCCCTTTATGGCCGCAATCGATTTGGGGAGCACTACAATAGCCATGGCACTTTTGAATGCCGAAGATGGTTCATTAATCGACACTGAGACTTTTGTAAATGGCCAGCACATATATGGCGCTGATGTCATATCCCGAATCCAGTCGGCATTGGAGGGAAAGGCCGGAATTTTGCGCGCTCTGGCGCAGACCGAGCTGAAAGAGGGACTCCGAAGGCTTTGCGGCAGGCAGGAGGAAGGCTTAGAGAGTATATGGAGGATAGCAGTGGCTGGGAATACTGCCATGCTTAGCCTCCTCATGGGCTGGGATGTAAGCGGGCTCTCCCAAGCCCCCTATAGTGCCAGGACGGAAGCTTTTTTAGGAAATGGGGATATGGTCTTTTCTGAAAAAAGCCTTGCAGGCACGGCTGTGACCGTATTCCCTGGTTTTTCAGCCTTTGTGGGCGCAGACATAGTTTCGGGGATATATAGCATAATTGGCGGACATGGGGATATGGGCTTATCAGGCCCTGCCGCCTTAGTGGACCTTGGCACAAACGGAGAGATGGCTATTTGGAATGGAGAAAACATATATTATACCTCTGCTCCGGCGGGACCTGCCTTTGAGGGAGCCCACATACGCTGCGGAAAAGCCAGCATAGCTGGAGCCATATGTAGCGTTAGGATAAAGGGTGGCAGTTCACGCGTAAAGACAATATGCGATAAGGAGCCCATAGGGATCTGCGGCAGCGGGCTTTTAGAAGCAGTTTCTGAGTTATTGAAAGAGGATTTAGTGGATGAATTTGGCTGCTTATCTGAAGGCTGCTTTTCTGAGGGCTATCCCCTGTATTCCGGGAGAGAGAAGATTTGCCTTTTTCAGGAAGACATACAGGAGTTTATTGTGGCAAAGGCGGCCATAAGGGCTGGTTTTGATGCATTGATGAGGAATAGCAGCATGAAAGTGTCTTCCCTCAAAAAACTATACCTGTCCGGAGGCCTGGGTAGCTCCATGGATGTGGAAGCGGCCCTCAGGACAGGACTTATACCGGTGGAGCTTAAAGGCAGGGTGGAGGCAGTTGGCAATTCCTCATTGTCCGGAATTGAAGCTTTCCTTAAAGCCAGCGCTTCTATACCGCATACAGAGAGTAAGCTGGAGCATGGCCCAAGCGGTATGGACGGGGAAGCGCTGGAAGAGCTTAAGGCTCTGGTGAAAATGGGTAAGAAACTGGAACTAGGCCATGATAAGTATTTTCAGGAAAGGTTTATTGAGGAGATGATATTTCATCCAGTAGATTTATGATATCTGAACTTTGGAAGCCCTTTCCTGAGAAATAGCGGAGGATTTTCTGTTTCTCCTTTAGGTCTATGGAAGCAGGGTCTGGGCATTTTTTTAAAAGCAGTTTCCTAAGCACCTCCCTTTCATTATCTTCGCTGGCTTCTTCCATTGCCTCCTCTATCAGTTCTTCTGCTATTCCCTTTTGCTTTAGTTCGATTTCTATGATCCTGCGGCTCTTTCTCAGGGATTTGTCCCTGACATACTGTGCGGCATAACGCCTGTCGTCTAGGAAACGCCCTGCTTTGGCGGCCGAGACTGCTGCATCTACGGCTTCATCGGGGTAGAGGTCCTGCGCCAGCTTTTTTCTAAGCTCCGCTTCTGTCAGGTCCTTTCTGTCCAGAAGGTGCAGAGTGCGTTTTTTTGCCCGCTTGGATAGAAGCTCAAGGAGGGACATGCGTTTGTCGGGACTTAGGTCCATCCCCTCTTTCAGCCTGAGGCTTTTTATTTCCGAGGAATATAAGAGGAAGGCAGGCTCTCCGTTTAAGGAGATGCTGAATTTTCCTCCTTTATAAGCTGCTATTTCTGTAATGATCATAAGTTTTATATTGAAAATGCTAAATAGATACCTTATTTTTACTAATGGATACAGCGCAAACCCTCGCCGGCAGAGAGTTTGAGGCGAATCTATAAAGCAAAATGTGATTGAAGCGAAGCGCTGGCTGTAATCGGCCGCCTATTTTGCATCAGTTTTTTCGGCTGTTTTGGCTGCAGTTTTTTCCTTAGAAGCTGCCTCGGCTGCTTCCTTTGCATCGGTATCAGAGCTGTCTTTTTCCAGACCGTAATGCACCCTCACTGCATGTTCCACTTCCTTGCACATATCGGGATGCTCTTCCATATAAGCCTTGGTATTCTCCCTGCCCTGGCCTATTTTCTCGCTCTTATATGAGAACCAGGCGCCGGCCTTATTTATGATATTTAAATTGACGGCCAGGTCCAGTATGTCGCCTATAGTGGAGATTCCTTTGCCGAACATGATGTCGAACTCTGCCTCCTTGAACGGAGGCGCAACCTTATTCTTTACAACCTTTACTTTTGTGCGGTTGCCTATGACCTCTCCGCCCTGGGTTATCTTGTCAGTGCGGCGGACATCCAGCCTTACGGAAGAGTAGAACTTGAGGGCCCTGCCGCCGGTCGTGGTCTCAGGGTTTCCGAACATGATGCCCACCTTTTCCCGTAGCTGGTTTATGAAGACGACTATGCAGTTGGATTTGCTGATAACGGCTGTGAGCTTACGCAGGGCCTGGGACATGAGCCTGGCCTGCAGCCCCACATGGGAGTCGCCCATTTCACCATCTATTTCAGCTTTGGGCACGAGGGCCGCCACGGAGTCCACGACCACTATGTCCACGGCGCCTGAGCGCACCATGGTCTCTGCAATTTCCAGGGCCTGCTCTCCTGAATCGGGCTGGGATATATAGAGATTGTCTATGTCCACGCCTATATTCTGTGCATAGACGGGGTCCAGGGCGTGCTCTGCATCAATGAAGCCCGCTATGCCGCCCCTTTTCTGTACCTCTGCTATCATGTGCAGGGTAACGGTGGTCTTGCCTGAAGATTCCGGACCGTATATCTCCACAACCCTTCCACGGGGTATGCCCCCAAGGCCCAGAGCTATGTCCAGAGAAAGTGAGCCTGTGGGGATGGTCTCTATATTCATCTGTCCCGACCTGTCCCCCAGCTTCATGACAGCGCCTTTTCCGAACTGCTTCTCTATCTGTGAGAGGGCCATGTCAAGGGCCTTTAATTTATTTTCGTTATTTTTTGCGTTGTTCTTTTCACTGATATCCATATTTCCTCCTCTATTAAGAATAGCAAGTCCTGATTCCCGGCTTATGCCCTGCTGCGCCAGAGCCTTTTCATTAACACTTAATAGAACATCTGTTCGACATCATAATAATATATTACCTTTTCCCTGTCAACCTCCTTTTTGGCAATATTATGGATGCGTGAACTTTGGCTAAAAAGGGAAAAACCAGGGCAGAACTACCCAGCCTTTAAGAATACTCCTGAAGCGGAGCGACCTTAATTTTGGCATAGATGGGTGGAATTGTCAAATGAAAAATAAAGGCGGCACAATTTTGGTGATAGGGGCCATATATGTTATAATGTAGCGGCCATCGAGATGGAACGGCAGGCCATTTCGTTAATAAGCATATATAAAGGAGCTTTATGCCGCATGGATATTTTGTCAATTATAGCAGAGGAGATCGGGGCCAACAGGAAACAGGTGGAGGCCGCCGCAGGGCTTATAGACGAGGGGAACAGCATCCCTTTCATCGCCAGGTACAGGAAGGAGGCTACGGGGAGCTTAGATGATACACAGCTTAGGGAGCTTTCCCAGAAGCTAGAGTATTTAAGGGGCTTGGAAGCGAGGAAACAGGAGGTCATAGGCTTAATAGACGAGCAGGGGAAGCTTACTGAGGAACTGAAGTCGGCCATACTTTCCGCGGATAAGCTAGTGACTGTGGAGGACCTGTACAGGCCATATAAGCAGAGAAAAAAGACCAGGGCGGACCTTGCAAGGAACAGGGGGCTTCTGCCACTTGCAGAATTTATACTCAGGCAGGAAACGGACAGGCCCGTAGAGGAAGAGGCGGAAAAGTATGTGACAGGGGCCATAGCGCCTGAAACTGACAGCAAAGAGGATAAGATAAAGGCTTCTGAAAAAGAAGTCCTGGACATAGCGGCCGCAATTTCCGGAGCATCGGACATCATAGCGGAGCAGGTCTCAGACAATGCTGTATTCAGGGAGTATATAAGGGATCTCACTCGTTCTTTAGGGAAACTCTTGTCAAAGGCAAAGGACAGCGAAGCGGAGTCCGTCTATCAGAATTACTATGATTTCGAGGAGCCTGTGGAGAAGATAGCAGGGCACAGGATTTTAGCCATAAACAGGGGAGAGGCGGAGAAATTTCTGGCCGTGGCCATCCTGCCGCCTGAGGAGAGGATTCTGAATTATCTGGAAAAGCAGACTTTATTAAGCGACAATCCGTACACTTCGCCCATTATAAAGGAGGCCATAAGGGATTCATATAAGAGGCTTATAGAGCCGTCTATAGAGAGGGAAATAAGAAACGAGCTCACTGAAAGGGCAGAGGACGGGGCAATAGAGGTTTTCGGTAAGAACCTAAAGCAGCTCCTGATGCAGCCCCCGCTCTCAGGACAGACAGTGCTGGGCTGGGATCCGGCTTTCAGGACAGGCTGCAAGCTTGCAGTGGTGGATGCAACAGGGAAGGTGCTGGACACAAAGGTTATTTATCCCACTGCGCCGCACAATAAGGTGGAAGAGTCCAAGAAAGTATTAAAGGAACTTATCTCCAAATACGGAGTGAGCCTTATATCCATAGGGAACGGGACCGCCTCCAGAGAGTCGGAGCAGATAGTATCTGAGCTCCTGAAGGAAATCCCCGGAGGGAGAGTGCAGTATGTGATAACAAACGAGGCCGGAGCCAGCGTATATTCTGCGAGCAAGCTCGCCGCAGAGGAGTTCCCCTCCTTCGATGTGGGGCAGAGGAGCGCGGCATCCATTGCGAGGAGGGTACAGGATCCGCTTTCAGAGCTGGTAAAAATTGAGCCTAAGTCCATAGGGGTAGGGCAGTACCAGCACGATATGAACCAGAAAAAGCTATCAGAGACCCTCTCAGGAGTCGTGGAGACGGCTGTGAACAGCGTCGGAGTGGACCTGAATACGGCCTCCTTTTCGCTACTTTCCTATATTTCCGGCATATCGCCTGCGGTAGCGAAAAATATAGTCGCCTACAGGGAGGCTAATGGCAGGTTCCACTCCAGGCAGGAATTAAAGAAGGTGTCAAAGCTAGGGCCGAAGACCTTTGAGCAGTGTGCGGGCTTCTGCCGTATTTTGGACGGGGAAGAGCCGCTGGATGCCACTGCTGTGCACCCTGAGTCATATAACAGCGCAAGGGCATTGTTGAATAAAATGGGCTGCGGTATAAGAGAGGAGGCAAAGATAAAGGACTTCATGAAGGGGGTCCGTGACAGGGCGGCCCTTGCGGCAGAGGTGGGCTGCGGGGAAATCACTCTCATGGATATACTCACGGAGCTTATAAAGCCGGCAAGGGATCCGCGGGATGAGATGCCAAAGCCGGTCCTCCGCTCAGATGTGCTTGAGATGAAGGATTTAAAGCCCGGAATGAAGCTAAAGGGCACGGTCAGGAATGTGATAGACTTCGGGGCATTTGTGGACATAGGGGTGCATGAGGACGGCCTCGTGCATATTTCGAAAATGTCCGACAGGTTCATTAAGCACCCCCTGGAGGTGGTGTCTGTAGGGGACATAGTAGAGGTCACTGTTCTGGAGGTGGACGAAAAGAAGGGCAGGATAAGCCTCTCAATGGTGGATGAAGGTGGGCAAAAGGGACAGAAAGGGCAGAAGGGGCAGAAAAACCCCATAAATAGCGCAAGGAAAAAAGAGAAGGAATTTGCGCCAGGAACCATAGGATACATACTTTCACAAAAGGGAATGAGGTAAGGAAAAATGGATATTTTAAAAAATTTAACTGACAATATGGGAAAACTGGATGAGGTAAAGAAGCTGGCAGCCCAGTACGGGGTGAAGGAAGAGGACATAGCTAAGGTTGTGTCGGAAATCACGAAATTTGCAGGTTCAAATCTGGATATGGACAAGGTCAAGGAATTTCTGGAGAAGAATTTCAAGAAAGCATAGGGAATAGATAGAGATAGTCAAGGGGAAGCATGATTCTTCAAAATCGACAGGGATGGGATTTTTGAACGGTGCTATCGGGCAAAAAGACAGGCAGAATGTACAAGTTATTCTGCAATAATTCCTTAGTTAATGAGTATAAGTGATTGCCGCTTGGTTTACCATAAACCATTGCAAGAAGGCTGTTTTTTTTGTATGATTAAGTTTGATGTTGATTTTTTGGCAGTACGGTTATGAGTGTCTTTAGGCGCACTCGGCTGCCGCTTGATTTTAGGAGGATATGCTTTCGATGGATATTTTGCTGACAGCAGCCCAGGGGTCTGGAAATAATGGCATGATAATGATAGTGGCCTATATTGTTATAATAGGCGCTTTCTTTTACTTTACCATGGTGCGGCCACAGAAAAAGGAGCAGAACAGGGTAAAGGCCATGCTGGACGCCTTGGACGTGGGGGACAGCGTGCTTACGAGCAGCGGCTTTTATGGAGTGGTGATAGACGTAGACGATGATACTGTAATAGTGGAGTTCGGAAATAATAAGAACTGCCGCATCCCCATGCAGAAGTCTGCAATAGCCCAGATAGAGAAGCCGGAGGGGGCATCTGATGCCTCCACAGAGGAGAAGAAAAAAGCCTGAACCTGCTTTCTGCGGCACTTCTGCCATGTGTCAGGGCATAGGGTCATGATGGATTTTTTTGGGGGGTGTTTGCCATGCACTCCCTTTCTATTTTTGGATGGGCCTTGCCGTGTGACTTTTTTGAACAGAGCCATTGGACAAAATGCTAAGTATCTGAATGTGCAGGCTCATTAATAGGGAATGCATGAAAAGGAGGATGGGAATGGATTTTAATATAGGCTGCATAGCGGGCGACGGCATAGGGCCGGAAATAGTGAGGGAAGCTAAAAAGGTCCTCACCAGGACAGGAGAAAAGTTTGGCCATAGCTTTAATTTTACGGAGATATTAATGGGCGGCTGCTCCATAGATAAATTCGGTGTGCCTCTTACAGATGAGGCCATAGAGGCGGCAAAGGCTTCCGATGCCGTGCTTATGGGCAGCATAGGAGGGGATGCTGCGACTTCGCCCTGGTATAAGCTTCCCCCTGAAAAGCGGCCGGAGGCTGGCCTTCTTGGAATAAGGAAGGCTCTGGGCTTATTCGCAAACCTTAGGCCTTCCTGCCTCTATCCTGAGCTTAAGGACGCCTGCCCCTTAAATAAAGAGACTGCGGAAAAGGGCTTTGACCTCCTTATAATGAGGGAGCTCACAGGGGGGCTATACTTCGGGGAACGCTATACGAGGGAAGAAAACGGCGAGATGGTGGCTGTTGACACCCTGCGCTATTCTGAAAGTGAGATAAGGCGGGTTGCCCATAAGGCCTTCATAGTGGCAATGAAACGCAGGAAAAAGGTGACGAGCGTGGACAAGGCCAACGTCCTCGACTCCTCCAGGCTCTGGAGAAAGGTCGTAGAAGAGGTGGCGAAAGAGTATCCTGAGGTGGAGCTTAATTCTATGCTGGTCGATAACTGCGCCATGCAGCTTGTGAAAGATCCGTCACAGTTCGATGTGGTCCTGACCGAGAATATGTTCGGGGACATATTGTCGGATGAGGCGGCCCAGATAACGGGGTCCATAGGAATGCTTCCCAGCGCCTCACTTGCGGAGGGGACCTTTGGCCTCTATGAGCCTTCAGGCGGCTCAGCGCCCGACATAGCAGGCAAGGGCATAGCGAATCCCATTGCCACCATACTATCGGCGGCTATGATGCTCAGGTTTTCTTTCAGCCTTGAAAAGGAGGCCGATGCCATTGAGGAGGCTGTGAAGAAGGTGCTGTCGGACGGGATACGTACGGGGGATATATGCGCTGCCGGCTGCAGGAAGGTTGGCACGGAGGAAATGGGCGACGAGATCAGCAGAAGGGTGTGACAATGAGGGGCACACTGAGGTTTACATAATTCATATCGTTTAAAGAGCCTTAATTGTTTTGCGGTATGAGTCAGATATTTCAAAATGTCATCGCAATATTAGGAGGGAAAACATGCTTAGTGACAACGTGAAAAAGGGTGATCAGGCGGCGCCTGCGAGGAGTCTTTTCAATGCCCTGGGCTATACCAGGGAGGAGATGGAGAGGCCCATGGTGGGCATAGTGAATTCATACAATGAGATAGTCCCTGGTCACATGAATTTGGATAAAATAGTGGAGGCTGTGAAGCTGGGCGTTGCCGAAGCGGGCGGCACCCCTGTTGTATTCCCTGCGATTGCGGTCTGCGACGGCATAGCCATGGGGCATATAGGCATGAAGTATTCACTTGTCACGAGGGACCTCATTGCGGATTCCACGGAGTGCATGGCCATAGCCCATCAGTTCGACGCACTGGTGATGGTGCCGAACTGCGACAAGAATGTGCCGGGGCTTTTAATGGCGGCGGCGAGGCTGAACCTCCCTACGGTATTCGTATCCGGAGGCCCTATGCTGGCAGGAAAGGTCCATGGAAAGAAGCGCTCCCTCTCATCCATGTTTGAAGCCGTGGGCGCAAAGTCCGCTGGGAAGATAGATGAGGAAGAGCTTAATTATTTCGACGAGCATGTCTGCCCTACCTGTGGCTCCTGCTCAGGAATGTATACCGCGAATTCCATGAACTGCTTAACAGAGGCCATAGGCATGGGTTTAAGGGGAAATGGCACCATACCGGCCGTCTATTCGGAGAGGATAAGGCTCGCAAAACATGCGGGCATGGCGGTAATGGAGCTCTATAGAAAGAATATAAGGCCGAGGGACATTATGACTAAAGAGGCTTTCATGAATGCCCTCACAGTGGATATGGCCCTGGGCTGCTCCACAAATACCATGCTGCACCTGCCTGCAATAGCAAAGGAGGCCGGCGTGGAGCTAAATATGGAGATCGCGAACGAGGTCTCAGGCCGCACTCCCAACCTCTGCCATCTGGCGCCGGCGGGCCATACCTATATGGAGGATTTAAATGAAGCCGGGGGCGTATATGCGGTAATGAATGAATTAAATAAAAAGTCCCTCCTGAATCTGGACTGCATTACAGTTACGGGAAAGACGGTGGGAGAGAATATAGAAGGCGTAAAGAACCTGGATACTGAAACTATAAGGCCCATAGACAATCCCTATATGCAGGAGGGCGGCATAGCGGTACTCAAGGGCAATATTGCCCCTGATACTGGCATAGTCAAGCGTTCTGCCGTGGTTCCGGAGATGATGGTGCACGAGGGCCCTGCCAGGGTATTTGACTGTGAGGAGGATGCCATATCCGCGATCCTTGGAGGCAAGATAAATCCGAGGGATGTGGTGGTCATACGCTACGAAGGCCCCAAGGGCGGCCCCGGCATGAGGGAGATGCTAAATCCCACCTCCGCTATTGCAGGCATGGGCCTGGGCTCATCTGTGGCGCTTTTAACGGACGGGCGTTTCTCCGGAGCCTCCAGGGGAGCGTCTATAGGGCATATCTCGCCTGAGGCCGCGGTAGGAGGCCCCATAGCCCTCATAGAAGAAGGGGATATCATAAAAGTTGACATACCTAATAACCGCCTGGACGTGCTCGTGTCGGATGAAGTCCTGTCTGAACGCAGGAAAAACTGGAAGCCCAGGGAGCCCAAGGTAAAGACAGGCTACCTTGCCCGCTATGAGAAGCTGGTTACCAGCGCTAACAGGGGGGCAGTGCTGGAGATACCTGAGGGTATGAGGTGAGCTTAAGGGTACTTGGATAAAGCCTGGCGGATAGACAGGAAGTCGGGAAAACAGAGGAGAGAGGCACTATGCGGCTTACGGGCGCGGAAATAGTAATAGAGGTATTGAAGGAAGAGGGAGTTGACACTGTCTTCGGCTATCCGGGGGGATCTATTTTAAATATATATGATGCCCTCTATAAGCATAGCAGCGAGATAAGGCATATACTCACAAGCCACGAGCAGGGGGCCGCCCATGCCGCGGACGGCTATGCCAGGGCCACTGGCAAGGTGGGCGTTTGCATGGCGACAAGCGGTCCAGGGGCTACCAATCTCGTGACCGGTATAGCCACGGCGCAGATGGATTCTGTGCCCTTGGTTGCGATCACTGCGAATGTGACGCTGCCACTTCTGGGGAAGGACACTTTTCAGGAGGTGGATATAGCCGGCATAGCCATGCCCATTACCAAGCATGGCTACATAGTCAAGGATGTGAATGAGCTGGCGGGAGTCCTGAGGAAGGCCTTTGCCATTGCCAGGTCCGGAAGGCCTGGGGCAGTGCTTGTGGACATTACAAAGGATGTGACGGCCAATGAGGCTGAGTTTACGCCCGGAAAAGCTGATTACCGCCCACAGGGCAGAAGATATACGGAAGAGAATTTAGACAGGGCGGCGGCCCTTATCAAAGAATCCGAAAAGCCCATGATTTATTTGGGAGGAGGGGCTGTCATCTCAGGGGCTTATGAAGAAGTGAAGGCCTTTGCGCAGCTGCTGCAGTCGCCGGTCTGCGATACGCTCATGGCCAGGGGCGCTTTTGATTCTAATGATCCGCTGTATACGGGCATGGTGGGAATGCATGGGACCAGGACCAGCAATACTGCCGTTAGTAGCTGCGACCTCCTTATAGCCCTGGGCGCGCGCTTTTCAGACAGGGTAGTGGGCAATGCGAAGACCTTTGCCTCTCAGGCGAAGATACTGCATATAGACATAGATGCCGCTGAGATAAATAAAAATGTGCGGACGGATGCCAGCATAGTAGGGGATTTAAAGGAAGTGCTGAAGAACCTCATGCCCCGCATTGAGAAAAAAGACAATTCCCTTTGGCTTAAGGAGGTGGAGGAACTAAAGGAACAAATGCCCTTAAAGTACGACAGGAGCCGCCTTACCTGCCCTGCCATCATAGAGGCGCTTGACAGGCTCACGGATTCCAACGCCATAATAACCACTGATGTGGGGCAGCATCAGATGTGGGCAGCCCAGTACTACCATTTCCGCAATCCCCGTCATTTCTTAACAAGCGGCGGCCTTGGGACCATGGGCTACGGCCTTGGGGCGGCCATAGGGGCGGCCATAGGCCAAAAGGGAAAGACCGTCGTGAATATAGGCGGCGACGGGTGCTTTCGCATGAATATGAACGAGCTGGCTACAGCCAGCCGCTATGGGCTGAAGCTTATAGACATAGTGGTTGACAATGGAGTCCTGGGCATGGTCAGGCAGTGGCAGTCCATATTCTACGGAGGGCGCTATTCGCAGACAGTGCTGGAGGATAAGGTGGACTATTGCAAGGTGGCAGAGGGACTGGGTTGCAGGGCTTTTAGGGTGGATAAGCTGGGTGACCTGGAGACTGTCCTTAAAAAGGCCCTGGAGGAGGAGGGCCCTGTGCTGATAGATGCCATAATAGACAAGGACGACAGGGTTTATCCCATGGTTCCTCCGGGAAAGCCCATATCCGAGGCCATAGATATAGACTGATGTTTTTTGCAGTGCAGGCTAGCGATATATGGTGAAACAGGAGAGCGCATGGAGAACAGAGATAAGTTAGTAATACTTGAAATCTTGATGATACCAGTGCTGCTGCTTTTTGTCATCTACGTGTATTTTGGTTTCTATTACAGGGACAGCTTCCTCTACCACACCAGGGTAAATGGCATATATGTGTCAGGGATGTCTGTAGAGGATGCAAATAAGGCTATCATAGCGTCAGAAGGGCCTGTAGAATACGGGCTCACCATTTTGGACAGGGATGGCGGAGAGGAGCGCATAGAAGGCAAGGATATTTCCTTTGGCCACGATTACAGGTATACGCTGGAGAGGCTTTCAGGGCATGGCTTCAAGTACAACTGGCCTCTGGAGTCACTGACTGAGAGGGAGTACAGGATAAACCCGGACTTTACTTTTGACGCAAAAAGGGCAGAGGAAGCCCTGTCGGGGCTGAAATGCGTACGTGAAGCTGAGGCAGAGACTGCGGCCGCATCTAAGGAGGGATATAAGCCTGAAGTGGACATAGTCCTTGGCGAGAGGGGCTATGAATTGAAGAATGAGGCGGACTGGACACCGGACGCAGAGAAGCTTAAGAGGCTTATACTGGTGGCCATAACGGACGGCAAGGCTGAGCTGGACCTGTCAAAGGAATCCTATTTCATGGACCTGGGCTTTGAGGACGAAGTAAGGGAAAAGGAGAGGGAGTTTAAGGACGTAGCCGCCGTGCAGGGGAGCGAGATAGTCTATGAGAAGGACGGAGTAAGGATGCTCCTTAGCCCTATTACCATAGCATCCTTCCTCATAAAGAGGCTGGACGGGAGCTTTGCAAGGGATGCGAGGGGGAACTTCGCCTTTAACGAGGAAAAGCTTTCGGAGTATGTGGACAGGGTGGCGGAGAATTTCGACTCGGCGGGCCATTCCAGGTCCTGGAAAAAGCATGATGGCGGAATGGTGCAGGTGGACTATGGCACGTTCGGTTTCGAGGTGGACAAGGAGAGGGAAAAAGAGGAATTAAAGAGGGAGCTCTTAAATGGGGACAGGGTCACGAGGGAGCCTGTGGGAGTGGAGGACAAGAGTCTTGGCAGCGGGGAGATAGGCGACACATACGTGGAGGTGGACATGTCTGCCCAGAAGCTCTATTTCGTGAGCGAGAACCGCATAGCCTTGACCAGCGACGTGGTCACGGGGGATATGAGGCGTAAGCGCAGTACTCCGCAGACCGTATGCTATGTATATTATAAACAAAAAAACCGCACCCTTATAGGACCCGACTACAGGACTCCCGTGAAGTACTGGATGGCTGTCTACAACCACATAGGGCTGCACGATGCCACCTGGCGCAGCAATTTCGGAGGAGACATCTATTTGCGTAACGGCTCCCACGGCTGCATTAACCTCCCCTTAAAGACTGCGGAGAAGCTCTACAGCCTTGTGGAGGTGGGGACCCCGGTTGTGCTGTACTATTAAAGTGGATGGCATGGGATTATCCTGCCATGGTTTTTAAGTCCTGAAAGACAGGAGATGCGGCTTTACTTTTTCAAGTGTTTGACGCAATCACTGAAATGTGATAGACTACTTAAGTTATGGTGAATTATTTAGCCGCAGGTTGGAAATCTACGGCAGAGGAAAGGCGGAATTAAAGATGAAAGAAGCTATACAGCCCAAGTACTATCAGGCAAAGGTGACCTGCAACTGCGGAAATACCTTTACTACGGGCTCCACGAAACAGGAAATCAGGGTTGAAGTGTGTTCCAAGTGCCATCCGTTCTATACCGGTATGCAGAAGGCTACCAGGGCAGACGGGCGTATAGACAAGTTCAATAAGAAATATGGCATCAAGAACGACTAACAGTGCATTAAAGGCCGTTGCCGTATTTGCAGCGGCTTTTTTTTATAATTGCCTGGGAGCGGAGTGCGCTCCGGCCGCAAAGGGAAAAGGCAGCCAGTGCGCAAAGTATTCGGGCATAGGCGGCCAAGCGGTCATGGAGGGCGTAATGATGCGCCATGATGACGAGTATGCCGTGGCCGTAAGGAAGCCGGACGGAGAGATAGCGGTAAAGGCAGAGCCCTGGAAGGGCATAGTCCCCATAAAGGTTCTTTACAAGATACCTTTTATTCGTGGCATATTCAGCTTTGTGGACTCCCTGGCACTGGGCATGAAGACCCTCAATTATTCTGTGGACTTTTATACTGACGAGGGGATTCCAAAGGAAGAAGCTTCATTTGATGAAGGGCATGAGGGGGAGAGTCCGTCAGGGAGCGGGGCAAAAGAGAAGAAGTCCGGCGGTATACTGACAGGTGCGGTAATGGGCATAGCCGTACTAATTTCAATAGGCCTCTTTATGGTATTGCCTTATTTTGCCTCCCTTTTCTTCAAGGCCTGGGTGAAAAACCCGTATCTCTTAGCCCTCATTGAGGGCTGCATACGCCTTGGCGTTTTCATTGCCTATGTGCTTAGCATATCCAGAATGGAGGACATAAGGCGGGTTTTCTGCTACCATGGCGCTGAGCATAAGTGCATTAACTGCCTGGAGACGGGTAAGCCTCTTACTGTGGAAAATGTGCGCGAATCCTCTAAGCAGCACAGACGCTGCGGCACCAGTTTCCTTCTATATGTTATGGTGGTGTCCATATTGCTCTTTGCCCTGATCCAGACTCCGAACCGTGTATTGAAGGTGGTCCTGCGCATAGTTTTCGTGCCCGTGATCGCCGGAATAGCCTATGAGTTCATCAGGCTTGCGGGCCGCAGCAACAACCCCCTTGTAAGGCTTTTGTCTGCGCCGGGGCTTATCATGCAGGGGCTTACCACCAGAGAGCCCGACGACAGCATGATAGAAGTGGGCATACGCTCAGTAGAAGCGGTATTTGATTGGAAGAGCTATTTAAAGGAGAACTTTGGGGATTCCCCCTCTGCTTGAGTGAATTTCTGTAATCTCATGTTTTTTTCTTAAAAAGATCCAATGCTGTTGGGGTCATAGGCAATAACTTCAAAATCGTGCTCTTGACCCCATCATCATTCTATAGCAAAAGTTTTTGAATTGCCGTATCAAGGGCCGATATAATCCGAAAGAATCCCAATAATGACATTTGACGAAGCATATAGAAGCTGCGCAGGGAAATTTAGGGACGCCGGAATTAAAGACAGCGACGTGGACGCATTTCTCCTTATGCAGTATGTGACAGGTAAGAGCAGGAGCTACATCCTTTCAGAGGGAAGGGAGGCAGTTCTCACGGAAGAGGAAGAGCGAAAGTATTTTCTTCTTGCCGAGAAGAGGGAGGGGCGAATCCCGCTGCAGCTTATAATGGGCGAGACTGAGTTCATGGGGCTGAGCTTTGCCGTGAGGCCGGGCGTCCTTATCCCCAGGATAGATACAGAATTCCTTGTGGAAGAGGCGATGAGGGAGGTATCGGACGGCATGGAGGTCTTGGACCTCTGCACAGGCAGCGGCTGTGTGCTCCTGTCCCTGATGAATTATAAAAACGGGATAAAAGGGCTGGGGGTGGATATCTCGGAAAAGGCCCTGGCCCTTGCGAAAGAGAATGCTGAAAGGCTTAAGGCAAAAGACGTTTCCTTTATCAAGGGCGACATGTTTGCAGCCTTAAGCGAGGACAGGCGTTTTGATGCGATACTCTGCAATCCTCCTTATATAAAGTCCAGAGAAATCCCCACACTTATGCCTGAAGTCAGGCTATACGAGCCAAAAGAGTCATTGGATGGCGGAGGGGACGGGCTGGATTTCTATAGGATACTTGCCAAAGAGGCGGCATTACATCTCTATCCTGAAGGCAGGATATTTATGGAGATAGGAGCAGACGAAGGAGAGGATGTAAAGAAGCTGTTCCGGGATGCCGGATATTTGCGTGTGGAGGCAGTTAGGGATTATGCAGGCAATGAAAGAGTGGTAAAATGTTCGAGAAGCTGAACGAAATGGTTTTAAAATACGAGGAGCTGAGCAGGGAGATGAATGACCCTGCCGCCCTGGGCGACAGCAATAGATACCAGAGCATGATGAAGGAGCTGTCCAGGCTCACTCCTGTCATAGAGGCTTTTAAGTCTTATGAGGACAATAATAGAATAATGGCAGAGTCTCTGGAGCTTATAGATAATGAAAGCGATCCTGAGCTAAAGGAGCTTGCCAGGGAAGAGCTTTCCGAGGCCAAGAAGAAGGCTCCGGAGCTGGAGGAAAGGTTAAAGCTTATGCTTATCCCAAGGGATGAGGCAGACGACAGGAATGTGGTTGTGGAAATAAGGGCGGGGGCCGGAGGCGAGGAAGCGGCGCTCTTTGCGGCTGAGCTCTACCGTATGTATGTGCGTTTTGCCGAGCGGCACCGCTTCACGGTGGAGACTACAGATGTGGAGGATACGGGCATAGGCGGCTTCAAGTACGTGAGCTTCATGATTAACGGAGGAGGAGCCTTTTCCCGCTTAAAGTACGAGAGCGGCGTACACAGGGTGCAGAGGGTGCCTGAGACGGAATCAGGAGGGCGCATACACACTTCTACCGTAACTGTTGCGATCATGCCTGAGGCCACGGAGGTAGAGGTATCCATAGACCCTAAGGAGTGCAGGGTGGACGTATTCCGTGCATCCGGAAACGGAGGGCAGTGCGTCAACACCACTGACTCAGCCGTGCGCCTCACACATATCCCCACTGGCATAGTAATATCCTGCCAGGACGAAAAATCCCAAATAAAAAATAAGGCCAAGGCCTTCAAGGTGCTGCGCGCCAAGCTCTATGACTTAGAGCGGGCAAAGGCCCATGAGGCAGAGGCGACGCTGAGAAAGAGCCAGGTCGGAACCGGCGACAGGTCTGAGAAGATAAGGACTTACAATTTTCCCCAGTCCAGGCTCACTGACCACAGGATAAATCTGACGCTTTATTCGCTGGACAAGGTAATGGATGGGGACTTAGACGGAGTGATAGATGCCCTCTCTGCCGCGGACCAGGCCGCAAAGCTCGCCGCTATGGCATAAGGGGGGCTTCATATACTTAGAAATCAAATTTTGTGAGGTGTGAGAGAGGGGTTCTGAATAGTTACGAAAAACTATAGTGATAGAGAAGTGAGAGGAGGTATATGAGAGAAAAACTTGAGACGCTGCCGCTTGCGCAGCTAAAGGAGCTTGCAAAGGCGAGGGGCTTAAAGAGGGTCACAGGTATCAAGAAGTCGGAGCTTATTGAATTACTCTGTGAGGAAGCGAAGAAGGATGAGGCGCAAAAGAATAGGCCGGATAGTGCTAAAATCCACGTAATAGAGGAGAAGCAGGAAAAGAGGCCTTTAAGGCATGATGAAGGGCATAGCGCCATAGACCATGAGGAAGGCAGCGCCGATAAAGGGGAAGATAGCCTGGAATCCATTATCCCCCAGGACAAGGAGGCCCTGGATTCGGGACAGATAGCCAATGGCATACTGGAAGTCATGGCGGACGGCTATGGCTTCATACGCTGCGAGAATTACCTTCCCGGAGACAATGATGTCTATGTGGCTCCCAGCCAGATAAGGCGGTTTAACTTAAAGACCGGGGACTTGGTAATAGGGAATACCAGGGTAAAGACACAGGGTGAGAAATTCTCTGCCCTCCTCTATGTGAGGAGCATTAACGGGCAGCATCCTAACGATGCGCTGCGCCGCATGAATTTCGAGGATATGACGCCCGTATTCCCCGATGAGAGGATACAGCTGGAGAGCGGCAATAACAATATAGCCATGCGCATAATGGACATAATAAGCCCCGTGGGCAAGGGACAGAGGGGGATGATAGTCTCTCCGCCTAAGGCCGGCAAGACCACTCTCTTAAAGCAGATTGCGAAGGCCGTTACCCGCTCATATCCGGAGATACATCTAATCATACTCTTAATAGATGAGCGGCCGGAGGAAGTGACGGACATAAAGGAGTCCATACAGGGGAAAAGCGTCGAGGTCATCTATTCCACCTTCGATGAGCTGCCGGAGCACCACAAGAGGGTGTCGGAGATGGTAATAGAGAGGGCGAGGCGTTTAGTCGAGCATAAAAAAGACGTGATGATACTATTGGACTCCATTACGAGGCTGTCCAGGGCCTATAACCTCACAGTGCCGCCGTCGGGCCGCACACTGTCCGGAGGCCTGGACCCTGCGGCCCTGCACATGCCCAAGCGTTTTTTCGGGGCAGCGAGGAACATGAGGGAAGGGGGATCCCTTACCATACTTGCCACGGCGCTCGTGGATACGGGCAGCAAGATGGACGATGTGGTCTATGAGGAATTCAAGGGCACAGGCAATATGGAGATGATCTTAAACCGCAAGCTTCAGGAAAAGCGGGTTTTCCCTGCCATAGACCTGCAGAAGTCGGGTACGAGGCGTGACGACCTTTTGCTCACACCATCAGAGCTGGAGGCCACGGAGATCATACACAAGGCATTAAATGGCTTAAAACCTGACGATGCCTCCGAGAAGCTCGTGGACCTATTCTCCCGCACGAGGAGCAACAGAGAATTCATAGAGATGGTAAAGAAGATACGCTTTTACTAGTCTGTTTTAAAGACGGATTTGATTCCTGCTGACATAAGGAGAATGACATGGAGAATTCTATTTTCATTGCAACAGCGTGGTCCCTCTTGCCACCCGTAGTGGCAATAGTCCTGGCTTTCATAACCAAGGAAGTGTATAGCTCCCTTTTTGTGGGGATCGTCGTCGGGGCCCTGCTCTATGGGCAGTTCAACCCCTGGGCCTCTTTCCAGTCCATTTTTACTATAATGACGGAGAATGTGGACTTAAACATCATCATTTTCCTCATCATGCTCGGCATGATAGTAGTGCTGATGGAGAAGTCCGGCGGTTCTGCGGCTTATGGCCGCTTTGCCCAAAAGAGGATAAAGAGCAAAAAGGCCTCCCTCCTTGCCACAACCATACTGGGGATGCTGATCTTTGTAGACGACTACTTTAACTGCCTTACGGTGGGCAGCGTGATGAGGCCGGTGACGGACCGCTATAGGGTATCCAGGGCGAAACTCGCCTATATCATAGACGCGACTGCGGCCCCCGTGTGCATCATAGCCCCCATATCCAGCTGGGCCGCGGCAGTGAACTCATACGTGCCTGAGGATTCAGGCATAAACGGGCTGCAGCTCTTCATGAGCACCATTCCCTTCAACCTTTATGCGCTCCTTACGCTATTCATGGTAGTATATACCAGCGTCAGGGGCATAGACTTCGGGGAGATGGCGAGGCATGAGAGGAATGCGGAAAAAGGCGACCTTTTCACGAGCCATGCCGGCGAATTTGAAAAAGGGGAGAAAATCACAAGGAACGACAGGGGGCATGTGCTGGACCTGATACTGCCCATACTGATCCTTATCTTTTCGGCCATAGGGGCCATGATATACACAGGTTATCAGGAAGGGGCTGTTAATATACAGGATGCCTTTGCGAACTGCGACTCTGAGATCTCGCTCATCTTCGGCACCTTTGTGACTCTGGTATTCATGCTGATAAGCTATGTTCCGAGAAAGATAGTGAGCTTCAAGGAATATGTGGAAGGCTTTGGGACCGGCTTCCAGCTTATGATACCTGCAATTTCTATACTGACCTTCGCCTGGACATTAAAGGGCGTGACGCAGGCCCTGGACATCAGGACCTTTGTGAGCAATATGGTGGGGAGCGGCTCTTTTGCGGCTGCCCTTGTGCCTGTGATAATGTTCCTTATTTCCATATTCATCGCATTTTCAACAGGAACCTCCTGGGGCACCTTTGCCATACTTGTGCCCATAGTAATTAGCATTTTCAGCGGACCGGATGACCTGCAGATGATGATAATATCCGTGAGCGCAGTGCTTGCCGGGGCTGTGTGCGGCGACCACGTTTCGCCCATATCGGATACTACCATAATGTCCTCCGCAGGAGCCCAATGCTTCCACATGAACCATGTCTCCACGCAGATGCAGTATGCTTTCGTATCTACCGGCTGCTGCGTGATAGGATATATAGTTGCGGGCTTCACAAAGAACTGGCTAATCTCCCTGGGGCTGGGGCTTGTTTTATTGATAATATCCCTGGAGGTGATTTCAAAGAGGGAGAGGTCCAAGGCAGGGGCAAGTTCCTGATGGGAAGGGGTGCGGCCGCATTCCAGGCCGTGAGAGATAGCCTCATACTTAAGGATAGCCCTCTAAAGGGCATAGGCACGCTCTCTGAGAAGGCGGTCCACAGGATAATAAAGAATTATCTTGAACCGGATATTTCCAAACAGGAGCAGCCCATAGGGGACTTTGTGGCAGACATCTATGATGGGCAGGAGATAAAGGAGATACAGACCAAAAACTTCGCCGCGCTTAAAAAGAAGCTCACCGTCTTTCTGGAAATAGCCCCTGTGACCATCGTACACCCTATCTATCTTGAAAAGTATATTAACTGGGTGGACCCTGAGAGCGGGGAGATAAAGGACAGGCGTAAAAGCAGCCACAAGGGCAGCATATATGACGCCATGGATGAAATGTTATTCTTAAAGTCCTTCCTAGGAAACAGGCTGTTAAAGTTTATGTTCCTATTGTTGAACGCAGAGGAATACAGGCTTCTTGACGGCTATGGGAAGGACAGGAAGAAAAGGGCTACGAAGTTAGACCGTATACCGACTGCCCTGATAAAAGAAGTGGACTTTTGCTGCCCTGAGGACTATGGGATCCTCCTTCCCCCTGACTGTAAGGAGGGTTTTACGGCCGCTGATTATGCCGGGGCCGCAGGAATCCCAAGCTGGCGCTCGCAGCGGACGCTCTATGTCCTTAGGGCCGCAGGGGCGGTGGAGCTAGTCGGGAAGAGGGGCAGGAGCAACCTGTACAGGCGGAGTATAGGCATTAAATTACGAGGTGACGAGGGATATGGAATCGGAAAACACAGTAGCTGCTGAGATGATGCGTAAATACGGTAAGGATATACTGGATCTCTGTGCATACATACCCTATTTTTCAGAAAAGGGGAAAAAGGACGTTGAGCAGCCATACGACGGCAAATACGGCGAATCCAAGCTACAGTTTCGGGTTTTTGACTCAACCCTCCTTTCTTTCGTGAAAAGGGCTCAGAATTCTGCCCTGATGGACAAAAACTACCTCTATGTCTATTCCAGGAACAGGATAAAGACCCATGCGGACGAGAGGAAATTCATAGAGAGGGCTACAATAAGGGATGTGGACGCTCTCCGTGGGATAATCAGCCGCTATGTGCTAGAGGGGCAGAGGAAGGCCGTCAGGTGGGGAGAAGGGGTTGAAGAGAAGATATACTTAAATGTGCTCTTAAAGCTCAAGGGATTCATAGATTTCTATAAGAAGCCGGATTGAGCGTATATCTGCTGTGGATATTATAGTTAGGAACTGTTACAGAATAACTTGTACATTCTGCTTGTCTTTTTGCCCGATAGAGCTGTTCAAAAATCAGTTACATAGCCCGCTATGCGCCTGATTTTTGAACAGCCCTCTCGGACAAAAATACAGCGCATTATGT
>JAGBNO010000056.1 GCA_017634355.1 Lachnospiraceae bacterium
CACATGGAACATTTCACCTATTTTCGTGTCGTATATAAATGGGAGGAATGGATCCCGCTTAAGAAAGGAGATGGACAAGATGCAAAATAGAAACAGACAACATAATGAAAGCGGGTATCTGATGCTTAACGGCCCGGATGATACTCTTTGGATTCCCAGATCTTCAAACTCAAGCGGTAAACGCAGACAGCACATCCATATCCAGTATGACGGATTGGGATTCATCCCTCTGAATGAACTCTTAGCACAAGAAAAGGCGTGACCAAAGCCACGCCTTCCCATTCTTAAATTCTTAAACATTACTGTCTTATGACGCTCCCAGCTTGGTCGGTGCGGTTGCTTTTTTGATTTATATTAGTTACTCCCCTGCCTTGAATTCCACTAATCCCATATCTTCATATACCGCTTCCTTAGCAGAGCCCGCCGATACTTCTGCGCTCTCTGCCGCAGTAAGGTTTTCCCCGCTCAGTTCCTCGCTGGAGCCTTCAGATACTGTGCCGGCTCCGCCTTCCAGTACCAAAGTCTCAGAGACCTTTAGATATTCCGTAATGAAGTCTCCGAAAGTCTTTTCCTTCCCTGGGGCGGCCAGGAGCTCAAAGTCATAGACCGATGCGGCTCTGGAACCGCTTTCGCCGTATCTTCCCAGGATAAATGAGCCTTTGATGATATATCTGCCATCGCCCAATTCTACCGAAGCCACATGGGGCGACTGTATATATCCATGCTCACCCGAAGGATACTGTAAGTTCTCGTCCTCCATAACGGAGCTTTCCCCTATAATAAAGGCGCTCTCCAATGAAGTATCGTCTATAGTGCCCTCGTATGATTTCTTGCCGCTCAGCATCATAAAGGCCGCCACAGCAGAGGAGACATGTTTTTTCTCCTCTTTAGAGAGCTTGAGCTTGCGCAGCTTTTCTGCCTTAGGTTCGCTAACAGTCTTATTCTCTGAAACTACATTCTCGCTTAGGGAAGCTTCTGCCGGTTCATTCTCTTTCTGGTCCTGTACCGCCTCTTCGTCAACAGGCGTTTCCACGGGCACTTCCACAGGTGTCTCCGCCACTTCAGGAACCTCAGCCTGAGCCTCCTGCCCATCTGAAGGCATTTCCTCTATGATTTCTTCGGCAGGAACTTCTTCCACTATTTCATTAATTATTTCTTCTGTAGTAATACTATCAGCCGACAGCGCGGCAGCCGCATCCTCAGGAACAAATGCAGGCTCTTCCGCATAGTCCAGTGCCGGTATATCCAGCTCAGCATCGCTGACCTCAGAGCCTTCCTCTACGATAACTGCCTCTGAAACCGCATTGATATGGCTTACTGCCCTGCTGGCGCCCACGCCGGCTCCTGTGCCGGCAACAGCAAGCGCAACTGCTACGGCAACGCCCTTAGCCGCAGTACCGCCTGCCACAGCCGCACCGGTGGCCGTGGCGCCTGTTCCCAATGCCACAGAGCCAGCTGCCGCACCGGCAGAGGCAGCCGCACCACCTGCGGTGGCCGCACTGCCTGCAGCCACAGCGACTGTGCTCCCCGCAACCGCTCCTACCCCAGCCACTGCTGAACCAGATGCCGCCACGCCGGCCACTGCCGCAGATTCAACTGCCATCGCCGCACTGGAAGCCGCAGCAGTTGCAGTGCCTACCGCTGTTGCTGCCGCTCCTGCGGCAACTGTTCCGCCTATACCGGCCGCACCACCGACAAGACCTGATGACGCGGCAGCCGCTGAGAGCCCTGCGCCCGCAGCTCCGCCACCGCCAGCTATGCCCGCCGCTGCGCCGCCTCCTGCAGTTCCTGCGGCCACGCTTCCACCGGCTGTGCCAGAGATAGCACCTGCCGCCGTAGTCCCCATAGCCGCACTTGTAGCCGTAGCTGCTGTAATAGCTCCGGCCGTAAGCCCTACGCCCTTACATATACCCGCATAGAGCCCCTGTGCTTCTGTTGCCGCCAGCACGGTCTCCGTAGACATCTGCTGTATGGCGTGGAAAATGAAAGGTGCTGACAGGAGCGCCATTCCGACCTTGATGCCGTGTTTCTTCTCTATACCATCTATACGCTTTTTCAGGAATTTCCTTGCATAGTTCAGGCGGCTCTTCACCGTGCCCACGGAACACTCCATGACCTCGGCTATATCCTCCACCTTGATATTATCAAAATAATAAGCTATAACCGTGGCCCGCTGGGACTCCGGCAGCTCTTCAATAAGGTCCATAAGGAGCTTTTGCTGCTCCTTTTTCTCCGCCGTATATTCAGGCAGGGAACTCAGGTCCTCGGTCTCCAGGCTGTCGAACACCCCTTCGAAATCCTCGTCCAGCAATAATTCAGTTTTCTTTCTGAAAAATTTCATCCCTTGCCTGTAGGTAATAGCACCTAACCATGAAAAAAGGCTCTCCGGGCTTTCCAATGTATTTATGGATTTGTAAGCCTCCATATATACAACCTGGGTCAGATCCTTTGCATCTTCGTCATTCTTCATGATCTGCCGCGCACGGAAGTATACATAGTTGAAAGTGCCGGAGTAGACTTCGTTAAAGCCTGACTCCTCGCCATTCTTCATTCTGTTTATAGCCGATACAAGGTGCCGTCCGATTTCCATAGAGGAATTCTCCGATTACCCACTTCCTCCTCTACTATGCCGCTCTTCATAATATCTGCCCCATCACTGGGGATCCCTCATGCCAGCAGCATCGGTCCTATGCAAAATCCTGAAATGAAACCAGCCAACCTTACCCATTGGATGCCTGATTAGTTCAAGGATACGGCTGCCGATGCTGCTAAAATTAGCTTCCCCGCTCAAATCTTGCCACCGGCTTTCCCCCTTTGGTTTTAATGCCCATTCATCTATGCGCGCAGGGCACACTGACACGATAGACGAAGTCCATCTCTGCCTTTGGGGAAATCCTTTAGCCCGAAAAAGCGGTTCTGCTCTTTCAATCGGCTGTATAATAGTACCGAAGGAAAAGGAAATGGTTTTAAATTTGCTTAGCCAATATTTAACCCGGTATAAAGCTGATAATACTTGCCTTTCTGATTGATCAGTTCTTCATGGCTGCCCCTCTCGATGATGCGCCCCTGCTCCAGTACCATTATGCAGTCGCTGTTTCTAACTGTAGAGAGCCTGTGGGCTATCACAAAGGTCGTCCTGCCCTTCATGAGAGAGTCCATGCCCGATTGCACTATGCGCTCCGTCCTCGTGTCTATGGAGCTGGTGGCCTCGTCAAGAATTAGCACGGGCGGATCTGCCACTGCCGCCCTGGCTATGGCTATCAGCTGCCTCTGCCCCTGCGACAATGATGCCCCATCCCCTGTGATAAAGGTATCATATCCTTTAGGCAGGCGCCTTATGAAGCCGTCTGCGCTGACAAGGCGGGCGGCCGCCTCCACCTCTTCATCCGTGGCATCGAGGCGTCCAAACCGTATATTTTCCCTGATAGTGCCGGTAAAAAGGTGGGTATCCTGCAGCACCATCCCAAGGGAACGGCGAAGATCCGACTTCTTTATCTTATTTATATTAATGTCGTCATATCGTATCTTTCCATCCTGTATATCATAGAAACGGTTGATGAGATTTGTGATCGTCGTCTTGCCTGCCCCTGTAGAGCCAACAAATGCTATCTTCTGCCCAGGCTCCGCATAGAGTTTGACATCATGCAGCACCATCACCTCATCCGTATACCCGAAGTCCACGCCCAGGAACTCTACCCTCCCCTTCAGTTCCACATAGTCTGTAGTATTATCGGCTTTGTGGAAGTGCTTCCAGGCCCAGAGCCCCGTCCTCTCCCCGCTCTCTTCAAGCGTGCCGTCAGGCAGCCTTTTCGCATTTACCAGCGTGACATAGCCATTGTCTGCCTCCGGCTCTTCATCCAGAAGGTCAAAAATGCGTTTTCCACCGGCCAGCGCCATAATAACTGCGTTCAGCTGCATGCTTATCTGGTTTATAGGCATACTAAAGCTTTTATTAAAGGTTAGGAAAGATGCGAGCTTCCCAAGGGTCAGGCCGTTTATTCCATTGAGGGCCAGTATGCCCCCCACTATAGCGCATATCACATAGTTTACGTTGCCCAGCTGGGCATTTATAGGGGCAACTATATTTGCAAACCTGTTGGCGCTGTCCGCGCTTTCAAAAAGCTCCTGGTTTCGCTTTTCAAATTCCTCTATGGCCTTTTCCTCGTGGCAGAAAACCTTCACGACCTTCTGCCCCGTCATCATTTCTTCTATATAACCATTCAGATTCCCAAGTTTCTCCTGCTGCGACAAAAAGTGGGAGCCCGAAAGCCCTGCGACTTTCTTTGTGCAGAAGAGCACCACCGCCACCATTACAAGGGAAACAGCCGTGAGCGGTACGCTCAGCACTACCATACTGAAAAGCACGCTGACTATGGTTATGAAGCTATTTAAGAACTGCGGCATGGCCTGGCTTATCATTTGCCGCAAGGTATCTATGTCATTTGTATAGACCGACATTATGTCCCCATGCGGGTGAGTGTCGAAATACTTAATAGGCAGGCTCTCCATGCGGTCAAAGAGGGAAGTCCTTATCCTCATAAGCGTCCCCTGGCTCACGCCCACCATTATCCTCTGAAAAATGAAAGTGGACAGTATGCCTACGGCATAAAAAGCAGCTACCCTTGACATTGCAAGGAGCAGGGGAGTGAAATCACGGCTGCCGCTTGACAGCATAGGCATAATATAGTCATCTATCAGGTTCTGCATGAAAAGGGTTCCCTGCACATTCGCCAGAACCCCTGTGATTATACAAAGCACCACTACTACAAGGTGAGGGGTGTAGAACTGCATTATATAGGACATAATGCGCCTGAAAACCCTGCCGGGGTTCTCTATTTTGGGGCGGGCTCCAAACCTCTGTGGCCCCATTCTGATTTCTTTTACCTTCTCCTCAGCCATCAGCCCTTTTCTCCATACGGAACGGCCCCGCTCCTGCCTTCGTCAAAATCCCCCTGTCCTCCCATCTGGGATTCATATACATCCCTATATATCTCATTATTTTTTAACAGCTCTTCATGTGTGCCAAAACCGCATACCTTCCCATCGTCCAGCACAACTATGCGGTCAGCATGTTCCACGCTGGAAATTCTCTGGGCTATTATGAAACGCGTCATCTCAGGCAGTTCCTTGTCCAGCGCCTTTCTTATGGAAGACTCCGTGGCCGTGTCCACGGCAGAAGTGGAGTCGTCCAATATAAGTATCTTAGGCTTCTTTAAAAGCGCCCTCGCAATGCAAAGCCTCTGCTTCTGCCCGCCTGACACATTGCTGCCCCCCTGTTCTATGAAGGTATCATATTTTTCGCTCATGCGCTCTATAAATTCATCTGCGCAGGCTATCTTGCAGGCATGGCGGCATTCCTCCTCAGTGGCATTCTCATTGCCCCAGCGAAGGTTGTCCAGAATAGTCCCGCTGAAAAGCTCATTTTTCTGCAGCACTACTGCCACCTGGTTACGCAGGGTCTCCAGGTCGTACTCCCTTACATCCACCCCTCCAACCTTTACTGCCCCCTTCTTCACATCATACAGGCGGCTTATAAGGTTCACGAGAGAGGACTTTGCGCTGCCCGTCCCTCCTATTATGCCTATGGTCTCACCCTGCTTCACAGAGAAATCCACGTCAGTAAGCACATAGCTTTCCGGCTTTTCCGAAAGGCCTGCCGCTTCATCCGCGCTGTCATAAGAAAAATATACATGCTCAAAGGAGACGCTCCCATCAGCCAGATTCAGCACGGGATTGGAAGGATTCTTTAAGGAGCTCTCCTCCCTGATGACCTCAGTTATGCGCTGCGCACTGGCTGAAGACATGGAAACCATCACAAATATCATGGAGAGCATCATTAGGCTTATTAAAATATTCATGCAATAGGCAAGCATACTCATCATTTCGCCGGTGGTAAGCTCCCCATATATAATGAAATGGGCGCCGAACCAGCTTAATGCCAGTATTACGGTATAAACAGTTAACTGCATGACCGGCATATTGAGTATGATGGTCTTTTCAGCCCGCACAAACATCTTGTAGATATTCATAGAGGCAGAATGGAACTTCTTTTTTTCCTCTTCCTCCCTCACGTAGGCCTTCACCACCCGTATGGCTGATACATTCTCCTGTACGCTTTCATTCAGGTCGTCATACTTCTCGAAGACCTCTTTGAAGTATACCGATACCTTCCTCATTATAAAAAATATAAATAATCCCAGAAATATAACGGCGGCAAGGTAGATAAGCGATAGCCTCGCGCTTATGCTGAAGGCCATTGCCATAGCCACAATAATGGACGCAGGCGCCCTCATGCACATCCTGAGTATCATCTGATATGCATTCTGCACATTTGTGATATCTGTCGTGAGGCGGGTCACCAGCCCCGCAGTGGAATACTTGTCTATATTTGAAAAGCTGAAGGACTGAATATTCCTAAACATTGCGGCCCTTAAGTTCCTCGCAAGCCCTGCCGATGCCCTGGCTCCGTAGACTCCACCCAGTATGCCCCCAATGAGCCCCAGTACAGCCGCCAGGAGCATAAGAGCCCCTGTCTTGTAAATATGGGGAAGATCTCCTGCCATTACGCCCTGGTCTATTATAGATGCCATGAGCAGGGGGATAAGCATTTCCATTATCACTTCGAATATCATGCAGGCGGGAGTCAAAAGGGAAGAACGCTTGAATTCCTTTAGCTCTGCTCCCAAGGTATGCAGCATCTCTTTTGCCGTAATATTGCTATAGGATTTTTCCATAAAAGTATAAATGAACCCTCAGATAGTCGCTAAGAGCAGCGTGCCCTTGCCCTTTAGCTTATAAGAGCCCTGGTCTGCGGAGATGAAGAGGCTGTCCCCCTTCACGAACTCCGTCCTGCTGTCGCCGCTCACAAGTATGCCGTCGCCGTCTATGTCCAGAAGGTAGTGGAAGGTGCTGCCGTCCAGCTCCATATTCACTTCCCCTGACAGCTCTATTTTGTCCAATGTAAAGCTGTGGCATTTCACAAGATGCCCCTCCGGGTCTGGCGTCGGGCAGCCAGGGGTAAGTATGGCAGAATCCACCGCCTCCTCTATAGAGAGCTTCCTGGGAGTGCCGTCCGGCTGCACCCTTCCAAAGTCGTAGACCCTGTACTTCACCTGCAGGCGCTGCTTTATTTCCATGACCAGTACGCCCGCGCCTATGGAATGTAGTATGCCTGGACCCAGATAGTAGACCTCCCCCGGATGCACCTCCTTGAAGTGAAGCACCTGTTTCAAGGTGTTCTGCTCTATCATGGAGGCAAACTCCTCTTTATTAAGTTCCCTATCCACCCCGCAGAAAATCCCTGCATTGGGCAGGGCGTCCAATATGTACCAGCACTCATCATTCCCCTGCACAAGGCCGTGCTCTGCCGCATATTCCACCTTGGGATGCAGCTTTATGGAAAGATTCTGATGGGCATCTATGAGCTTCACCGAAAACGGGAAGCCGTCGAATCTCTCAAAACGGGTCCCCATGGCCTTCTGCCCCTCGGCCTCCACATACTCCTCGAAGGTCCTTCCCTTGTAAGGGCCATTCCTTATGGTGGTAAGCCCCTCCGGATCGCAGGATATCTCCCAGGTCTCCGCAAGAACATATCCGTGGTACTCCGACTTCCCATACTCTTTTTTCAGCCTGCTGCCGCCCCAGAGAAAATCCTTATAGGCCGGCTTTAGCCTGAGAACTGCCATAATAACCTCCTAAAAAACTTGCAATACATCCCGATGATTCATTTCAGCCACATTTTGGTTTCAGGCGTTTTTCCGCCTCTCGTACCTTAGAAAATAGTACTCCAGATTAAAATATGTCTGTTCGTCGCTCTTTGCAGTAAGCGCCCATTCCCCGCCCATGCGGTCTAAGTTGGGCATGTAGCTGTCCGCCTCATACTTTTTATCTACCTTCGTGATAAGCGCAGTGTCACAGTAGGGCAGCAGCTGCCTGTAGACCGACGCTCCGCCTATACAGTACACATCATTATCGTCATAGTCCATAAGGATACGCTCCAGCTCCTTCAGGTCATGGGCAACTATGACACCGGAGACACTATAGTCGGAGCGGGACGTGAGGACTATATTGGTCCTCATGGGCAGGGGCTTTCCATTCGGAAAGCTCTCCAAGGTCTTTCTCCCCATAACCACCACTTTTCCTGTGGTCTCCTGCCGGAAAAACTTCTGATCCGCAGGTATGCGCACCAAAAGGTCATTCCTGAACCCTATGGCCCAGTTTAAGTCAACTGCCGCTATAAGCTTCATTTCTCCTCTTTCCGCCTTGTCTTTGGATACACGAATAGACCTGCTTAGAATCTCCTCATAAGATCCGCGAAAGGCTTTATGGCATCCTGCAGGTCCTTTATGGCATTATTGAGCCCTGCGAAGTCTATTTCCGTGATTTCCTTAATGGCGCTATTCAATGACTCCGTATTCTCTTCCAGCATACCATTCACATTGTCGCTGGTAGTGGTAATGCTTTTCACCATGCCAGACACATTCTCCAGTTCCCCTTCCAGTTTCGTGATAGTCCCCTGGGCCTGTGTTATGGTATCCTGCGCCTGCACTATGGTATTCTGGAGCTGGTTTAAGGTCCCCATCACCTTTGGAACCAACACTAATGCTACTACCAGTATGATAATTACAAAGCAGGCCATGAAGAAGGACGTGCGCTTTGCATGGCCCGTCTCCTTTTTCTGCAGCGCTATCAGCTCCCTGAGAAGGTCTTCCGTCACCTTGTTATCCTGAGCCGCTCTCGCTGTTTCATTGATGACCCCTGTTTTGTTCTCCGCATTTGACGTTTCCTGCACCGCAGCCTTGTTTTCTTCCACCGTGATTCTCCTTTCTGCTTTGTAAGCCACATGAAAACTATATCTCTTATTATAACACGATTTATTAAGAAACGAATTAACAAATTGCTCTATCAGGAGCCGGTAATGATATAGCAGGACATTATTGCTAATGCCAGAAGCAGGCGTTAGCTGCTCCCAATTAGGCAATTTCTAAAATTCATTTGCCATTATACAAACTATACAGCCTCTTTCTTAGCCCCTTTGGGTAATGGTTTTTGATTATGCGCCCATCTCCCTTCCCCCAGGCAAAAGTGCAGCCGTCTACCGAAAGAAGCCTCCAGCCCTTTTCCCCATTATTTTGAATAAGCGTCTCTCCGGAAATATACCTTTCCGCCTCTTCGTATGTGAGCTCCTGCCAGAGCACGGCGTCCTCCTTGCCCAAAGTAAGGGCCAGCGCATGTCCCGGCTCAAAACGCTTTTCCTTTAGCCTCCCCAGCGATAGGCCTGCCCGCAAAACCTTTAATCCTGAAAGGGCGGGACATTCCTCCGGCAAAAGGTAGAGGTTTTCTCCAAAAGCAGTATAATTGCCATCGAGGTCCACATCCTTTATGGCATATTCCTTAAAAAAGTCCCTGAAGGGCTCCAAAACTTTCCCTTTTAGCCCTTTTGGGCCGCTTTTCCCCGTACGGCCCCTGTATGCCGTATTGCCATCCATTTTCTCAAAGCTTGCACAGAAATGTCCTTCCCCTTTGATATCGTAGGGCAGGTACTTTCTAATATGCCTAAGGCTATACTCCCTATGCCTCGAAAGAAAGTCCTCTGCCACCTCCTCATCCTCTGCTTCAGAAAAAGTACAGGTGGAATATACCATTATGCCGCCGGGCTTTAGCATGGCCGATGCCGCATCCAGTATCTGCTTTTGCCGCGCCGAGTTTCCAGCTACAGCCTCCATGCTCCATTCTTTCGCCGCTTCTGGATTCTTCCGGAACATCCCCTCGCCGGAACAGGGCGCATCCACAAGTATGCGGTCAAAGAAACCGCCGAAACGCATGGATAAGCTCTGCGGGCTCTCCTGCGTGACTACAGCATTCCTGATGCCCATTCTCTCTATATTCTCCGAAAGAACGGCCGCCCTGCCGGGATTTATCTCATTTGCCACGAGTAGACCCCTGCCCTCCAGCCTGGCGGCTATCTGCGTGGATTTACCTCCCGGAGCCGCACACAGGTCCAGCACACATAGGCCGGGCTCCAGCTCCATTTGCTGAACAGGCAGCATGGCAGAAGGCTCCTGCAGATAATAGGCCCCGGCTTCATGCAGGGAATGGGCTCCCGGCCTTTCGCCTTCAGGATAATAAAATGCCAGCTCCTCCCATGGTATGGGGCTTAAGGAAAACAGCTCTTTCAGGCGCTCCTGCAAATGCGGCCTCTTCTTTAGCTTATTCACCCTTAAGCCCTTTACGGCAGGCTCTTCATAGCTTAGCAGCAGCTTCCCATAATCGGCGCTGCCAAGGCTATCTTCCATCCTCTTTAGAAATACCGGCGGTAATTCGATCATTACACAATTTTACCACGAAATACTTGAAAACACACGATATTTTTGTCCATAATACGCCTTACATTTTTATATGACATTTGTTAAAATAGAATAACTTTAACTAGCCCTTAAATGGCGGAATTTCAATATATCTTCTCTATATTTTTCCGGTTATGTCGGATAAGTTATGCTCAGTAACTCAAATTAGGGCATACCGTATGCGGCCGGTGGCATAAGGAGCTTAAGCGCCCATGTTTTTCCGTCTATGGGGGATTCATTAGAGCCAACCATGTGGCTCAGAAAGGAGCTTCCCATGTACAATGTCGGCGACTATGTTGTACACAAAGTAGACGGCCTTTGCCAGATTAGTGAGATTTCATCCCTCGACATACCGGATGTGGATCAGACCAAACAGTACTACTTTCTGATTCCCACCCTGAGTCCTGCCAGCAAAATCTATGTGGCAGTGGGTACAGGGGAGTCATCCCTCAGGGATCCTGTGACCCACGATGAAGCATTGGCGCTCATAGACTCCATACCGGAGCTGCCGGAGCTGTCCGTGGACAATGAGAAGACGAGACAGAATACCTATAATCAGGCGCTGGCCCAAAATGATGTAAAAGAGCTATTCCGGCTCATCAAGACCACCTATAGCAGAAAACAGGACAGGCTGTCCAAGGGGCGCACTGCTACCTCAATGGACGAACACTTCCTGAAATCCGCTCAGCATGCCCTTTTCAGCGAGCTTTCCTATGCCTTAGGCATGGAGAGCGATTCCATGGACGAATTCATTGAGAAGCGTCTGAATAAGTGATCCTCTTTGACAGATACTCACCCACAGCATGAATGAACAGGCGGGCCGCATGGTTCAGTTCCTCAGGCACTGAATACATGACAGGGCCCGTCTCGAAGTTTAAAACCCCGTCATAGCCTATAGCCCTTAGCCCATTGATAATGCCCTCCCAGTCCTGCACCGTGGGCGAGCCCCAGGCACGGGGGAAGGTAAATGGCATATTGTGGAGGTCGTGGAATCCGTCGTTCTCGTGAAGGTGCAGTATCTTTATTCTCTTTCCCACCTTCCTTATGAAATCCTCCATATCGCGGCCAAAGAGGTTAATATGGCCCACATCCAGACAGAAGGCAAAATCCCCGTATGCTTCCAAAGCATCCAGGTATGCATTTACCTCGTCCGGATCTGAGCAGGGACCCTCCCATAGCTTTCCGGCTACAGTGTCAAACATATTCTCAAGGCAGAGCACTACGCCTGCCGCCTTAGCTACAGGGGCAAGCTCCTTATAATAGAGCATATTCAGCTCCCATTCCGCCTTAAGCCCCTGCCTTTTCCTCGTTATCCATGGGTGCACGACAAGATAGGGAATTCCCATCCAGCCCGCAATTTCTATGACTTTTTTCTGTATAGAGAGGAAATGCTTATACTGCGCGCCCTCTATCCCTTCTTTTTCATTCGGCAGCTTGCCGAAAGGCGCATGCCCCTGGGAAAACTTAAGCCCCTCTTTGGCGCAGGCCTCCTTATAGGGCAGGAAATACTTCTTTAGCCCCTCTATGTCCTTCTGATAGAGCCCTTCCGCCTCAGGGTCAAAGAAATTGTCGAATTCCTCGAACATCTCAAAGTTAAAGTCCACCGTATCAAATCCGGCTTCCTTAATGCGCCGAAAGCCTATATCAGCCGGCTCTTCCGGCGTTCTCCATATACTGCCTATGGCCTGTATGCCTATTTCCATATTCCTCTCCTTTAATAGAATGATGTTATGATCTTATATTTCCAAGCCATCCGGAAACTCCACTTCAGGCTTCCAGCCCGTATCCCTCTTTATCTTCTCTACAGAGGGCTGCAGGGATACCAAAGGCTCCTGTCCCTTATCCCTATAGAGTATGGGCACATCTACGCCCACTTTTCCATGCACGGTCTCCACAAACTCTCTCAACGGCCTGTAATCCCCGTGGGCTATATTGTAGATTTCACCGCTCCTGCCCCTCTCTCCAAGAGCTATGATGGCCCTTGCGCCGTCCGTGGCATCTAAATAATCCCAATTCTGCCTGCAGGAGGATAGTTCGGGAGATTCTCTGCATTTGAGTTTATCTATCAGGTATCTGAGCATGGTCTTTTCCGGCTCATATTTGCCATAGAGGCTAAAGATGCGCCCCCAGACCCATTCCAGGCCCAGAGTTTCCGCCTTCCGCTTTGTGAGATACATTGCGGCCGCTTTAGCCGCCCCGTATGCGGAAAAGGGTTCGGGAAGGCTGTCCTCAGCTGTAAGGCCGCTTTTTATCCCATACTCCGCCTGAGAGCCGGTGATAACTATCCTTCGGCAGCCACACTCCTTAGCCGCCTCTGCCGCGGCCACAGCCACATCTACATTTGCATACTGCGCCTCAAAGTCATCCCGTCCGCCGGTCCAGGCCAGATGGAAGAAAGCTGCGCCTGCCCAGTCCGAATACGTGCCAGTTTCAAGCAATTCAGGCAAAGCCCTGAGTTCGGACATATCCAGTTCCATTAGCCAAAGGTTCTTTAATGCAGAACCTTGTGATGCTTTCAGCTTATGCAGCCTTTCATTATGCGGAGAAGCCGGCCTCAGAACACAAAGCACGTTATATTCATTCTTAAGAAGCTCTTCCACGAGATTGCAGCCCGCAAAGCCCGCCCCTCCTGTCACGATGGCCTTTTTCAAAATATTAATCCCCCATTTTATGATACTGAGGACACAAGAAATGGGAGCGAACCGCTATCCGCTCCCATCATTACTTAAGGTAACGAATCCGGAAAATGCACTGCCGGGAACCATTTGTGCCAAAAACACTACAAGGTCAGCCCCCGCTCAGGCAAATTCCAAATCCGTTTCCTATAAAGTTTAACTGAACTAATGCAACAAAGTACAAGGCCTCCACGGCAAATAGCAAATCACTCTGCCTTATACCGCATTCATGATCCGCATCATCTGATTCTGCTGATTGGACTGGAACTGAACCTGCATCATATTGCGGAAGCTGTCCATGGTCTGGGACTGCCTAAGGCCGGAAATCGCCGCACCATACTCTGTATCCTGCATCCTGCTGGTGGCGGCGGCCAGGTTCTCAGCGGCTATATCGTTGCTGTTTATGGAATGTTCGAATCCGTTGGCCTCTGCCCCAACCTTGCTCCTGGCCTCACTGACCTTGCTCATGGCATTGTCCAGGTCCGCTATATTGAAGTTTTCGAGCACGCTGAAATTCTCAATCCCCAGCGTTGCCGATGATGCGTTGACAGTAGAAAGGCTGGAAGAAGCATCTCCTCCTGTGGCTATGCTGATGCTGGAATCCGAACTCAGAAGGTCGGTCTCATTGAACTTAGTCTGCTTAACGGTATCGTTGATGCCCTGTTTTAACTGGTCTATCTCATTCTGTATGGCAACCTTATCATCCTGTGACATAAGCCCGTTTGACGCCCTAAGCGAAAGCTCCCTTATATCCTGCAAGTAGTCGGTCACACCGCTCATGCCTGCATCCGCTATGCGGGATGCCGAAAGTCCGGACTGCAGATTGTCCCTGCCTGCCTGATATCCGTTCGTAGTTGCAAGCTGTTTCTGTATGATGGCCAGCACTGCCGGATCGTCTGCGGCCCTATTTACCTTCTTTCCGCTAGAGAGCTTCTCATGCTGCTTCTGTATGCTCTTTTGCATCTGTTTATGCTGATTTATCTGCGGAGCCTGATAAGAATTGACACTTGATACGCCCATATCGTCCTCCATTTCCATTAATGTATAAAAGCCACAACGCTTTATACATTGTAAGATAGCAAAATATACACTTATACAATCGACAGCATAGCCGATTTCTTGCAAATATGCAAGCCCTTTGATTGTTTTTTTATATAAACATTACACCTTTATACTTCCGGTAGTTTCGGTAGTTTGACACCTCAATCCCCCTGAAAGCCCACAGGGCTTAATTTTTTGCGCCAAATAAAATTCCTGCGCGACCTCGGCACTGCTGAGGAAATAATTGAAAAATATAAATGCGACGATCCTATGGAATGGGCAAGGGATCTGGCAAAACAGATGGAAGAAGAGCGTCCGGGAAGAAACATACTTGTTCCTTTCAATCCCTCGGAACGTATACAGACCGGTCAGATCAATTCAGTGGATATAGGGTATCTCTTCCTGCAGCAGGTTTATTATGATCTGCGCATAGACCTAATCTGCAAACACATAACCAAGAGACGCTCGTTTTTTTGTCTAAAAAGGCCAATAATTTCCTTTGTTCGCCCTGAGATAAGAAAAAGCCGGGGAGGCACTAAGCAGTACCTCCCCAACCGCAGTATCGAGCATAATTCTAAGTAATATTCTCCCGTTGAAGCATATTCTCAAATTTCCCTCGCGGAACTTTGTTTAATACAACCATAAAAAGCTTCTTTAAGAGCTCCTCCTTTATTTTCCTATCCTTCTCCATTTTTATCTTTGCATAAAGAACCGCCATTGGTCCGAATGCGACCTTATTATTTTTTGCCCTATTTAAAATCCTGGCAACGTTGTAAGCTTCCATTGTATAGCGTCCAAGCCTACCCTCTATTTTATAAGGCTCTGAAAATACATCCAAGAAAATTTTTACAGCCACATCCTTGAGATCATCTACCATCTTCTCCATATCATCTTTCGAGATCGCTTTAGGCACATCAAGGTCAGGAGACTCCTCGACCTTTTCCTCTTTAGGACTCTCTTTAGCCTGAGGAAGAGGGATCTTGTGGAAATCCAAAAACTTTTTTACAGCATCCGCATCGTCAAAACTTACTCGGTCAAAAATATCATATCCAAGCAGCTGCGCTCCGCCGTATTCTTTGGCTCTTTCCACAATCGCCTTTACAAGGTCCGCTCCTTTTAAGCCTTTAAGCTCCTTCCTGTTTTTCTCTTTGATAGCATTTTGGGCGTTCCAGATCTGTGGCAAAAGATTGTTGGCAATACGCATCTTTTCAACCAACCCAATGCCGGGATAAAATTTTTCCATAAATTTAGAGTCAACCATCTTTTGAACCCCCCCACCTCTTATTAGTGTTTGGGTCTCATCTCCCCAAATTTCGGTTTCTCCCAATGATTCGATGTCTAGCTTCATATTCAGCAGCATTTCAAAGACCTTGTTTTCATCTTTTAATAATCCTGCCAGATATTCCTGTTCAGATGCTGTTCCAAATTTTTCTATTCTTTTATCCGCCCGTGTCTTTTGTGCCTCTGCGAGCTGCTCTCCCTTGAGATTGAGAACAGGGTACAGGTAGTCAATCTCTGCCGCTTCTGCCAAAGTTTTTAATATCAGTTCGTTAAACTCAGCCATCAGGTCTTCCTTGATCTTGGGATTGTATTTTGAAATCTCGACAACTGCAGGCAATGCCAAAAGCATAGGCTCCAATTCCTTCTTTGTCGCATCAAGTTTCTTAGGATTTACCTTTTCCTCATCCGATTTGCCCATAAACTTTAGCTCATTTAACGGAACGTAATGAGTAAAATCTACTTTATTATCTTTTTTGAGGCTTCTCGCAAGTGTATAAGGCGTATCCACCCTCTGCGAATGATGCCTGTGTGTCATTATATAACTGGAAGATGCCTCATCCTTTATCTTCATGCCGGCAGTCTGCGCTATCTCCATGGCAAAACTTGTACAGTTATAGCCTATGGTGGAATATGTGCGCATTGAGCCTACGGTGCCTCTTATCTTGGCTGCGGCCCTCAGGTAATTTGAATGGGATATCTCTTCCTCCTTGTATGTCTGTGAGGACGCCGCCGGGTCAGGATTCATGACCAGGCCTGTCACCGCTCCGGCCATTCCGGACTCAACGGGAGTCACAAAGCCAAAGCTATACTCAGAAAGATGCTCTCCCCCTTTT
Source organism: Lachnospiraceae bacterium (assembly GCA_017634355.1). Lineage (GTDB taxonomy): Bacteria > Bacillota > Clostridia > Lachnospirales > Lachnospiraceae > NK4A144. The sequence goes on from JAGBNO010000056.1 coordinate 16,177, forward strand.
TTAGCTATCATCTTTACTCCGGTATGGCCCGTACCGTTTTTTTCCATGAGTTCCGCCTTAAGCTGGGCCAGAAACAGTTGCATATTAGGATCTTCCGCTTCATTATACTTCATTCCGGCCTCGGCGGCCTCAGCCTTGCCCATATTCATTATCTGTTTGTATTCTGGCACTGTCTTGGCAAACTTCTTAAAAATCTCTTCTTCTGAGGGCTTTTTGAAGAAAAGACCTTTTATCTTTGCCCACATGCCCTTTGTTTCTTTTGCTTCAAACTGGGTAAATTCCTGGCTGTATTTCTTAGGCGGTCCTGCTACCCCTATACGGACCGCAAAAGAATCCGGCACTTCTTCCTTAAGCTCTATATCGGATTGAAATGCCTTGCCGGCATCATAATTATCCTCATTCTCCTTTTTCATTTCTTTTTTTTCTTTCGTTAATCCCTCTGCCAGTGCGAGCCTGGATTTCATTCCGGCTCTGTGCTTTTCAAAATCGTTTCGCTTTGCCAGCTCTATCTGCTCATCGACCCTGGCAATGAAATCATCTATGAGGATTCTTTGGAAGCCAACTCCTCTATCCCGGCTTGTATTTCCCTCGATATCGTTCAGGGAACCGGAATCATTGGCATCCTGTGCGCCGGTTGTCCCATTTTCCTGCTCTGCACCCGAAACTTCATCCTCGTTCTCTTCATTCTCAATATCCTGCTCAATATCAGTATTTGTTTGATCACCTTCGACTTCATCATCCTCTTTTTCCGGTATGATTAACTTCATTGCAAAAGGATCGAAATAGGATTCTCTCGTCTTCTCTCCTTCTGTATCAAGAAGAGATATGGAATCATTTCTCTCTTTTGCCTTCTCTGCGCCAAAACGGCCGGTTTTTGTATGCTTTTTTTTGATATATCTAAAAAAGTCGAACTTTTTTCCTTCATCCTTGTTGGCCCTGACATAAGAGGTTTTATCCCCTTTTTTTCTTTTCTCACTCAGGAGCTTGAAAGAATCCTCGATATATTTAATGCTTTCCGCTTTTGTTTTGTCCGTCAAAGAACCTTTTTTTATCAAAGAAGCTTTGTTATCAGCCATGGCATCCTCCTTTAATCAAAAGACAGTTCCTTAATATATAAGATAAGAATATTTTCCGAAAGCATCCGCCGAAACAAGCTTGCCCATCTTTTCAAAATGGTATTTTATCGACTTTACAATGTGGGCGTTCGACAGTACTCCTGCGTCTGCGGCGGCAATGAACGCCGCACTGTAAATGATTTCCTTTATTTCGCTGCCGGACAGTTCGAAGCTGTTTGCAAAAAAACTCAAGTCCAGATCAGGGGCTTTCGGCATTTTATCAGGAATTACGCTTGTTAATAGCTCAAGCCTTCTTGCCTCGTTCGGCTTCTCAAGGTAAATCGCATAGTTTATCCTCCGGATAAAGGCTTCGTCGAAATTATTATATCTGTTAGTGGCAAGGATCGTCACTCCGTCAAACTGCTCAATCTTCTGAAGCAGGAAGGCCACTTCCGTATTTGCATGCTTGTCGTTTGAGTTTGACACCTCTGTTCTTTTCGCAAAAAGGGCGTCTGCCTCGTCAAAAAAGAGGATTGCATTCCCTCCTGCCGCGGCATCAAATATGCGGCCTATATTTTTCTCAGTCTCGCCTATGTACTTATCCACAAGGCTGCTTATATCCACACGGTATAAGGCAAGCCCTATTTCCCGCGCTATGACCATGGCCGACATGGTCTTGCCCGTTCCGGGAGGACCGTAAAACAGTATGCTGACTCCCCTTCCGTAAGGTATTTTCGATTCAAAGCCCCACTCGAAGTCCACCTTGCTGCGGTTTTTAACCCTGCTTACCAAAAGGTCCAGGACCTCCCGCTGTTTTTTATCAATAATAAGGTCATCTCTTGAAAACTTTAAGGGTACGCGTTCGCAAAGCTCGTCCAGCTTTCCCGCTGTACGGGCGAGCACTGCCGCTGTAATATATTCATTATCTATGATTTTGCCATTGTTTGATAAAGCATTAGATGTGGCCTCATTCACGCAAAGCGCTATTTCCCCTGGGGTAATGCGGTATTTATTAGCCAGTTCCTCAAAGGAGACATCGTCAGAGATATTGAGGCCCTCCATCGCAATTTTCCAGCAGTCAGCCAACTCATTTTTATCCGGCACCCCAAGAAAAACTTTATATACATCACAGGATAGCTTCTCTTCAGGCAGGCTTATATCTTCTCCCGTAATCAGATAGAGCAGGTCAAACTGGGAAAAACACTCTGACAGCAGTACCACCAGCGTCCTTATGTCTGCTTCATCCGTGTCCTCAATGACAAGGGCCTCATGAAGCAGCCTGCACCTTATGAGCGCATCAGAAAGTAGGTTTCCGCTTTCTTTCATAAGGTTGAGCCGCCTATAGCTTATGAATAGGACCAACTGGCCTTCTCTGAAGGCATGAAGGACAAAATCCCTGCCCCCGCAGCCGCCCTTCCCCCTCACATGGATAAGCTCCTTGCCGGATTTCTTTGAAGCGAGGTAATTTTCCAGCCGGGAAAGTTCCTTTTTATATACAAATGCATCCAGGTGACCGGTTGCCTCGGCCTCGAATATCACGCTGTCAATTTCCTTACGGGGAACGAAGTCGCCTTTGACCGCAGATAAAACCTCCGCACTTACTGTAAATGCGCTGCCTATCCTCCCGCCGCAGCGCCGCGGCTCATAGACAATAAATACCGGACAGCTTGAAATGGTGTTGATCTGCCTTCCCATGTCTAAAAGCTCTTCTTCTTCAGCCATGAGCGAATAGAGGCTTTCCGCCAGGTCCATGGTAAGGCCCGGTTCATAGCCGGAGAGCTCTTCATATATTTTTAAATACTTATTGTCCATCTCAGGCGCAACGGCAAGTAATAGGCAAAAGAATGAGAAACCCCTCAGGCCGTATTCAGCCGCAATGTTCGTAATGCCTATACCATAGGCCAGAGGAAATTCTTCGCCCTCCGAAATCAGGCTGCGGTGCGCAAGGAGCTTTAGCCCCTCAGCCAGCTGCCCTTTTACATATTCTGAATCATCATCAGACCCGTGGGCCTCCAGAAACATATCCATCCAGCTTATGTAAGCCACCGTTTCTTCCATGCCGTTTTTAAATACGGCATCCTTTTTTTCTTCTTCTACATAATCCCTGAAGTCCAGCATAGTATTTTCCCTCTATTGCGGTGATCATGGTGCTCTTTCTTAATTCGTTTCCCATAATCCCCTTTGAAATATATCAATGCTTGGATTATATGCGAAACTATTTTCTCTGACAATACTGGGCGGGTAATTTAAGGTGCGCGCATTATACTCCGGATTGCATGGGAAGGTAGTTGATTTTCTA
>JAGBNO010000057.1 GCA_017634355.1 Lachnospiraceae bacterium
ACAAAGGTACTGGGACGGGACGGATTCTCAATAAACCACGAGACAGTAGAACTTAGATATGTGGAGCAGATTGTGGACAGCGGACAGTCTGCGGCCCTCTGCAGGGCGCTTCTATACTGCGGCCGGCATTTCTTTGACGGAAAGACCACCCTCACCGAGGCAGTGGACAGGCTTATGGAACTTCTCCAGATCGAAGGCCTTAAGCTTCTATGCGAAAATTCCTATTTGGTCACGGGCCTCACTCTGCCCAGGAAGCAGGAAATCCTTGCCTCATTAAACCGCTGCCGCTTTCTGGAGATAAAATAGCAGTTTTAGGCTCATTTTGCACAAAAAAGCAGCAGCCCCCCGCTATTGGGAGACTGCTGCAATGCTGTATATTACCACAGATTTGAATCCGACCCTGAGGCCGGCTCCCCATTGAAGCCACTGTCCTCTTCTTCCAGGACCTCCTGGTATTTGCTCAGGACTATGGACTGTATGCGTTCCCTTGTCTCTGAATTGATGGGATGCGCTATGTCCCTGAATTCACCGTCAGATGCCTTGCGGCTCGGCATTGCTATGAACAGTCCTTTTTCGCCCTCGATAACTTTGATATCGTGGATGACAAATTCATTATCCAGGGTAATGGACACCAAAGCCCGCATCTTTCCTGTCTTTGTAAGCTTTCTTACCCGTACATCAGTAATTTCCAATTTTTCTCCCCTTTCTGTAAAACGGAGAATGCCATCAGCATAAACAAGCGATGGAATCCTTAATAATAGTTACTTTTTATATAAACCCAGGCCCTACCCTAAGCTGCAAATACGGATAACCCTCAATCGGTCCGGGATTATATCAAACTTATAAAACAAAACGGTCGCTTTTTTCAACTATGACCTGTATGCCGTTCTCACCTTTGTAATAAGAATTGGCCCTAATGGTGCCATGGCTTTCCACTATGCAGTTTTCAATGTGGCTGTTGTCTCCTATATATACATCATTTAATATGATGGAATTCTTAATATAACTATTGTTCCCCACAAAGACCTTCTTAAACAGCACCGAATCATGCACTGCGCCGTTTATTATGCATCCGGAGGAAATGAGGCTGGTCCTCACCTCTGAACCTACATTATACTTTGCCGGAGGCAAATCGTCTACCTTAGAATAGACATCGGGATACTGATGGAAGAAATAATCCCTGACATCTTTCTTTAAGAAATCCATATTTGCCTGGAAATAGTCCTCTTTAGAGGCTATATTGCGCCAATAATCCTTAATGCGGTAGCCATATATCCTCTTCTGGTTCCTATAGCGTATGAGTATGTCGCTCACGAAGTCATGCCTGTCCTCTTCGGCACATTTCTCTATCAGTTCAATAAGCTGGCGCCGCCTTATCACATAGATTCCGCAGGAAACCGTATGGCTCCAGGCCTCTATGGGCTTTTCCTCGAAATTCGTGATCCTGGACTCCTCATTCATGGAAAGCACCCCGTAGCGCTCCGCCTCCACATCGGAGGGCATATCCTTACACACTACGGTAATGTCCGCCTTTTTCTCGATGTGGTACTCTAGTATCCTATTGTAATTCATCTTGTATATTCCGTCACCTGAAACTATTACCACATAGGGTTCATGGCTGTTTTTAAGGAAAGAGAGGTTCTGGTAAATGGCATCCGCAGTCCCCCTCGCCCAGAAATTGCTGTTTGCGGTGATGGAAGGCGTAAAGACAAAGAGGCCGCCCTGCTTGCGCCCGAAGTCCCACCATTTGGAAGAGCTTAAGTGCTGGGTAATGGACTTTGCATTGTACTGTGTGATCACACCCACCTTCTGTATATGCGAATGTGTCATATTGCTAAGCGCAAAGTCTATGCTCCTATAGCTCCCCGCTATGGGCATGGCCGCTATGGCCCTAAGCTTTGTAAGCTCGCCCATCCTGTGATTATTGCCCCCGGCGAGGATAATCCCTATAGCCCTCATTTCCTGTCACCTCCCCTGACCATGGTGCGGCCTGAGCTAAGCTGCTCCCCTTCGAAGTCGCCTATCTGGAACACCCCTGACAGTACTGAATTCTTGCCCACGGAGAGGCCTGAGGGGATAATGGAGTGCTCGCCTATGGTCACGAGGCCACAGTCATAAATACTGGGGTCAGTCTCATTTGGCACTTCCTCTCCCACTCCCAGGTGCACCCTGTCTCCTATGGAGACATTCTCTGCTATTATCGCCTTGTCTATCACGCAGTCAGTACCTATCTCGGACTGGTTCATTATAATGGAGTCCCTGACTATGGTATTTTCTCCTATCACCACTCCGCAGCCTATGACCGAATTATACACCTTTCCATAGACAGTGGACCCTTCTCCTATTATGCTCTTTTCTATAGCTGAATTGTCAGCTATGAACTGGGGCGGCAGTATCTCCCCGCTGGTGAATATCCTCCAGTATTCCTCATAGAGATTGAATTCGGGGATAATGTCAATGAGCTCCATATTGGCTTCCCAATAGGAATGGAGGGTCCCCACATCCTTCCAGTAGCCATTGTACTCGTATGCGAAAAGCCTCTCGCCCTTTTCGTGGCAGTAAGGTATCACATGCTTGCCGAAGTCGAGGCTGGGCTGGTCAGAGAGCGCCATCAAAGCCTCCCTCAATACCTGCCAGGAGAAAATGTATATGCCCATGGATGCCAGATTGCTCCTGGGATGCTCAGGCTTTTCCTCGAAGTCCGTGATCTTTCTCTCCGAATTGGCTATCACTATGCCAAAGCGTTTTGCCTCTTCCATGGGCACAGGCATAGCGGCTATGGTAACGGCCGCATCATTCTGTTTATGGAAGTCCAGCATCACCTCGTAGTCCATCTTGTATATATGATCGCCTGAGAGTATGAGCACATAGTCAGGATTATAGCTCTCCATGTACTCTATATTCTGGTATATGGCATTTGCGGTGCCCGTATACCACTCGCTGTTCACATTCTTTTCAAAGGGCGGAAGTATGGATACTCCGCCTATATATCGGTCTAAGTCCCAGGGAGTGCCTATGCCTATATGGGCATTCAGCTTCAGGGGCTGGTACTGCGTCAGCACGCCGACAGTGTCCACACCTGAATTTATGCAGTTACTCAAAGGGAAGTCGATAATCCTGTACTTACCTCCGAAGGGCACGGCGGGCTTCGCCATATATGTAGTAAGCACCCCAAGCCGGCTCCCCTGTCCTCCGGCCAGGAGCATGGCTATCATCTCCTTCTTTATCATGCTCTCACCTCACGCAGTCTGTCCGCCCCGCTTACGCCTATTACAATTCAGCGGGCCATATTGTATACTGTCTACAATTATATCACAGTTAGCATTTATTGGAAGTCCTATTTTCCTATATAATTATTGGGAATAAATTTCCCCCTATCGACTTACCTTTTGTGAACCTTATTATTGACCAAGGATTATAAATATTATCTATATCTCCAAATTTAAACCCATCATACCACTTTTTCACATTTTGTTTTTCGGAAGAATATCCATAAACATCAAGTTCATTAAAAACCTCTGTCTCTGTAAATCCAAAGCAATCAGCATACTTATCCGATGTATTTGTTATAACACTGAGATTATTCAAATCTGAAAAAAGCGATTCACGGCTGACCCTTGTTATCCCTGTGAGGAGCGCTTTATGCAAATATGGATTTGTCTTTAAGGCTCCATTGAATGTATTTCTCATAAATTCCGTCATTTCATCCCAATATCCTCTTACAAATGCTTCTTGCATCGGGGTATCATATTCGTCAATAAGCAGGATTACTTTTTTACCATAGTATTCACTAAGCCATTTACAAAAATATTTTAAGCAGTTAGATGCAACTACTTCATCCATATCTAAAGATATTTTATCCCAGAATTCCAAATCTTTTTCACTTAAGCTTCCCTTTAATGAAACGAAATCGCTTGATAACAGATTTATATAAGCCCAGTCAATGAATCTGTGAGGTCAGAACTGCGCATATATGAGGTCCACGCTGTCATAGCCGGTGCCGTAGGCCCCAAAGATTATTACGACAAAAATGCAGACATACCAGAAGGCAAAACGCAGGGGCTTGGGCAGCCTCTCTATATTCCTCCTTATGGGGAAACCGGCTTCTTTGAGCACATCCACGGCGGCCACCAAGAGAGTGCCAAGTATTATGGTCACATAGCCCCAGCGGTCTATATTGATATTTTCCAGATGCTTAAACAGCATGTCGAACCTCAGGTCCGTGAAAATCTTCGTAAACATATCGAAGCCGTCAATGAGAGTCTCTGCCCTAAAGAACATCTCCCCTATTATCACTATGAATAAAAGCTTAATGCCCCGAAATATCCTTACAGGAATTGACGCTTCAGACAGGCGCAGCTTTTCCAAGAGGGTAAGAAATGGCTTCTCCAGTATGTTCTCTATGAGTATAAGCACGAAATAGTACAGGCCATAGAAGACATAAGTCCACCTTGGGCCGTGCCACAGGCCGCTTAGGGACCAGACCGCAAAGAGGGCTATGGCAGGAGTCACGAAGCGGGAGGCCGCATTGCCTATTATTTTGGCCGCATTTTTGGAAATCTTGGATACTTTTCTGGAAAGAGAGACAGGGTAGAATACATAGTCCCTGAAAAAAGCCCCCAGGGTAATGTGCCACCTATGCCAGAAGTCACCGGCGTTTTTGGCAAAAAAGGGCTGGGTGAAGTTTTCAAGAAGCTTTATCCCAAAAATCTTAGCGCTGCCTATGGCTATGTCTATAGCGCCTGAGAAATCCATATATTCCTGAATGGTGAAAATTAAGGCCGCAAAAAGGGCTACGCCCCCGTCCATATAATTACCGCCGTACACGGCCTCCACTCCGGGGGCAAGCTGATCCGCTACCACAAGCTTCTTAAATAGCCCCCAGAGTATGCGCTGGTAGCCCTGCGCCAGATTTTCGTATCTTATGTCCCTTACGGTAAATAGCCCTAAGGAACTGTCATATCTGGTGATAGGCCCCTCTATTAGCTTAGGGAAAAAGGACATGAAAAGCGCAATATTTATGAGTTTCCCATCAGCCCTGGTCTTCTCCCAGTAGATATCCGAGAGATATGCTATGGACTCCAGCGTATAATAGGATATGCCCACGGGGGCTATAATCCCTATTTCGGTCCAGCCAAATGCTATGCCGAAGGTCTGCAGCAATACGGCCATGCTCTCTCCCAAAAAATCAAGGTATTTAAAAGAAAGAAGCACGAGTACTAGCGCAAGTATGCCCAGAATAAGGAATCTCTGCTTTTTCCTCTTCCTCTCCTTCCTTTTAAGGCTCTTGTCACTATTTATCCCGTCTATAATGAGCCCCAGCTTCCAGACAAATATGGAAGAAACTATATTTGCGATGAGCAGGAATTTACTTAAGGTAAAAAAGAAAATCCAGCTTGAGATGAGGAGCACGAACTTTCTTTTTTCCTTTTCCACAAGCTGGTAGATAAGAGCCGTTAGTGGCAGCAGCAGGGCAAAGTACATCCATACGGTATATGAGAGCTGCCCCCACCACTTGCCCATACATTCTAGAAAAAAAGATATACTCATTAGTAAAGGCCCGCTTTCTCATGGCAATCGTCCCAGTTGGCATAATTCTTGTCGCCCCTATGGTCTTCCAAGCCGTAATTATCCTCAAGATACTCTGCCAGAAAAAGGCTTACTTTTCTGGAACCCTCGAAATTCATGTGATCTCCGCCATCCTTGGTATCTGTCGTCCAGTCGATCTGCAGCTTATCATTTAAGAGGTTTAAGTCCACAAATTCTATGCCCTTTTCCTTTGCCCATGCGTCCACTGCATCGTGTATGCCCTTGTCATAGTTTAAGGGGCTGGGCATGGACAGCAGCAGTAATTTTATGCCCTTTTCCCTGGTAAAATCAATTATTTCAGATAAGTACCGGCGGTTTAGGGGAGGAATCATATCCGGCTCCTCCTCTGCTTCCATATAATTTAAGTCCCCCGTATAGGGCTCAGCCTCAAAGCCCGGATCGAAACCCTTTCTTATCCGTATCATTTGGTCCTCCGGCTGGAAGAGCTTCCACCTTTTATAAAAACTGTGATAGTGAAAGATAGGAAATATTTCTTCTATGAGATTTGTGGGCAGCGCAAATTCGTCCTTGTATGGAGATGCCTCCCCTACCATCACATGAGTTTCCAGAACTATCAGCTTAGGGCTCTGGCTCTCACAGCTCTCCTTAATTAGGGAAACCTGGTCGCATAGCCTCATGGCCCCGTCGCTTAAGTCATAGGAAGTAATGCCGCTTTTCTCCCATATCTGCAAAGGGGATATGCCCCTGAATACCAGGCTGTCGCCCGCAAAAAGGACATCTATGCTGTGGTCTTTCTCAGCCTCTATGTCATTAAGCTTCATTTCCGTATGTATAATGTCATATACCGCATCCCCTGAAGGATTCGTAAAGTAAGAGCTGATGATGAGCAGCAGCAAAAACACAGCAAAAAATCCCAGTACTTCTTTTAAATGATTTTTTCTGACTATTCCTGTATCCGTCAAAGGCCCCTCCCGCTTATCTTGCAAAATAATGGATTATTCTTAAACCCTCCCTTCCGTACTTCGAAAAGCTTGCAATAGCATATCACGCCATTTACTAAATAAGCAATAGAGGATCATTTATCTGATTGTTTTTTTCAGCTGCTATGCTATAATCCTCACAGATTATCAAAGCTTAGGCATTAGACTGATTTGGCAAAGGATTCCCATGAAAAAACCCGATTTTAAGAAAACCGCTTCTGAATTAAAGGCGCTCTCAGATAGAGACAGGGCCTTAAAAGAGCTTATAAATTCAGAAAAAAGCCTCCAAGATACGGCGTGCCAGGCATTGAAGAAGCTTAGGCTTGAAGCCGCCCTTAAAAGCTTAAAAGAGATGCCGCTGCAGGCCCTGAATGCTTCAAAGCAGGGCATCAGGATCTCTGCCTTAGAGGCCGCAGGCTTTTCAAATGTAGGGGAGCTCGTGGGCATGAAGCTATCGGACATAGAGAGGATAAAGGGCATAGGGGGCAGCGGGGCCCAGGCCATAAAGACCACCCTCAAAGAAATAGAGGATACGGTATACGGGAACACCAAAGCCCGCCTTTCCGCCTCGGAGAGCCCCGGCAGCATTGCGTCCATTTCAGCCCTCTATAAAATCATACATGCAGAGCCGCTGTTAAAAAAGGCGGCAGAACTATATTCCAAATATCATACTCCGATAGAAAAGGCCGCCCAGAATGCCCAGGCCATAAAAAACACATTTTTCTGGTTTTTTTCCTCTAATAATAAAAAGGAACAGGCAGTAAATGGCGAAAAAAAGGTCAATGCCCTATTTACGGGTTCCTTCCTCCCTGAGGCAGATAATCTAATAAAACTCCATAGAGAGTGCCTGTCCGTAAAAGACGAAGCCGCATTTTCAGACTTCAAGGAGAGGCCTGCTTTCTACTACTCTGCCCTGGAAGCTCTCTCAGAAAAGATTTCTTCTATTAAAGAAATTGCGGATATAAGGGAAAAAATAAAGAGCGATGTGCCTGAAGAGCTGGCAAAAGAGGTAGAGAGCTATGAACTGAGCCTGGACGGCTTTAAGGCCAGCCTCCGCCCCTATCAGGCCTTCGGCGCAAGATATGCCCTGCACCAGCAAAGGGTGCTGCTGGGAGACGAGATGGGCCTTGGAAAGACAGTGCAGGCACTGGCCACCATGCAGGACCTATATAATAAGGGAAAGCGCAGATTCGTGGTCATCTGCCCCGCCAGCGTCCTCATAAACTGGGTCAGGGAAATAGGCTCTTTTTCATCGCTTACCCCCTTACTTATAAGGGACGACAAGATTGCGGATAATAGCCGTGAATGGTCTAAGTCGGGCGGAATAGCCGTAGTGAACTTCGAAGGGCTGCAGAAATTCCTGGATCTCCTGCCAGCCGAAACAAAGGCGGATATGACAGTGGTGGATGAAGCCCATTACATTAAAAATCCTGCCGCAAAGAGGACCAAAGCCGCATCCACGGTACTTAACTTTTCCGAAAACATACTCCTTATGTCCGGAACCCCTCTGGAAAACCGTATAGAAGAGATGAAAAACCTGATATCCATGCTGGACAGCGGCATAGCCAAAAAGATACAGAGCACGGAGGATAGCTGGTCGGGTGAGGGTTTCAGAAAAAAAATCGCCCCTGTATACCTAAGGCGCAATAGGGAGGATGTGCTGACAGAACTCCCCGAACTCATTGAAAAAGATGAGATCTGCCCTGTAAACTCAGCCGAAAAGGAGGCATACAAAAAAGACCTCGATGCCGGCGACTTCATGGGTATGCGGCAGGTCTCCTTTAAGAATGTAGCCAACGAAAGCTCTTCGAAGCTTAAGCGCATTCTGGAGCTCTGTGAAGAAGCAGGAGAACAGGGTAGAAAAATCCTGATTTTCTCATTTTTCAAAAATACGCTGCTGATGGTGAAGTCGGCGCTTGGGGACAGAACCCTTAAGACCATAGACGGCTCCCTCTCTTCGGCAGAACGCCAGGAAATCCTGGACGAATTCACCAAGAGCAAGCCCGGCACTGTCCTACTTTCCCAGATAGTGGCAGGCGGCACCGGCTTAAATGTGCAGGCCGCAAGCGTCGTTATACTCTGCGAACCCCAGATAAAGCCCTCTCTGGAGACCCAGGCCATAGCCCGCTCCTACAGGATGGGGCAGCTGAATTCCGTATTAGTGTATAGGATGATGTCTGACGACACCATAGATGAATATATAAGGAATATGCTGAAAGAAAAGCAGGAAATCTTCGATAAATTCGCTGATGACTCCGAAATGGCCGATGTTGCCGGCAAAAATTGGATAACCGAGGCCGTGAAGGAGCAACAGAAAATATTTTCCGGTGAGGGTCCTGCCGCTATCCCAAACTTGGGCGTTTCTGATAAATCCACTCCGGCGGCCGGCACACTCTGTACCGGATCTGATACTAATCCAGACTTGGGCTCTTCTGAAAAAGCCCCAGTCGTATAAATAAAGGATATAGATAGCTGGCTCCAAAGCAGCCCAGCTTCTTCGGTCCCTTCACGAATCCTGCCCGCTGCTGCTCCTCTCTCCCATTGCAGTAGCCCAGCCAGACTGTGGAACGGGTAATGCTCTTGGAGTGCCCCCTTCTGTCTATTACGAGTTCATCTGTCTCCTCGCCCGTCCGATTCGATACTTTTATGTCATAGGAAAATGGAAGCCCTGGCCTGCTGCCTCTTCCGGAAGTGAAGAATGTCTCCTTTCTAAAAGCCTTTACAGCCTCCCAGAGCGCTTTTTCCACTCCGTCGTCCTTCTCAATGGCCCTATTCAGCCGGATTATGGCTTCCTCCCTTTCCCTGTCATCCATCTGCATCCAGTACTCCTATATGCTCATGCCTAGTGTCCTCAGCCCCCGTGGCGGTCAAGACCCATGGCACTGGCATAAACCGCCTGCCCCAGGGCTATGCCCCCGTCATTCGGAGGCAGCTTTCTATGCAAAAGTATCTTAAAACCCGCTTTCTCCAGACTTTTACATGTTAAGCTTAAGAGCAGCCTATTCTGCCAGCTTCCGCCGCTTAGGGTAACTGTATTTATGCCCCTCTCCTTACGCAGCCGCATAAGAAGCTCCGACAGTGCCCTGGAGAGATGATAGTGAAAGCGGTAGGCAAGCTCCCCCTTCTCTTCTCCTCTTATCCTGCGCCTCAGTATGTCAGAAAATATGAGGTCAGTCCTTAAAAGCCCGTTGTATGGACTTTCATTCTCTCCCTTAATATCCTCCCTGCAAATTTCGGCTCTTTCCCACTTTGAAGCCTCTTTTTCCAGAGCCATGGCGGCCTCGCCTTCATAATCAGAGCTTTTTTTTATGCCCAGTATTGCGCTTACTGCATCAAAAAGCCGTCCCATGCTGCTGCTCACTATGCAGTTTATATTCAAGTCCAGCTGTTTTAATACCAGCCCTGCTTCACTTTTTCCACAGAGATCCAGTTTTTCTACTATAGAGAAGAACTCTTCTTTTACTTGGCTTTTTTCAATATCAGGCCCATCTACTGTGAGGGGCTGCCCTTTATCCAGGACGGAATATATCATGGACAGCGCCACCCGCCAGCCCTCTTTGGCCGCCTTATCGCCGCCCGGCTGCTTAAAGGGTGTTATGTGTGAAAGCCTCTCAAAATGGGAAAGGTCCGCCTCCAGCACCTCGCCTCCCCAGATACTGCCATCCCTGCCATAACCAGTGCCGTCAAAGGCCACGCCCAGGACTTTGCCCCTGTAATTATTTTCTGCCATACAGGATAGGATATGGGCGTAGTGGTGCTGCACCCGTATTAAGGGCAGCCCCCTCCTTTTGGCTATCTTTTCTGCTATGCGGGCAGTTGCATAAGAGGGATGCAGGTCACAGCATATCGCCTGAGGCGCTATGTCTAAAAGTGTCTCCAGCCGGGGCACGGTTTCCTCCAGCACTTCCTCAGCTTCTACTTCCCCTATATCGCCTATATGGGCCGATAGATAAAAAAGCCCCTCCCTGCCAAGACAGATAGTATTTTTCAGCTCTCCCCCAAGGGACAGCACGCTCTGTCCATTCTCAAGAGGGAAGCTTATAGGCAGGGGCGCATAGCCCCTTGAACGCCTAAGCATCAGTGGTTTATTAAGGAAAAAGGCCATGACAGAATCGTCTGCCCTTAAGAATATATCTCTATTATTTGAAAGTATGATGTCGCTAAGCCCCGACAGCTCTTTCACCGCCTCGCAGTCCTGCGTGGCTATTGGCAGGCCCGCCCTGTTGCCGCTCGTCATCACCAGGGCATCCGGCGCAGCGTCGAAAATAAGGAGCTGCACCGGCGCATAGGGCAGCATAAGTCCGAGTTCCCGGCTGTCAGGCGCAACTAAGGGAACTATCCTGCCTCCCTCCCTTTTAGGAAGTAATAGTATGGGCTTTTCCCTGCCACTTAGCACGGCCTCTTCCCTATCTGAAATGAGGCACTCCCTTCTCGCCACATCCATATCCCTGACCATTACCGCAAAAGGCTTGCCGGCTCTGTGCTTTAGGCTTCTAAGCCGCCCAACAGCCCTTTGGTCCAGTGCACTGCAGCAGAGGTGGAATCCCCCTATGCCCTTTATGGCCGCTATGCCCCCATTTCTTATGACATATTGAACCCGCTTAATTGCCTCCTCTCCCTTTATTTCTGTATTGAGCCCTTCCGGCCCTTTTCTAAGGAGATATACTTCAGGCCCGCAGCCGGGACAGCATATTGCCTGGGCGTCATATCGCCTGGAAGAGGGGCTTATAAATTCCCTCCCGCACTCCTTGCATAGAGGAAAGGCACTCATAGCAGTCCTCACCCTATCATAGGGAAGGGAGCGCATAATAGTATATCTGGGTCCGCAGGCAGTACAGTTTATGAAGGGATGCCTATACCGCCTATTATTAATACTGAATAATTCTCTGCTACATTCCTCACAGACAGCTATATCCGGAGGGCATATCCTCTCTCCCCCCGCCTCAGAGCTCTCTATTATTTCAAAACCGGCACAGCCTGACGCTTGAGTGGTATATTGCTCTATCTTTTTAATATCAGAGCCTGCCGGCGCCTCTGCCTCTATTCTATATATAAAGCGGTCCACTAAAGTTTCAGCGCCCTCTAGCAGTGCTTCGACATAAGCCCCCTTATTTTTCACATAGCCCTTTAGCCCCAGCTCTTTTGCAAGGCGTGAGACAGCAGGGCGGAAACCAACTCCCTGAACCAGACCGTATATTTTTATAAGCTTAGAAATATCCTTATCCAAAGCTCTCCCATATCCCCTCATGGTCCAAGAGCTTAATATCTTTCAATGTCAGCCCCTGGGGAGGAGCCGTCGGGCCCGCCATGCGCCTGTCACATGACTTTAATATGTCCTGTATCCTCTCTGGTTCAAAGCGTCCCCTGCCTATCTCCACAAGGGTCCCCACCATTATGCGCACCATATTGTATAGGAAGCCGTAGCCCTTTACCTTGAATATGATTTCTCTCCCCGATTTTCCCTTATTATTGCCTGTATCCAGCCCAAACTGCGCCTCACCGGCTTCTTCTCCCCCTGCAGAAAGCCCTGTATATGTCACTTCCCTTACGGTGGTCTTTGCCTGGGTATATACGGAAGCAAAACTCTTGAAATCGTGCTCTCCTACGAAAAATGAGGCCGCTCTGTCCATTTTGGACAGGTCCAGCTTCCATGGGAGCTGCCAGGCATAGAGCCTATGCAGCGGATTTCCTATTTCAGACTGTATTATCCTATATATATAAGTCTTCTCACTCCTCGCTTCCCTAAGTGAAAAATCCATATCCACATCCACAGACGAGAGCACCCTTATGTCTTCTGGCAACCTTGTATTCAGGGCTTTTGCGAACTTCCTGCCATCCATCCTCATGGAGGTATCGAATGTCGCAAGGTTGCCCTCGGCATGGACTCCCGCATCCGTCCGGCTTGCGCCCTTTATCTCCGTATCCTCCTGAAAAAGGGCCCTATATGCCTCCTGAAGCCGCAAGGCGACCGTAGGGCTATCCCCCTGCAGCTGCCAGCCGTGGTAGGCCGTGCCATCGTAGGAGACTTTTATCAAAATGCGTCTAGGCATCACGACGGCACTCTGCCGGAAAGGCTCTGCATAATATTAAAAAACCTCAGGCTCTCGCCCAAACTCCCCAAAACTATTACCGCAGCTATATATACAGCCATAGTGAGAAAAGCGAGGATATCACGGCTATTGTACTTAAGCGGTTTCATCTTAGTCCTTCCATCCCCTCCCCTGTAGCACCTTGCCTCCATTGCCATAGCGAGGTCATTTGCCCTGCGGAATGCAGATACAAAGAGCGGCACCAGTATGGGTATCATGCTCTTTGCCCTTGCAATTATCCCTCCGTGCTCAAAATCGGCCCCCCTTGCCATCTGCGCCTTCATTATTTTGTCAGTTTCCTCCAAAAGAATGGGGATAAAGCGCAGCGCTATGGACATCATCATGGCCACCTCGTGTACCGGTATCCTGAATAGCTTTAGGGGTTTCATAAGGCTCTCCAGCCCGTCGGTTAAATTATTCGGGGTAGTGGTCAGCGTAAGCAGGGAGCCGCCCAGAATTAAGAAAATAAGCCTTATTGCCGTAAAGATCGCATTCCTCAGGCCTTCATCGGTTATCTGCAGCTTCCAGAACTGTACAAGCGGAATGCCCGGCGTTAAAAAGAGATTAAAAATGACCGTGACCATCAAAAGGAACATTATCCCCTTCATGCCCCTTACCATATAGGAGAAAGGCACTTTGGAAAGCCACATGGCAAGAAACAGGAAAACGGCAACTACGGCAAAGGCCAGGGCATTTCTGAAGATAAATAGCGATATCACGAAGACCATTATCCCTATAAGCTTTGTCCTGGGATCCATCCTATGCAGCACCGAATCTGTCTGATAATACTGCCCCAGCGTTATATCTTTCAGCATTAAGCCCCACCTTTTAATCCAAAGCAGGAAGCTATCTGCTCCTCCGCTTCTTCAAGCGTCGTTATGTAGGGATAGACATCGAACCCCTTCTCCTCCAGCCCGTCCATTATATACATGACCTCCGGCCCCCTTAAGCCCATTTCCTCTAATAGCACATAACGGCTGAAGACCTCCTCAGGAGTGCCGTCCAGTATTATCTTCCCCTTGTCCATGACCCACATCCTGTCTACATAGTTGGCCACATCTTCCATGCTGTGCGATACCAATACGATGGAAATCCCGTTCTTTGTCCTAAGTTCTTCAACAAGTGACAGTATCTCATCCCTGCCCCTGGGGTCCAGGCCCGCCGTAGGCTCGTCCAGCACCAGGATGTCAGGCTGCATCGCAAGGACTCCCGCAATGGCTACCCTGCGCTTCTGCCCTCCGGAAAGCTCAAAGGGGGATGCATAATATAAATCCTCCGGAAGCTTCACCTGCCGAAGCGCCTCAAAAGCCTTCAACTCTGCCTCTTTTGCTGATAATCCCTTATTCCTCGCGCCAAAGCATACATCCTTAAATACAGTCTCCTCAAAAAGCTGATGCTCAGGGTACTGGAATACGAGTCCTATACTGGTGCGCAGTTTCTTCAATGAATAAGTCTTCTCGTATACATCCTGGCCCCTATAATAAATACTGCCGCTGCTCGCCTTAAGCAAGCCATTCATGTGCTGGACCAGCGTAGATTTTCCAGAGCCTGTATGTCCTATGAGGCCTATGAATTCCCCTGGATATATTGCGAGGGAAACATCGTCCAGGGCTTTGACCTCATGGCTTAAGCCTGCCTCATAAGTATGGCTCACATGGTCAAAAATAAGGGCATCCTGCTGTCTCTTTTCAGTTGGAGAGCGCCTTTGTTTCCATTCGTGCTGAGAAGAATTCTGTTTTTTTCCTAAATACACATTATATTTTTTACCAAGGCTGCATAGGGCGGGTATTATCTCATCTATGGACAATATTCCTTTTGGCAGCTCCAGTCCCCTCTTTTTAAGTCCATAGGATAAAAGCGTAGCCTGCGGCACGTCCAAGCGCAGCTCTTTCATTTTCTCCACATTGGAAAAAATCTCTCTTGGAGTGCCGGACAGCGCAATACGCCCCCTGTCCATCACAAAGACCTTATCCGCATAGATGACTTCTTCCATATAGTGGGTAATGAGGACAATAGTGACCTCTTCTACCTGATTTAGCGCCCTTGCCACCCTTATGACCTCCCTTCTTCCTGAAGGGTCCAGCATGGCTGTAGGCTCATCCATTATAATGCATTTAGGGTGCATAGCGACCACTCCGGCTATGGCCACTCGCTGCTTCTGTCCGCCTGACAGGCGGTTAGGGGAGGATTTGCGGTACTCGTACATGCCTACGGCCTTCAGAGCCTCTTCTACCCTTTCCCATATCTCTTTCGTGGGCACGCCCATATTCTCAGGCCCAAAGCCCACATCCTCTTCCACCACGTTGCCTATTATCTGGTTGTCAGGATTCTGGAAAATCATGCCGGCATTCTGCCTCACATCCCAGAGATTCTGAGGGTCCGCAGTATCCTTCCCATCTACCCATATTGTGCCGGAAGTGGGATATAGAATGGCATTAATATGTTTGGCCAGCGTAGATTTGCCTGAGCCGTTGCCGCCGAGAATGGCGATGAAATCCCCCCTATTGATATCCAGGGATAACCCGTCCACCGCGCGGTTCACGCTCTCTACATTGCCTTCCTCATCCCTGCGTATGTACTCATATACGAGATCTTTTGCTTCTATTATGCCCATCCCTAAATCTACAAAGAGCCCCGGCAGCACATAGCAAACAAATTCTGTTTCCTATAACTGCCGAAGCCCCTTTTTGAAACTATTTTTAACTGTTCTACCTAATATTTAGGTGGCTGTTCAGCACCCCAAGCCCGTAATACAGCTAAATGCAGTCATTCAGCCGCTCTCCTCAGTACTTGCGGTCAAAGCAGCTATTATACAAGCTCCAGCTGCACCATCATTGCCGCATCGCCACGCCTTAGGCCCAACTTGATAATTCTGGTATAGCCACCCTTGCGGTCTGCATATTTAGGACCTATCTCATCAAAAAGCTTTGCGCAGAGGTCCACCTTTTTGGTATTTCTCTTTCTTCCTGCGAGGCCGGTACCATGCTCAACCACGGGATACAGAACCCTCAGTATCTGGTGCCTGCAGTGAAGCCTGAAGGGATTATCCTTCTTTATCTCCTTCTCGACCTCATCATAGACGGTAACAGTCTTACCATTCTCAATCTTCAAGATTTTGCCGTCACTGCCCCTATGTGTCTCAGACAGCACCTTTGAGTAATCGTTCTTGTCAACTATGCGCTTTACCCTGTGTCCATCCTTGTCCTTACGGGGAACCTTGGCCATGACCTTGACCATTTCAAAGTCGTCTTTGCCCTTTATCCCCCAGGTGATCACCTTTTCAGCCATCCTCTGGACTTCTTCTGCCCTTGCGGCAGTGGTAATTATCTTTCCATGCTGTATCAGCGCAGTCACCTGGCTCCTCAAAAGTGCCTTCCTCTGTGACGTTGTGCGGCCTAACTTCCTATGTCCTCTCATTTTTCCTCTTTCTGCCGCATTTCTTGCGGCGCACCTTATCTCTTAATTGCTACAGGACCGCTGCCCAATGGTCTTATGCATCCTGCTTCGGAAAGGACCCTGCGACCACTTTGGCATTACCGCAGGACCCTACTATTTTTAATTGGAATTATTCAGGCAATTCCCCGCCCTTATTCAACTCAAGCCCAAGCTCATTGAGCTTTGCCAGGACTTCCTCCAGGGATTTGCGCCCCAGATTCCTGACCTTCATCATATCTTCAGGTGTTTTGTTGACAAGCTCCGCTACAGTATTTATTCCGGCCCTCTTCAAGCAGTTATAAGACCTGACAGACAGCTCAAGCTCATCTATGTTCATCTCCATGACCTTTTCAGCATCATCTTCAGGCTTATCTACCATAATCTCTGTATGCGTAGCCGCATCTGACAGATTCACAAAGAGGCTTAAATGCTCTGAGAGCACCTTGGCCGCAAGGCTCACCGCCTCCTGCGGGATAAGCGTCCCATCTGTAAATACGTCCAGCGTCAGCTTGTCATAATCTGTCTGCTGTCCTACACGAGTATCCTCCACTGAGAGGTTTACCCTCTGCACGGGCGTATATATAGAATCTATCGCGATCACACCTATGGGCATATCTTCGGATTTATTCTTTTCCGCACTGACATATCCCCTGCCCTTAGAGATAGTCAATTCTATATGAAGTTTACTATTTTTACCGCTTAAATATGCGATATGCTGATTGGTATTAACTATCTCTGTATCCTGGTCCACCCTTATATCAGCTCCAGTTATCTCACATTCCCCACTGCAGTCTATATAGGCTGTTTTCGGCTCATCGGATGAACTGTTGTTCTTGATGGACAGGTTTTTGATGTTCATGATGATCTCGGTCACATCTTCTACCACCCCAGGGATAGAAGTGAATTCATGCAACACTCCATCTATCTTCACATGGCTCACCGCCGCACCCGGCAGCGACGAGAGCATGATCCTGCGGAGGGAATTCCCTAAAGTAATGCCATATCCCCTCTCTAGAGGTTCCACCACGAACTTCGCATAAGTATTATCACTGGACAGGTCTGCTATCTCTATTTTGGGCGTCTCAAACTCTATCAAATAGGATACCTCCTCTAATTAAATGGTTCTTCGCACACATTAAAATCCGATTAAGACTTAGGATCTGTAGACAATTAATATACGCCAGTACCCGAAATAAAAACCTACGCAATCTGACTAGTTGATCTGTCTACAGCTCCTTATGCAAAGTGCGAGGCTCCTTATAAAGGTTCTCACTACTTAGAATACAACTCAACGATCATCAGTTCGTCAACGGGAACATCTATCTGATCCCTGGTTGGAAGCTCGTTGACAGTGCCCTTGAAATTCTCCTGGTCAGATGTCAGCCATGCCGGAACTGCCCTGTCGTAGGTCAATTCAAAAATATCCTTGATGTGCTGCGAGGAACGGGATTTTTCCTTTATCTCAATCACATCTCCAGCCTTTACAAGCATGGAAGGTATGTTTACTACCTTGCCGTTCAAGGTAAATGCCTTATGAGACACCATCTGCCTGGCTTCTCTGCGTGTACGCGCAAAGCCCAAACGGAATATCACATTATCTATGCGGCGC
This sequence comes from Lachnospiraceae bacterium, assembly GCA_017634355.1. Classification (GTDB taxonomy): domain Bacteria; phylum Bacillota; class Clostridia; order Lachnospirales; family Lachnospiraceae; genus NK4A144. The sequence continues at coordinate 17,664 of JAGBNO010000057.1, forward strand.
TCCAGGAGTATCATAAGGTTCTCACCTGTCATGCCCTTCATCCTATCGGCCTTTTTATAATAATTCCTAAAGGGCCTCTCCAGTACGCCATAGATAAACTTTGCTTTCTGCTTCTCCCTAAGCTGTAAGCCGTACTCGCTTATTTTGCGGGAAGAACGCAGAAGCTGCCTTTTTGATTTCCTGCTATAACCCAGGAACGCAGGCTCTATGCCTAAAGATCTGCATCTCTTGAGAACAGGTACTCTATTTACTGCCATAAATTACACTCTCCTTCTTTTCGGCGGTCTGCATCCATTGTGCGGCACCGGAGTCACATCCTTAATACTGGTAATCTGCAGACCTGCGGCAGACAGCGCGCGTATGGCCGCTTCCCTGCCAGAGCCCGGTCCTTTAACCATCACGTCCACAGACTTCAGCCCATGAATGAGAGCGGCCTTAGTGGCAGTCTCTGCGGCCACCTGGGCGGCGTATGGAGTAGATTTCCTTGAACCTCTGAAATTCAGACCTCCGGCACTTGCCCATGAAAGGGCATTACCCTCAGCATCCGTCAAGGTAACTATAGTATTGTTGAAGGATGACTGTATATGTGCCTGTCCATGTTCAACGTTTTTTTTGACGCGCTTTTTTGTATTCCTCTTTGCGCTAGCTTGTTGTTTAGCCATAAAAAACTAACCTACTTTCTTATGAGTAACTATCTTAAGATTACAACAAAGAACATAAGTCGAAAATAAGTTTACTTCTTCTTATTCGCGACTGTTCTTCTGGGACCTTTACGGGTACGGGCATTGGTTTTTGTCTTCTGTCCGCGGACCGGCAGGGACTTTCTGTGACGGATGCCCCTATAGCACCCTATCTCTGTAAGTCTCTTGATGTCCATGGCCACCTGACGGCGAAGATCACCCTCTATGGTCTGTGTCTTCTCGATCACATCCCTTAGCTTGGCTACTTCTTCCTCTGTCAAATCCCTCACGCGAGTGTCAGGGTTGACACCGGCTTCTTTAAGGATGCGGTTTGAACTGGTCCTGCCTATTCCGTATATATAGGTCAGCCCAATCTCCACGCGCTTTTCCCGCGGCAGATCAACACCAGCGATACGAGCCATACGTGTCTTTTCCTCCTTCTTTGATATATGTTTCTTTGGTTACTATCCCTGCACTTGTTTGTGCTTGGGATTCTCGCAGATTACTCTAATTTTCCCCTTGCGCTTAATTACCTTGCATTTCTCGCACATGGGCTTTACAGAAGATCTGACCTTCATCACAAGTCCTCCTATTTATAACACCTTTCTTTAAGAAAGCCCCTTCTTAGGAAAACGGCTTCCCCTCAAGAAAGCAGAATGTGAGTATAATAACACAACAGACACTTTGTTGCAAGCCCTATATTTTATGCTACATAGAGTCTATTTGTCTCTCCAGATAATCCTTCCCTTTGACAGATCATAAGGCGACATCTCTATAGTCACCTTGTCTCCGGGCAATATACGAATGAAGTTCATCCTGAGCTTCCCGCTTATATGGGCCAGAACCTTGTGGCCATTCTCCAGTTCGACCTGGAACATGGCATTCGGCAGCTTTTCTATGACCTTTCCTTCTATTTCTATGACATCTGCTTTCGACATAAACTCACACTCACCCCTGCTTATCCAATATGGCTATAATGGAACTGAAAACTTCCTCCGCATCCTGCATTCCGTCTACGGTCTCTAGGATTCCCTTTTTCTCATAGTAGTTTATGAGGGGCTCCGTTTCTTTGTGGTAGACCTCCAAGCGTTTTTTTACAGTTTCTTCCTTGTCATCTTCCCTTATGGAAAGCTTTTCGCCACACTTATCGCAAATGCCCTCAGTCTTTGGCGGCAGGCTCTCTACATGGTATGTGGCGCCGCATTTGAGACAGGCCCTGCGTCCGGACATCCTTTTTACTATAGACTCGTCCGGAACCTCCACATCTATCGCAAAATCTACTCTGTCACCGGCTTTTTCCAGCTCCTTATCGAGCACTTCTGCCTGCGGTATGGTCCTGGGGAAGCCATCCAAAAGATAGCCCCCCTTGCAGTCGTCCTTAGATACCCTGTCCAAAAGTATCCTGACCGTAAGCTCGTCCGGAACAAGCTTTCCCTCGTCCATATAGGACTTGGCCTCTTTCCCTAATGCCGTTCCTTCCTTTATATTGGCCCTAAAGATATCTCCGGTTGAAATATGAGGAATTCCATACTTCTCCGAAATCCTTTTAGCCTGCGTGCCTTTACCGGCACCCGGCGCCCCCAGCATTATTATCTTCATATCCTTCTCCTCCTCTATTACGCGACTTCCTGTGATATCCTGTTTTATTATGTAACTAGCTGTGTCTTATCCCAGGAATCCTTTATAGCTCCTGACAAGCATTCTGGACTCTATCTGCTTAAGTGTTTCCAGTATGACTCCCACCACGATTATGAGTGAGGTTCCTCCGAAGGACACATTAGCCCCAAATACCCCATTGAAGAATATAGGGATGACTGCCACTATGGTGAGGCCTACGGCACCTATAAATATAATGTAATTTAATATGTTCGTAAGGTATTCCGTAGTAGGCCTGCCGGGGCGTATGCCTGGGATAAAGCCCCCCTGTTTTTTTAGGTTCTCAGAGACCTCAAGGGGATTAAAGGTTATAGACGTATAGAAGTAGGCAAAGAATACTACCAGCAGTATGTAAATCAGAAGCCCTATGGTGTAGACGGGCTGTGCAGGATTGCACCAGTTGCCTGAGTTCAGCATACGCAAAATATGGCCGCCCAAGGACGTGCCTCCCTGTATGCCAAAAATCTGGCATATAACTATGGGGAACTGCATGAGCGAAGAGGCAAATATGATGGGTATGACTCCGCCTGTATTTACCTTTAAGGGTATGGTGCTTGACGCACCTCCGACCATCTTCCGCCCTGCAACCTTTTTTGCATATTGCACCGGTATACGGCGCTCGGCCCCATTCAGGACGACTGTAAGTATTATGGTTCCAATAATGACTGCCAATATGATAAGTGCGGCTACTATCCCTATGAGCGCCTTTCCATCCTGGAAGCGGCTCTTCACGAACATTTCAAAGAGGCTAGCCATATCTGATGGCATCCTGGATATAATATTGATAGTCAGCACTACAGAAATGCCATTCCCAACGCCCTTTTCAGTAATCTGTTCACCAAACCACATCAGCAGGGCGCTTCCAGCTGTAAGCCCCGTCACTATCATAAGCCCTGTAAGCCAGGGATTCATCGTATAGTCCATGATCCCCTGATTGTAGAAGCCTATGGCCATGGCAGAGGACTCTAAGAGCGCAAGGCCTATAGTCACATACCTGGTTATGGCCACCAGCACCTTCCTGCCCTCCTGTCCGTCACGCTGCTTTTCCTCCAGGTAGGGTATGGCTATTGTAAGGAGCTCTATTATAATAGATGATGTAATATAAGGTGTTATGTTCAGGGCGAATATGGACATATTCTCGAAAGAGCCGCCCGTAAAGGCATTGAAGAAGCCAAAGGAATCTCCGGTAAGGCTTCTGAACCACTGTGAGAAGTATGCCCTGTTCACTCCCGGTATGGGCAGCTGGCAGCCCAGACGTATAAGGAAAAGGACTAGAAGAGTATATAATATCCTATTCCTTATATCCTTAATCTTGAAAGCATTCCGTACCGTCTGGATCATCAGACCACCTCAGCTTTCCCACCTGCCGCTTCTATTTTTTCCTTTGCGGATGCTGAGAATGCGCTCATCTTAACTGTCAGCTTTTTGGTGAGCTCGCCATTCCCAAGTACTTTGTAGCCATCAAACTTCTTTTTGCCCTTGAATACCTTTTTGCTGTAAAGATCCTCTATCGTGACCGTATCGCCATCATTATAGAGTTTTTCCAAAGTCGATACATTTACTATGGCTATTTCCTTATGGTTGATATTCTTAAATCCCCTCTTAGGGATGCGGCGGTATAAGGGCATCTGGCCGCCTTCAAAACCAACCCTGGGCGCTCCTGAACGGGCCTTCTGCCCCTTATGTCCATAGCCGGCCGTCTTTCCATTTCCGGACCCCTGGCCCCTGCCCCTGCGGAATCTATCCTGATGCTTTGCCCCCGGTGCGGGATGCAGATTATGTAATTCCATTTTTACCTCTTTCTGCCGCGTTTTTTCGGCACTCAAGGAGCAAAATGTGCCTCTGGCACATTTTGAACTCCGTTCTGATGCGATAAGCACATCAGGAGTCGTTAATGCCGGAGAGTTTCTCCGTATTATAATGCTTCCTAATAATCGCCCTCCAGCCTTTATATTTCTAACTGGAGGACTTGGATCTTGAATATTATATTTCTTCCACCTTAACCATGTGGCGTATGGCCTTGCACATCCCCCTCACAGACTCATTGTCCGGCAGCTCTACCGTGCTGTAGGTCTTATGGAAGCCCATGGCCTTCACTGTTTTTCTATGCTTTGGGATTGCCCCTATGGGGGATTTAATGAGCGTGACCCTTAATTTCCCTGCCATAATTCAACCTCCTCTCTTACGAGATTTTTCATATTGCCTGAACTTAATCCCTTTGATGGCTCAGCTAATAACCTCGGCGACGCTTTTGCCCCTGAGCCTTGCCACCTCTTCAGGAGTCTTCAGCTGTGAGAGCGCTTCAATAGCAGCCAGTACAACATTCTGTTTATTATTTGACCCAAGGGACTTGGTCCTGATATTCCTGATTCCGGCAAGTTCACAAACTATACGGGCCGGACCTCCGGCTATGATACCCGTGCCTTCTGGGGCTTTCTTCAAAAGAATGGAAGCACCGCCGAATTTGCCGATAAAGTCATGGGTAATAGAACCCTGGTCGTCCAGGGCTACAGGGATAAGCTTCTTTGCGGCATCCTCCTTGCCCTTCCTTATGGCCTCAGGAATTTCAGTAGCCTTGCCCAGCCCCACGCCTACATGGCCGTTCCTGTCGCCCAGCACCACAAGGGCGGTAAAGCGCATATTGCGGCCGCCCTTTACGACCTTCGTAACGCGCTTTATCGTGACTACCTTATCCTCCAGCTCCAGGCTGTTTGCATCAATGATATTGCGTTTCATGTATTACTGTCCTCCTAATGATTTAGAAAACGAGCCCGGCTTCCCTGGCAGCCTCTGCCAGCGCCTTTACCTTACCCTGGTAAATGAAGCCGCCCCTGTCGAAGACCACTTTCTCTATCCCTTTTTCCTTGGCCCTCTCAGCTATCAGAGTACCGAGCTTGCTGGCAGCCTCTACATTGTCGGTATACTGGAGGCTGGATTTCAACTCCTTCTCCAGAGTGGATGCGGCCACAATAGTCCTGCCCGCCTCATCGTCTATGACCTGGGCATACATATGTTTATTGCTGCGGAATACCGAAAGCCTTGGCCTCTCAGGAGTTCCGCTGAAACGCTTGCGGATTTTTAAATGCTTCTTTTCACGTACTTCTGTTCTGATCTTTTTACTGACCATGAAACGTACCCTCCCGATTACTTCTTGCCGGTCTTTCCGACCTTGCGCCTAATTACTTCATCTATATACTTAATACCTTTGCCCTTATAGGGTTCTGGCGGCCTCTTCTCCCTTATGACTGCGGCATACTGTCCGACCTTTTCCTTGTCTATGCCCTCTACTTCTATCTTGTTGTCAACAACCTTGGTCTCTATGCCATCAGGGTCGTCCATCTCTACGGGATGGGAGTAGCCCAGAGTAAGTGTAAGCTTTTTTCCCTGCTTAGCGGCCCTATAACCCACGCCATTAATCTCCAGGACTTTCTTATATCCCTCTGTCACACCTACTACCATATTGTTGAGAAGGGACCTTGTAAGCCCGTGGAGGGCCCTGCTCTTTTTCTCGTCATTCGGGCGCTCTACCTTCAGCGTCCCATCTTCAAGGCTTATTTTCATTTCCGCAGGAAGAGTCCTCTCCAGGCTCCCCTTTGGGCCTTTTACAGTCACATGGTTATTTTCTGCGATATCGACAGTAACCCCTGCCGGAACCGCGATAGGCATTTTTCCTATTCGTGACATGCCCGCAACCTCCTTATCATTGAATATTCTCTGTCTTTACCAAATAAATGCCAAAACCTCGCCGCCTACGTTCAGCTCCCTGGCTTTTTTGTCAGTAAGCACACCCTTGTCAGTGGAAAGTATGGCTATACCAAGCCCGCCAAGTACCCTGGGAAGCTCATCCCTTCCCGCATAGACACGAAGCCCTGGCTTACTGATCCTCTTCAGGCCAGAAATAACGCGCGTATTCTTGTCATCCATATACTTAAGCGTTACATGTATGTCCTTGAAGCCATTTTTGTCTACCAAGTCATATTTTTTTATATAGCCCTCGTCCACAAGTATATCTGCTATTGCCAGCTTCATACGGGAAGAGGGGATATCGACTGTATCATGCTTTGCAATATTGGCATTGCGTATCCTCGTAAGCATATCTGCAATCGGATCATTTGTTGTCATTGCATAGACCTCCTTATATCTTTAGCTATATGCCCTGCCCATATAATAATAGGCAGCTCCCTGGTCTTTACCAGGACGCTTTCCTTACTCCGGGTATCTGCCCCTTGTAGGCCAGCTCACGGAAACATACCCGGCAAATGCCATATTTACGAAGCACGGAGTGCGGACGTCCGCAGATTTTGCAGCGCGTATATGCTCTGGTGGAGAATTTAGGTTTCCGCTCCTGCTTCCGCTTCATTGATAACTTAGCCATATATCCCCTCCTCTACTTGGCGAATGGCATATTGAAGAGCCGGAGCAGCTCCCTTGCCTCTTCATCCGTCTTTGCTGTAGTTACGATAATGACATCCATTCCCCGTACCTTATCTATCTTGTCGTACTCTATCTCAGGGAATATGAGCTGTTCCTTTATACCTAATGCATAATTGCCTCTTCCGTCAAAGGAATCCTTGCTCACGCCCCTGAAGTCACGGACACGGGGCAGTGCAAGATTTATTAAGCGGTCTAAGAATTCATACATCTTATCGCCCCTTAAGGTCGTCTTGCAGCCAATGGACATGCCTTCACGGATTTTGAAATTTGCGACAGCCTTCTTTGCCTTTGTCACCACTGCATGCTGTCCTGTTATCGTCTGCATATCTGAAACAGCGGAATCCAGGACCTTTGCATTGTCCTTTGCTTCCCCAACGCCCATATTTACCACGATTTTGAAGAGCTTCGGAACCTCCATGGGATTCTTGTAACCGAATTTCTTTGTCATGGCCTGGACGATCTCATTCTGGTACTGTTCTTTCAGCCTACTCAACTTATAAGACCCCCTTCCCCCTTAGTCTATGACCTCTCCGGTGGATTTGGCGATACGGACCTTCTTGTCCCCTTCGATCTTAAATCCTATCCGGGTGGGCTTGCCATTGTGCTCATACATGACATTGCTAATATGAAAGGGTGCTTCCCTGTGGACTATTCCCCCTTCCTGGTTGCGCATAGAGGGCTTCTCATGCTTGGTTATCATATTGACATTCTCTACGACCACCTTGCTGTTCTTGCGGTCTACGCTAATGACCTTACCGCTCTTGCCCTTGTCTTTTCCAGCGATGACCCGTACGGTATCACCCCTTTTTATCTTTGCCATCGACATCGGCGACACCTCCTATTAAAGCACTTCCGGCGCCAGTGAAACTATTTTCATGAAATGCTTTTCCCTTAGTTCCCTCGCTACCGGTCCAAAAATACGGGTTCCCCTGGGCGTATTGTCGTCTTTTATTATGACTGCCGCATTCTCATCGAAACGTATATAAGAGCCGTCTTTTCGTCCTATGCTCTTCACGGTCCTGACTACAACAGCCTTTACCACATCGCCCTTTTTCACAACGCCGCCAGGCGTAGCATCCTTTACTGTGGCCACTATGATATCGCCCACGCCGGCATATCTGCGAGTGGACCCACCCATGACCCGGATGCAGAGGATTTCCTTTGCGCCTGTATTATCAGCGACCTTTAATCTGCTTTCCTGTTGTACCATGCCAAACTCCTTCTTTAATGGAGAAACTGATCCTCCAGCACACTATTCCGATACTCATTAGCGAATGTTTCGTCTATGGGTATAATAATCTGGTTAAATCCTATATTACTTAGCGCGCTCCATGATTTCTACAAGCCTCCACCTCTTTGTCTTGGAAAGGGGCCTGGTCTCCATGACCCTTACCGTATCGCCTATATTGCATTCATTATTTGCATCATGCGCCTTCAGCTTATATGTGTTCTTCACTATCTTCTTATAAAGGGGATGCCTCACATGATTCACAACGGCTACGGTGATGGTCTTATCCATCTTGTTGCTTATAACCTTACCGGTACGTGTCTTTCTGAGATTTCTTTTTTCCATTTTTATCCAACGATCTCCTCTATTGCGGTTCTTCTACAGGTATCTTTCTTATACTTGAATAAGCAATTGAGGCTCCTCTATTGCGGCTATTATCCAGCCTTGCGGTTTGACGGGCAATAGAGGCCCTTCCCGAAGCTTCAGGCCTTAGCGGCGTTCTCTGTCATTACCGTCTGTATCCTGGCTATGTTCTTACGCACCTCACGGATCCTGCTGGTATTCTCCAGATTATTGGTGGCATTCTGAAACCTCAGATTAAAAAGCTCCTTCTTTGCCGCCGTCAGCTCATCCTTAAGCTCGGAAGCCGATTTATCCCTTAAATCTGCAATATACTTACTTGATTTCATGCCTTCTCACCGCCCTCTCTTGCCGCTACCTGCGCCGCAAGGTCTTCCTTGGAAACAATCTTGCATTTGCAGGGAAGTTTATGGCTGGCCAGACGAAGGGCTTCCTTTGCCACATCCTCCGGCACTCCGGCTATCTCAAACATGACGCGTCCGGGTTTTACAACCGCTACCCAGTAATCCACCGCACCTTTTCCAGATCCCATACGGGTTTCTGCAGGCTTGGCAGTCACAGGCTTATCCGGGAAAATCTTTATCCACACCTGTCCTCCGCGCTTCACGTATCTGGTCATGGCCACACGGGCCGCCTCTATCTGATTCGAACGAATCCAGCAGGGGTCCAGCGCCACTATGCCATATTCACCATAAGTAATCGTATTGCCGCGATTTGCCTTTCCCTTCAGGGAACCTCGCATCTGCTTACGGTGCTTGACTCTCTTCGGCATCAGCATTAACGATCGCCTCCTTCCCGTCTTCCCTCATTCTCTGCGTTCTGTTTATTTTTTTCGGGAAGTATCTCGCCCTTATATATCCATACCTTGACACCAACCTTGCCATAAGTGGTATCCGCTTCAGAAAAACCATAGTCTATGTCGGCGCGCAGGGTCTGAAGAGGTATGGTCCCATCTGAGTAGAACTCCTTCCTCGCAATGTCGGCCCCGCCCAAGCGTCCTGCACAGGAAGCCTTTATACCAAGCGCTCCGCCCTTCATTGTCCTCTGCATGGCAGATTTCATAGCCCTGCGGAATGAGGTGCGGTTCTCCAGCTGCTGCGCTATATTTTCTGCAACCAGCTGTGCATCTAAGTCTGGCCTCTTTATCTGTTTGACCTCTATATCTACACTCCTGCTGGTCTTTTTCTGAAGCGCCTTTTTGGTCTCCTCGATCTTCTGGCCATGCTGCCCTATGATCATGCCCGGCTTCGAGGTGTAGATAATTGTCTTCACCCTGCCGGATGTACGCTCAATCTCTATGTGCGAAATACCGGCCTCATACAAATTCTTTTTCAGGAACTCCCTGATCTTGTAATCTTCCACAAGGTAGTCAGCAAATGAACCATCGCTGGAGCCTTTTGCCGGACAAGCCTCGGCATACCATTTAGAGTCCCAGTCCTTGATGATGCCGACCCGTAAACCGTGGGGATTAACTTTCTGACCCATTTATGATCTCCTTCCTTACTTCTTCTCATCCAGAATCAGGTTGATGTGGCACATTCTTTTCTGTATACGGTATGCCCTGCCCTGAGCCCTGGGCTGTATGCGCTTCATTATAGGACCGGGAGTGGCATAGCATTCTGCCACATAGAGATTTTCCCTTTTAAGTCCCAGGTTGTTCTCCCCATTGGCTATTGCCGAATTCAGAAGCTTTAAGATTATCTCGGATGCATGGCGGGGGCTGTAGCTAAGTATGCCCACTGCGGTATCGCAGCTCTTTCCCCTTATGGCATCAAGCACAAAACAAGCTTTGGTGACGGAGAGCCTGGCAAATGAGAGCTTTGCCTTGGGCCTTTTGTCCGCGACCGCATTCCTCTCTCTCTTTATCTGAGTACGATGTCCCTTTGACATAGGATAAACCTCCTTTTATTTAACTGAGGACGTGGAGGAATGCCCCCTGTATGTCCTGGTAACCACGAATTCCCCAAGCTTATGGCCCACCATGTCCTCTGTTATATATACCGGCACATGCTTACGTCCGTCGTGTACCGCTATGGTATGGCCAACGAAGGACGGATGTATGGTAGAGCGGCGGGACCAGGTCTTGACGACCTCTTTCTTGTCGCTCTGGTTCATGGCATCTATCTTTTTCAAAAGACTCTTATCCGCAAAGGGTCCTTTTTTTAATGAACGTGACATTTTTTAATCTCCTATATTAGAATAGCAAGTTCTAATCTCTGACTTACATTTTTGCAGTATTCGGCTCTTCAGTTAGAATAGCAAGTTCTAATCTCCGGCCTTATGCTTTACAGTACTTGGCTCCCTGGCATACTATACGTTGAGGGCCTTTCCGTTTCTTCTCCTGATTATCAGCCTATTAGATGCCTTCTTTGCCTTTCTGGTCTTAAGTCCCAGAGCCGGCTTGCCCCAAGGAGTGCTGGGACCCGGCCGCCCTATGGGCGCCTTACCCTCACCACCTCCATGCGGATGGTCATTCGGATTCATGACTGAGCCTCGAACCGTGGGCCTGAATCCCATGTGGCGTTTTCTTCCGGCCTTACCTATGTTGATGAGGTTATGGTCTGCATTTCCCACTATTCCTATAGTTGCCCTGCATTCTATGGGGACCATGCGCATCTCGCCCGACGGAAGCCTGAGCGTGGCATATTTGCCTTCTTTTGCCATAAGCTGTGCGCTGGTTCCGGCTGAACGCACCATCTGGGCACCCTTGCCGGGTATCATCTCTATATTATGCACATTTGTACCTACAGGCACGACAGAGAGAGGCATGCAGTTCCCTATCCTTACCTCGGCATCTGCGCCGTTCATAACCTTCATCCCGTCCTTAAGGCCCTCAGGTGCTATAATGTAGCGCTTCTCGCCGTCCTCATAGTTTAGGAGGGCTATATTCGCAGAGCGGTTGGGATCATATTCTATGCCCTCTACCGTTGCGACTATTCCGTCTTTGTCATTTCTCTTGAAATCTATGATCCTGTACTTTCTTCTGGCTCCGCCGCCCCTGTGCCTTACAGTAATTTTGCCCTGGTTATTGCGGCCTGAGTGCTTTTTAAGCTTCTTGCAGAGTGATTTTTCAGGCTTGTGTTTGGTGATCTCCGCAAAGTCTGAGCCAGTCATGTGCCTTCTGGAAGGCGTATATGGCTTATATGTCTTTATGCCCATTTTATCTTATCCTTTCTCCTTTATCCTTAAATCAAAGTCCGGAGAATACCTCTATCTCCTTGGAGTCCTCCGTGAGCCTCACCATCGCCTTTTTCCTCTTGGCTGTCCTGCCCACCGTCATCCCGCGCCTCTTTTTCTTGCCGGGGATGTTCATGGTATTTACCTTCTTGACCTTAGTGCCTTCAAACATTTTCTCTACTGCTTCTTTGATCTGAGCCTTGTTTGCTTCCGGATGCACATAGAAGGTATACTCTTTTGTCGCCAGCCCGTTCATGGATTTCTCTGTGATCACAGGCTTAAGGATCACATCATAATATTCTAAAGCCGCCATTATGCATATACCTCCTCCAGCATCTGCACTGCCTGTTTAGTGGCTATGACCGTGCTGTACTTCATGATTTCGTAGGTGTTTATGGTATTGATCTGGAAAGTCTTCACATCCGGCAGGTTTCTTGCGGAAAGGATCACATTCATGTCCACGCTGTCCAGTATCACCATGGCCTTCTTCACCTTAAAGGCATCCAGCACTTCCTTGAATTTCCTGGTCTTTATCTCCTCCATCTTGAGCTCGTCCAGTACTATGAATTTATTGTCCTGGACCCTGGAGGTAAATGCGCTCTTTAAGGCAATCCTCTTTTCCTTCTTGTTCATCTTGAAGGAATAGTCCCTGGGCGTGGGCGCAAATACCACGCCGCCATGCCTCCACTGGGGAGATCTGATGGAACCCTGACGGGCATGTCCCGTTCCCTTCTGCTTCCAGGGCTTCCTGCCTCCTCCGGAAACCTCTCCCCTGGTCTTGGCCTTCTGGGTGCCCTGGCGATTATTTGCCAGATACTGCAGCACCGCCTGATGTACCAGATTCTCATTTATCTTTGCCCCAAAGAGCTCTTCCGAGAGCTCCATGGTGCCGACTTCTTCGCCGGCCATATTGTAAACTTTTATGCTAGGCATCAGCTCGTATCCTCCTTACCTCTTTGTCTTCACGGTCTCTTTGATGGTCACCAGTCCTTTCCTGGGGCCAGGGACCGATCCCTTGACAAGGAGCAGATTTTTGTCCGCATCTACACTGATAATCTCCAGGTTCTGTATGGTCCTCCTCACACAGCCCATCTGTCCCGGCATGCCCTTGCCCTTGAAAACCCTGCTGGGTGATGAACAGGCGCCGTTTGAGCCCTGGTGGCGGTGGAACTTCGAGCCGTGCTTCATAGGGCCTCTATGCTGTCCCAGGCGCTTGATGGTCCCCTGGAAGCCTTTTCCCTTGGATATGGCCGTCGCATCTATCTTGTCCCCCACCTCGAATATATCGGCCTTTATCTCCTGCGCAAGCTGGTACTCTGAAGAATTCTCCAATTTGAACTCCCTCAAATATTTCTTGCTCTCGACACCCGCTTTCTTGAAGTGTCCTACAAGGGGCTTGGGAGTCCCATGGGGATGCGCCACTTTTCTTTTCCCGCCCTGGTCCTTCTCTACAGTTTTATCCTTGCGGGGCAGGAAACCAACCTGAACCGCACTGTAGCCATCCTTCTCAGGAGTCTTTATCTGGACAACGCTGCAAGGCCCCGCCTCCAGAACAGTAACCGGGGTCACCGCCCCGTCTTCATTAAAGACCTGCGTCATGCCGATCTTTTTCGCCAGAATAGCTTTTTTCATGTATAACCTCCTCCCAGCTTCACCGGGTCATCATTCTGATATCTATGTTAACGCCGGCGGGCAGCTGCATTCCAGACAGCGAGTCCATCGTATCCTTCGTAGGGGCAATAATGTCTATGAGCCTCTTGTGTGTCCTCTGCTCGAACTGTTCTCTGGAATCCTTGTACTTGTGTACTGCCCTGAGGATCGTCACCACTTCTTTCTTTGTGGGCAGCGGCACAGGGCCGCTGACATCCGAGCCCTTCTTGCGCACGTTTTCAACAATTTTCTTTGCAGACGCATCTACCAGCTTGCGGTCATACGCCTTCAGGATGATACGCATTACCTGTGTTGCCATAAAAAAGTCGCCTCCTTTTCGCACTTTTTACGCCGCCGGACACGCCGGCTAATGGCTCCTTCGAGCTTATCTCTCCGATAAGCCCTCCAGTACGACAAGCGGTGACTGTACACGCTCCCGTGTGTGTCCTCTGTAAAAGGACAGCATGCACGGCACACTCTATCTCTCGATAGCCTTTTATACGCTACAGTGACCTGTCGCCAGTTTCTTTGACTTGACATTCGCTCCACGGAGTACGGGCCCATCCCCACCTGCTGTACGCCTACCATGCGCCTGCAGGTCATGTCCGGAACCCTCCCGCCCAAGGCTTTCGCTTCAGGCGGCAATCTCTCGCTTCACAGCTATCATGCCACAGCGTGCAGTATTATACACGCTTATCTCAGCGGATGCAAGTCTTTTTTTTCCACTCTTTGATCTCTTTCAGCCTCTGTGCGTATCCGGCTTCATCGCCCTGCCCTGCCGGGCGGTAGTATTCCCTTCCCTTAAGCGTTTCGGGCAGGCACTCCTGAGTTCCGAAGTTGAATAATTCATAGATAAACCGCTAGCCCTTGTGGATAGCGGAAAGTTTTTGTCAATAATCTGTATATTAGGTATAGCGTTATATAGCGGTATATGATATAATACCCTTATGGAGGGCATTATG
>JAGBNO010000058.1 GCA_017634355.1 Lachnospiraceae bacterium
AATAAGGATAAATGATAATGAATTTTGCATATTTGCAAAAAGTGATCAAAGACCAAATCCTCAATTCCTTTTCCAAGCATTTATGCAAGGGAATAAAAAGCATAAAGAAGTGACTTATATTGCTGTTTATTCATTTAATTCCTCAAAAGGGCAGTTTGAAATAACGAAATCAAAATTAAATTATGAGAAAGGAGTTGATTATGGATTTAAAGTCAATTTATTAAAAAAAAGATTTATTTTTTATGATGGAAATATGATGGCCTTATATGCTTGATCTCCGCTTATTTTTGCCGGAGCTAAGCCCTAAACAAAATCAAGCTTGAAACAAAGCCCTGGTTTCTTTCTCCACGGCAAATATCTCATCCAGACTCGGATCGCTAATGACTGTATGGGCCGTCATAGCCCTCTCTATACACTCAGGAATTTGCATATAGGCAATCTTCCCATTTAAGAATAGCTTCACGGCTTCTTCATTGGCCGCATTAAATACTGTAGGGAGGCTCCCCCCCGTCATAGCCGCCCTGAACGCCAGGGAAAGCGCCGGAAAAGCCTCCAGGTCAGGTTCCTCAAAGCTTAAGCTCTTTAAGGCCGGAAAATCCAGCCTCTTTCCGGAGAGGCTCAGCCTGTCCGGATAGAAAAGCGCATACTGTATGGGCAGGCGCATATCAGGAATCCCAAGCTGGGCTTTTACGGAGCCGTCCACAAACTGCACCATGGAATGTACTATGCTCTCCGGATGCACCACTGCCTCTATTCTTTCATAAGGTATGTCAAATAACCAGTGCGCCTCCATGACTTCCAGCCCCTTATTCGCCAAAGTGGACGAATCTATAGTGACCTTGGGGCCCATGCTCCAGTTGGGGTGCTTTAGCGCATCCTCTATTTTTATGGATTTCAGCTCTTCTTTTTTCCTGCCCCTGAAAGGTCCGCCCGATGCGGTGATTATAAGCTTATCAATCTGGGAGTGTTCTTCTCCTTTCAGGCACTGAAATATGGCAGAATGCTCAGAGTCCACGGGAAGCAGGCGTACCCCCGCCTTTTTGACCGCTCCTGTGATAAGATGCCCTGCGGCCACAAGGCTCTCTTTATTGGCAAGCGCGAGATCTTTACCGGCCTCTACGGCCGCAAGCGCAGGCCTTATCCCCGCCATGCCCACCATAGCCGCCACGGTCAGCTGAACATCTCTATAAGCCGCTATTTCTAATAGCCCTTCCATTCCGGACAGCACTTTGACAGGCGTATCTGAAATGCGTCCCTTCAGGTCGAGGGCAGAGCCTTCGTCATATAGAGCCACTGCGGAGGGCCTATATTTCCTGGCCTGCTCCTCCATAAGCTTCACATTGGAATTGGCCGCAAGGGCCACGGGGCAGAGTAGGTCTGAATGCTCATCCACTATGGAGAGTGTCTGAACGCCTATAGAGCCTGTAGAGCCCAGAATTGCAATTTTTTTCATAAGAGTTCACTAAAAAAATATATAACAGGTGTCACAAATATACAGGAATCGAAGCGGTCAAGTATGCCGCCGTGGCCGGGTATCAGATTCCCATAATCCTTGATCTCCTTTTCCCTTTTTATCCCAGATGCGAAGAGATCCCCGACTTGGGAGAATATGGCGCCTCCTCCGGCTATGAGCGCATATTTCCAAGGCACTTCACTAAATAATGCCGCCAATATCCCTCCCAGGAGGGCCGCCCCCAAGGTGCCGCCTATGGCCCCTTCCACAGATTTCTTCGGACTGAGTATGGGGGCCAGCTTGTGCTTTCCAAATGCCCTGCCCGAAAGATAGGCGAAGGTATCGCAGCCCCACGCACAGGCAAAAACGAGTATGGAAAGTGCCAAGCCGTTTTCCTTTTGCCTAAGGAGATAGAGGAAGCTGAGGAGTACCGTAGTATAGCAAAAGCCAAAGAAATACTGCGCTATAATCCCGCTGTCATACGCAGGAAAAAGAAAGACATATAATGCCATTAATAAG
Source organism: Lachnospiraceae bacterium (assembly GCA_017634355.1). GTDB lineage: Bacteria > Bacillota > Clostridia > Lachnospirales > Lachnospiraceae > NK4A144. The sequence goes on from JAGBNO010000058.1 coordinate 1,973, forward strand.
AGCATTACGCCTACTGCAGAGAAAAAGAGGTAGTCCAGCCTCCCCGTTACAAAAAGTATTATCTCGTATGCGGCCATGCCCACATAGGCTACCATTTCCGGAGTGGATAAACGGAACTTTTCACCGCCGGGTGTTTTCTCAATAGCCTTACAGAACTCACGGTATCCAAAAAACGATATCGCAAAAAGGAGGATCCATAGCCAGAATCCTCCTGCATATACGGTAATGCCCAGTATGAGTATTAAAAATATGCCACTTATAAGCCTGGTTAAGAACATAACTACGAGGCCTCTGTCTTCCCATAACGCCGGTTTCTAAGGGAATACTCATCGAGAGCAGCTTTCAGCTCGTTTTCGTTGAAGTCAGGCCAATGGACAGATGTAAAATAGAATTCCGTATAGGCATTCTGCCATAGGAGAAAGTTAGACAGCCTCTCTTCCCCGCTGGTGCGTATGAGAAGATCCGGGTCAGGTATGCCCGCAGTGTCCAGATATGAGGAGATGACCTCCTCTGTAATCTCTGCCTTAGAATCCAGAAGCCCCTTTTCTCTGTCTGAAATTATCCTATTTACTGCCCTTACTATCTCATCCCTGCCGCCATAGTTTAGGGCGATCTGGAAGGTAAGGCCGTCAAAATCCCTGCTAAAGCCCTCTATGTCCTCAATGCTATGCTGTATATCCTCATCCAGCCCGGACTTGTCGCCTATGACCTTTACCCGCATATTATTCTTCTTTGCAATCTTCCTGCAGGTCTTCAGGTAGTTCCTTAAGAGGTCCATAATGGCAGAAACTTCAGCAGACGGCCGGCCCCAATTCTCCGTGGAAAAGGCATACACGGTGAGATACTTAACCCCTGCCTCTCCGGCCGCCCTGCATATAGTCTCCACATTCTTTGCGCCCATAGTATGCCCGTATGTGCGGGGCATCCCCTTGGCCGCGGCCCAGCGTCCGTTTCCATCCAGAATAATGGCTATATGCTGCGGAACCGAATGGCTCATACCGTCATGATTTCCTTTTCCTTATCTGCCTGTGCCGCATCCACCTTTTTAATATACTGATCCGTCACCTTCTGCAGCTCATCCTGCAGCTCCTGTATCACATCCTCAGAAACCTCGGCCTTATTCAGCTTTTTGAAGCTGTCATTGCCGTCTCTCCTGATATTCCTTATCGCCACCTTACATTCCTCTGCCTTTTTCTTGACATCCTTACAGAGCTGCTTACGCCGCTCCTCCGTGAGCTCAGGAAAAATGAGACGAATGGAAGTACCGTCATTATTAGGATTTATGCCTATGTCAGATGTCATTATTGCCTTTTCTATATCCTTCATGAGGGATTTGTCGTAGGGCTTTATCATTATTACCCTGGCCTCAGGAACAGACACATTTGCAACCTGCTGTATAGGGGCAGGGCTGCCATAGTAATCCACCCTCAGCTTGTCAAGGATATGGGGATTGGCGCGCCCTGCGCGTATGGAACCATATTCGCTGGACAGATTGTCCAAGGATTTCTGCATCTTTGTATTATATTTTTCTATCCTTTCATCCATATCCAATTCCTCCTATATTGCAGTGTTTATTAGCAATATCTGTAATCAGGGCTTCGGCTGATCAGACTGTGATCTCTGTCCCGTGAAAGTCCCCAAGCACGGCATTTATTATGCCATTTGCTTCATCCAGCCCAAATACCCTCATAGGCAGCTTGTTTTCCATGGCCAGCACCGAAGCCGTGAGATCCACGACCTTCAGGCCCTTCTCAACCACTTCCCCTATGGAAAGAGTGTCATATTTTTTTGCATCGGGATTCTCTTTTGGGTCTGAGTCATATACCCCGTCTATAGACTTGGCGAGAAGCAGCATATCCGCCTCTATCTCCACAGCCCTTAGCACTGCTCCGGTATCCGTAGAAAAATAGGGGTGTCCGGTGCCGCCTGCGAAGAATATCACTATCCCCTTTGAAAAATACTTATTAGCCCTGTCCTTGGAAAATAGTTTCGTAAAAGAACCACATTGAAAAGGTGTGAGCACGCTGGTCATCATCCCCAATGAACGGAAAATATCCGATACATAGATGGCATTCATAATAGTGGCCAGCATGCCTATCTGGTCTGACTTTGTCCTGTCTATCTCATTGCCGGTCCGGCCCCGCCAGAAATTGCCCCCACCAATGACTATGGCAACTTCCACGCCTTCTTTTCTAAGGGAGAGTATTTCCCCGCCAACACGGCGGACTATCCCTTCGTCAAAGCCATGCCCCTTCTGTCCTGCGAGGGCTTCTCCGGACAATTTAAGAAGTATGCGCTTCATCTCTTCCCCATGGCCGCATTCTTGAGTTCCTCAAAGAAAGCGGTAGGACTGACATCAGCATAGCACTGGGAGCAGTGGCCCTCTATGACTGCCCCATTATTGATCTGCACCGATTTGGACTTAATATCGCCCATGACTATGGCCGATGTGTCCAGAATAACAGGTCCGTGTACATCTATATCGCCTTTTACAGCCCCTGCGATGACTGCGCTGGTGGCTGAAATATTTCCCAGTATCACAGAGTCCTGGCCCACCTTCACGGCGCCGTCGCTCAGAACCTCCCCTGTAATCTTTGCAGAATCCGCAAAAATCTCAGAGGACTTGGAATTGCCCATTATCGTACCGGATATATTGAGCTTGCCCCTTATATGTATATTTCCATTTACTGTGCCTATCACATCCAGGGAGCCGTCGGAGACAATATCTCCATAAATGATCATTCCCTGCGGTATGCTTCCAGATTCCTCAGACACCGGACCTTCCGCCAGCTCAGGTATCTCAACATCTCCTACAGGCTCAGGCGCCTCTGCCGTTGTTGCCGCCGCCGCGGCCTCTTCAACCGTTTCCTCCGCAATACTCTCTGCCTTGCTCACGCTATTATCTCCTCCTGTCTCTATATTGGGCTCTGTCTCCTGCAAAGCCGCTTCATCCATCAAATCAGGAAGGGGTAAGTCCCCTGTCCCTTCTGTCAACAGATCGTTTCCGCCTTCCTGCAGAGCATCAGGAATGGAAAATTCCTCCTGTATGGAATCAGGGATCACAAAATCCTCCGGAAGGGCAGCATCAGGAGAAATATCCTCCGGAACAGGCACTGCATTTGGATCATCCTCAACTGCCTGTGACAGGTCTTCCTTGAAATCATTAAAAAAACCCATGGGCTTATTCCTCCTCTAATTCAAACTGATGTAATGGCGGCGTATCCTCGTCTATGGCCAGTATCTCCACGCCGCGCTCCTTTAACCCCTCTATTATCTCAGGAAGGGCTTCTACTGTTGTCTTCCGGTTGGCGGTATCGTGGAGAAGGATTACGGCCGTTTTCCTTCTGTCAACACCGCTTAATGTATTCCTCACTATGACATCCTTGGAAAGTGACTTCCCCGAAGCATCTCCGGCATATACGTTCCAGTCATAGTATTCCATCGCCTGGCTATAGAGCACAGAAATATACTCCCACATGGGGAGCTTGGCAACCGTATTTCCGCTGCCGCCCGGAAAGCGGTAGAATTTCGGTGCAACGCCTGTTTCATTATAAATTAGGTTTCTTATTTTATCAAGGTCTTCCTGAAAGCCATCCAGACTTCCGTAAACCCTGGAATACACATGGGAATAGGAGTGCATGCCTATGGAATGGCCTTCTTCGACTATACGCTTATACAGAGGGCGCAGCTCCTCAGCCCTGTCCCCTGTGCCGCATACAAAAAAGGTGGCCTTGACGCCGTAGCTTGCCAGCGTGTCCAGAATAGTGCCCGTATAAATAGAGGGTCCGTCGTCAAAGGTAATATAGACTTTTTCGGATTCCTCAAAAGGCACTTTTTCATCCGATACAGAAGAATGGGCATCCTGATTCGAGTCATCATCAGCCGGAGGAAGCTTTTCCGGCGGCTCATCTTCAGGACTTAACACCTTTTCATCCGGCGGGTCTGAGGGAGCCGCTTCATTTTCCACTGCGGATTTATCCGGCATTTCCTGCCTTGACACCTCTTCCTCCGCCGATTCCCCTCCTTCTTTTGCCAGGACTTCCAGGGCATCATCTCTTTCAGCCTTTCCGGCTTTTCCCTTAAAATTAAAGATAATGATTACAGACAGCAGAATAACCGCTGTCAGGGCAAGAAGCCCGGCAGCGGCCACAACTTTTATCTTAAATCTGCGCAGTCTTTTAGTTCTAACCATGTATCACTGAAAAAACACTTCCTTGCCCACGTCAAAGTAATAATTGTCCACAGGAACGATTTCAGAACCTTCTATGTCAAAGACCTCCCATACAACGCCTGCCGATCCTATGGGCACCTGGAAAGATGCCACCAGGCCATTCCTATTATACACTTTCACGACGGCCTCGGAAAGAGACATTTCATAAGTCATGGTATTATCTGACCTGCCGCCCCGCTGATCTGTAAGGAAATAGCGGTATTTGCTGTTTTTATCCACATTTATGATCTGGCTTGCAGAACTCGCCATAGCGCCGGTGTCCAGGTTCACCGTGAAAGGAAGCAGGTTCGCCTCTGACTGGTCATAGCTTAGGACTACCTCGTACTGTCCGTCGCTTAGCTTGTCAGGGGACTGCTTGGTCATGTCCAATAGATAGGTCTCCCTGTCGTGGACCTCCTTCCCCTCAGGCGATAAATATGCCACTCCCGTGCAATAACTAATAGTGCCCGGCCTTATATATATGTCGTCTATTTCAGACGGAAGATAGTCATCATAGCTGAATTCGAGGTTGTACCAGTCCAGACGGTTAATAGGTACTATGAATTCAAAGTAGCCATCCCCATTGGTATCTGTCTCTTTTTCATACTTATTGGCTTTGGAGCTTATCACCACATGGGTATTCTTTAGCGTCCCCCCCTGCTCATCTGAAGCATAGCCGTATATGCGGGCTGTGCCGGGGATATCCTTGACGGTGTCATAGTTGATATATGCCCTGTTTAAGAGATCCTTTTCCAGATTGTCATACTCTTTTTGAATAGAAGGGTCTAAATCAGCATAAGATTTGGCCAGATAGGAATCGTTTTTCCCATTTTCCGTAAGGTAGCACTCTGCCATGAAGCCATTATTGAAGTAGCAGCGCTTTCCGCCATTCTCCATGCCTTCCTTGCGGGAGAGCCCGTATATATTGTCTTCATACCTATAGGCGTATGCGAGGGAGGCATTATCATAATAGTAGCCCGTCACTATGCGCCCTATGCTGCCGTATTCCGTGGCGATTATCTTGTCAATAAGCTTTGTCTCAGGGTTTGTATAGACACGCATATCTATCGTGGCCCCATTGTCGGAGCGCACGAGCCTTATGCGCTTTTCTTCATCATTTACGGCCCTTTCCTCTATGGTCTTCGCAATCTTGTGGTCAGCCTCCTTGCTAAAGTCCCTTTTTTGTGGCGTATAGCGGATCTTGCTATAGTCCACTGAGGCTGTCCTATTGCCCTGCTTGTCTATGTAATTCAGGGCATACTGGAAGTCCTCCAGCCTCGCCTCTCCGACGGGCCGCACCTCCCTTACCGTATTATCTGAAATGCCAGTGCCCTCTAGCGCATCCCCGCCTGCCTCTTCGCCGCCGCCTGCTGTTCCAGAGGACACGGTGCTATCGCCTTCTTCCGCTTCCTTAAGGATATCCGCTTCGGCCACACTGTCCTCATCCTCTTCTATTGCCTCAGCGTCAGGGCGGTTACTCACTACCTCGTTATCCTGCTTCCGGCAGCCGGACAGGGCTAATGCTGCAAGTCCTATGAACAATATGCTTCTAATTAAGGAACTGGATTTCTTTCTCATTCTACCCCCCTATTGCGTGGTTTTGTAGATTTTTTGCTATACTTTAGGCAAGCAATAGGGAGTATAGCACAAC
>JAGBNO010000059.1 GCA_017634355.1 Lachnospiraceae bacterium
CTCTGAGCCTTTCAGAAGCTCACAATGTAAAAAATGCCCTGCCTTCAGAAAAAGACAGCGGCAACACAACCCTCCCCCGCCCTGTAGCCAATATTATGATTGAAGAACAGTATAGGGCGAGGAATAATATTATAAGGATACTTAAAAAACACGTAAGCTCCCTCACGCCCCAGAGCCTTTACCGCTATTTTTCCAGTGAACTAAAGTCCCACGGCAGCCTTCTTTCCGGCGAAGGGCCTATACAGGGCGAAGGCGGCCCATTTTCCCAAAAAGGCTTAGAAGAGCTGTCACGGCTTTTCCAGGCCGACAGCCATAGCTATTGGTATGAGAACGGTTCTCTTAAGGAAAGCATGGCTTATGCAGCAGGCGCGCTGGCCTCCAGTATGGGTAAGAGCGGAAACGGAAGCGGCAAGGAAAATGCAGCCGCTCCCTCAGAAAGGGAAGATACTATCGAAGCAAATATAGACGAGGGGCTATTTAAAGAATGGAAGCTTAGGTCAGAAGAAATCGCCTCCAGAAAAAGCGTCTCTGAAATGATACGGGACAGGGGGGACAGACCAGGTAACAAGCTGCTTAATCTGCATGGCATAGACCGCTCCTACGGTGACTGGGGGGCCTTGCTAGGGCTCTTTAGCCGTATAATGGAGCTGCCTATTCCGGACCCCTCCGGCTTTGACCCCGGACTCTATAACTACGGCCTCAGCCTCTACGGAAACATGCCCATCATAGAGCCCTTGGAATACAGCGAGGGAGAGGCCATCCCCTCCCTCATAATAGCCATAGACAGCTCCGACTCCTGCGACATTGCCCTTATAAGGCATTTTTTACAGAGCACCTTCGACATTCTCTCCGACAGCCGCTTTATGGGCTTTGGCATGCAGATACGCTTAATACAGTGCGACAGCCGCATACAGTCGGAAATTATCATAAAAAGCATTGAAGAATTGAAAAGGTTCATGGAGAACTTTCAGCTTATAGGAAGGGGCGGCACGGATTTCAGGCCGGTATTTGAGCGTGTGGATAAGCTGCTGGAAAAGGGCGACTTAAGGGAAATTGACGGGCTTATATACTTCACTGACGGCCGTGGCATTTTCCCCAAAGATGCCCCGTCATATAAATGCGCCTTCGTGCTCCCCCATGAAGATTATAATGCAAAGCTGCCTTCCTGGGCTATGAAGGCCTATCTAAGCACTGAGGAACGCCCTCTCTTTCAATATTATTATAAAATGGACAGGCATCCTGAAATTTAAGGAATTCCCCATAGCTTCTGACGACCGTTGCAAATAATAGATCATAATCATACTTTTTATCTATGCTGTTTCTTTTGGTCGTATTTTCACCCGTTCTAAGGGAATGTCTTCACTGGGAACGTCGAGCAGGATCATCATATCCACATCGCTCACATCTGTAAAATCCCCCCTGGCACAGGAGCCGTAAAGAATTCATAATATATTTTTACTGTCAAAATATATATGATATTATGTTATGTAATAATACCATTGTCAAACTGTAAAGGTTCATAAAAAAACAAACAAGAGTCATATATGAATATTAAATCTGCAAAAAAAGAATTGAAAAATACTATTTCCATCTATATTGATACTCTTCCATCAGGGCTCCCCCTTATCCCCTATGAAAAGCAGCGCCCCATATTCCTTCTTGGGGCTCCGGGCATAGGGAAAACCGCCATAGTCCACGAAGTGGCAAGAGAAATGAGCCTGCCCCTGGTCTCCTATTCCATGACACATCTAACGAGACAGAGCGCAGTAGGGCTGCCCTATATTATGGAGCAGGAATATGGGTCTCTTTGCACTCGTGAGCCCTGCGCTTTTGCAGAAGCACAGAATGAAAAATCAGCTATGCCAATAGAGACCGAAAAAACCAGGGTCACGCGCTACACCATGGGCGAAGTAATAGCGGCTGTATACGATGCCATGGAAAAAAGCGGGCAGAAAAAGGGCATACTCTTTCTGGACGAGATAAACTGCATCTCTGAAACGTTGCTGCCCACGGTGCTGCAGTTTCTGCAATACAAGACCTTTGCAAACTATCCCCTGCCAGAGGGCTGGGTCATAGTGACAGCCGGAAACCCTAAGGAATATAACCGTTCCGCGAGGGACTTCGATGTAGCAACCCTGGACCGGCTGAAGGTACTTTCCGTTACAGAAGACAGCACTTCCTTCATAGAATATGCCAGGGAAAGGAAGCTGCACGGCGCAGTACTCTCTTTCCTTGAAATAAACCCGTCCTATTCCTATTCTCTTAAAAAGACAGCTGAGGGCTATGCCTATGCGACTCCCAGGGGCTGGGAGGACCTGTCCCTATTTTTAAAAGCTTATGAGCTTAAAGGATATGAAGTTAGCGTGGAACTCGTACTTGAATATATTTCCGATAGCGAGATTGCAGGGAGATTTGCAGTATACTATGCACTTTACCAAAAAATGCAGGCAAGCTATCCCTTTGGGGACATCCTGTCGGAAAGCTATGATGATAGTGTTAAAGAAAAAGCTCAGAATGCTCCCTTTGACGAAAGGCTTTCCATGCTGGAGTATCTGCATGAGCTGCTTATACAGGATATGGAGCCTCTGGTGGATAATATGGTTGACATAAATCCAAAATCAGCCACAGCTGAAAACCAAGAGAGCGGCTTAATAGATATGAGGGCAGAAAATGCCCGAAAACGCTTAGAAGCCAGTTTCCATTTCATAGAAGATGTCTGGGGGGAGGACCAGGAGCTTGTCTACCATATAACCCTGCTCACTGCCGACAGCATAAGCGCGCACTTTATAGCAGGCTATGGCTCTCCCGCTTACAGCCGCCTAAGCCATCTCATCAGGCCCACAGAAACAAGGGATGAATTAAAAAGAATCCTAAAGCAGTCCCCTATTTAAGGGGATTTATGCCGAACCAATTAATCATCGTAATAGTTATTGATTATCCTGCCTTACTAGAGGCTCCTGATATAGCTTACGCAATATCTGCCGCTCTTCCATATCGAGCTGTTCCTCCAGTTCTTTTTCGCCTTTTTCCTTGGCTTTCCTTATTCTTTCTATCATGTCCAGCCTATCAAGTAGATTTACATTCAATTTTTTTTCATTTATAGGCATTTAATACCTCCTCTATTGCGGTGGTTTTTTGCAATATCTGACTAACTTCTGTAAAGCAATTGAGGCTCCCCTCATATAATAATCTCTCATCTAATAATTTCACCCCCCTGCCATATATTGGCAGAGGGACACCTAAAAATTGATTAGTATCACGCAAAAGGATAGCTATAGTTCTTGCTCCTGCATAACTTCACCCATTTGGCCTTGGGTATCACATTGCCCTCATAGACCACGAACTGGCAGCCGCAATTGCACTTATACTCAACGCTGCCTGTCTTTGCGTCCTGCATGACCTGCGGGGAAAAACTGCCGCTGTCAGATGTCTTGCATGACGGACATGTTATATTTAGCCCTGCCGTGGAAAGAGCCCTGTTGCCCTCCCTGAAGCCTCCTACTACGCTGTCCAGCTCTTCTTCCAATAAAGCTTTCATATCCACACCTCCTTCTTCATTAGCATTATCTTTATTCAACTCATTGCCCATCTGCGTATCCTCCTTTCTAACTTATCTTCTCCTCTGCCTCACTCTCCTGCTCCTGCGGTTGACCAAGATAAGGAGTATAGCGGCCAAAGTAAGAACTATGCCGGCTATCATAACTACTGTGATTATAACTGTATTATTTCCACTGCTCTTGGCTTTATCCGAATAATACCCAAAGGCGTAGGGAGAGAAGCGGTCTGTCTTTATCGTGACGGTTTCCGGATTGTCGTCCAGGTCCTCCAAAATGTCCACCTCTCCATTGTGGGAGCGGAGTACACAGTTCTCTACGTCGGCCCCCCTCTGCACCTCAGGAACCTCCAGCGTAACCTCCATGGGCGTATCCATTTCTGTCACCGCTTTCGGTATGCCGTCCACGGCTTTCACGAGCGTCATGAAGAAATAATCGGATATGGCCACGCCTTCGGCTTCGCTTAAGCGTTTCTTATCAGCTTCCCCCATTCCCTCTGCATTGCTGACATCGAAGTAAAGCCCTATCTCGCTCCCTGAAAAGAGCTTCATCTTCTCTTCCTTAGTAAGCAAAGAACCTACAAAGGACTTTAAGTTCCTCACAGTAATGTCGTCAGAGATAATGCCTCCGGAGGTCTCGGCCTCTTTCCCCGGCTGCACGTATTCATTATTTATCACTATGTCGAGGTAGCCGTCCTCGTATGCCGCATCGAGGAGGAGGCTGTCGTCTCCGGAATCCACTAATTTCTCGGCGGTTTCGGGAGAGATGTCAAGGGTCTGGTAAACACCCTGGGCCGTGTCGAAATTATACTCGTCCACGCTGTCCTCTAAGTTCTCAGTGTCGTCCATGCCTATGAGGTTCTGTTCCTGCGGGGCGACTATGCTGTCCACATCCTCTGCCACGCTGTCATTCCCGCTGCCGGCAGATGGCGCAGTGCTTCCGCCCGAACCTGAGCCACCTCCTGTAGCGGAACTGCTGGAACCGGTCTTTGAAGCAGAACCGGAACTGCCAGAGCTTCCTGAAGCCGATGAAGAACTCCCGCCGGCTCCTTTCCTCTTTGCATATTCCTCAGGCGTGATCACTTCGGAGCTTCTGGAATCCGCATTGCCGTCGCCGCTATTGAGCTTGGCCACGGCTATGGCCTCAGCCTCGGCGGTGGATATAATCTTATCCATCTTGACAGGCAGCACTGCATCCTTTTTAGGCGCAAAGACTACGGAAATAATATGGTCGGACTTCACATCCTTAAATGTATAGCTGTTTACAGCTCCTATCTGCTGCCCGTCCACAGAGACCATGAGTATGCCATAGCCGTTTTCGGGAGCAATATTATATGTAACTGCGCCCCCCTCTTCTATGGTAAGCTTCCCTGAGGGGGATATTATTCCGCCTCCGTTGCCGACACCCGACGTAACCGTATACTTCTTGCTGTCCTGCTTCTCAAAATAGGCGGTAAAGCTTAAGTCGCGGTCCAGGTTCTTTACCGTATAGTCGGAACTCCCGCTGACGAGCTGATTATTAAGGAGAAAGCCCTTAAAGACATAGCCCTTGGCCGCCATGGCCTTTAATGTCACCGTATCCCCGCTATCGAAGCGGCCTCCTCCTGACACCTTTCCCCCTTCTCCGGGATAGGCAGATACATTTACGGTAAACTCAGAGGAGCGGAACTGTGCAACATATTTATGGTCATTTTTTGCGCTCTTTATGGTAAATTTAGCTTTTTCGCTGACCAGCTTCTTATCCTCATACCAGCCTGTGAAGCGGTAGCCGCTCTTGGGTATGGCCTCTATGGTCACTTCATCGCCGTATGCGACAATACCCCCGCCCTTTACGGTGCCCTTGTCCTTATCCTCGCTCTTTACCTTGATCTCCACCTCGTCACAGACAAACACGGCCGTATATGAGACATCAGAGGTAATCCTGCCCGTGGTAAAAGTCCTGGATGTAGATACCCTGCGGCCATTGCCGTCTATCCATGCCTGGAACTTATACTCCCTGTAAGGCGTGGCAGTAAGGGTGACCGTGTTATTATCCGTAGCGGTGCTGTCCCCTGTGACATAGCCTGCATTCCAGGGTTCTATATATGTGCGTACATTGTATTTTTTTACCGGTATTTCTTCTTTTTTCTGTTCTTCTTTCTTTTCTTCCTTTTTCTTCTCTACCCTTATGGATGCGCTTAAAGTCGCCTGATTATCGGGGTCCGATTGGTCCTGTACCTGAAATCGGGTCTCATAGTCGCCGGCTGAAATATTATTCTTAAAAATATATACCGTACACTGCAGGCTGCCCCCGCTCTGCAGCGGCTGGTTTATATCTCCTGACACATCCAGGTCAAAGACTGTATCCGCCGCGGTCTGAGTCCATTTAAGCCTAACGGGATCGCTGCCTTCATTAGTTATGATGAAATTCTGCGCCATGGGGACATCCCCCTCTGTTATGGTGCCGAAGCTTATCCTGTCCTTATTTAAAGTAATCTTCTTAAGCACCACGGGCTCCGGTTTAGGCTCCGGGGCGGGGTCAGGCGACGGATTGGGATCCGGTGTCGGATCAGGGTCCGGCGTCGGGTCGGGGTCCGGTGTCGGGTCGGGGTCCGGTGTCGGGTCGGGGTCTGGTGTCGGATCCGGATCAGGCATAGGCTCAGGATCCGGTGTAGGCGACGGATCTGGGTCCGGCATCGGTTCTGGGTCTGGCTCAGGATTACCAGTCCCTTCAGAATTAATATCTATTTCTTCTCCAACAAGATCTTCATCCGCATAGACTACGGATATGCTTCCAAATACACAGATCAAAGCCAGCGAGGCCGCCATTATGCGGGCAATAAATCTTTTCTTCTTCATACTTTCCTCCTCTATTAGAATAGCATGTTCAAATATCTGACTTACACTTTTACAGTACTCGGATCCTCTGTTCGAATAGCATATTCAAATATCTGACTTATACTTTTACAGTACTCGCTCCTCTAGTGCGCATCCACCCTCTGTCTTTCCACCAGCTCGTAGAAAAAGCCCTTCTTAGCTATGAGTTCATCATACTTACCATCCTCTATGATGTGCCCATGATCCAGCACTATTATCCGGTCACAGCCCTTTATGGTAGAGAGCCTGTGTGCTATTACTATACGTGTGCACTTAAGTTTGTCAAGTGCATCTGAAACCTTTTTTTGTGTGAGGTTGTCCAGTGCGCTGGTAGCCTCGTCAAACATAAGTATTCTGGGCTTTGGCGCCACTGCCCTCGCTATCATGAGCCTCTGCTTCTGCCCTCCGGATATGCCTCCCTGGCCCTCTGATACCAGCGTAGACATCTTCATGGGCATGGCCCTTATGTCGTCTGCTATGCCCGCAAGCTCAGCCGCCTCCCATGCGTCATTAATGGTAAGCGAGGGAGCCGATATCACAATATTGGAGTAGAGGTCGCCGGTAAAGAGCTTCCCGTTCTGCATTACGGTCCCTATCTTTCTGCGCAGGGACTTTAAATCTATGGTTTCCAGATCCTTTCCGTCATAATATACAGAACCCCTGTCAGGCTTCTCAAAACCCAGCATTATCCTAAGGAGGGTAGACTTGCCGCAGCCCGTCTTTCCCACTATGGCCACATACTGCCCCGGACGTATCTTTAAATTAAAGTTGTCCAGCACCAGGGGAGAATTCTCACTATAACGGAAGGAGACATTATTTAGCTCAATGCCGCCCGCTATCCTCTGCAATACCTCCTTTTCCTCTGCGATTTCCGGCACGGTCTGCAAGATAGGCTTGGCCATTTCCATGACGGGCTTAATCCTGGCAAGGGACAGGGCCACCGTGGAAAGGGACATGAAGGCCCCGCTCACCATGCCGAAGGAGGCATTGAATGAATAGTAATCCGCTACTGTCACTCGGTTTGTCACGGCCACATAGTATAGCACCACTGTCCCAAAAAGCCTTATGGCCGTGGTTAATACAGAGTTGATCTTGAGGAAGAGTGGAGGGTTGTACATAAACTTAGCCTCTTCGGCATAGAGTTTGCCCCAGCGGGAAAAGGCCCTCTTCTCGGCCCCTGACAGCCTTATTTTCTGTATGCCGGCTATCATGCCATAGCTCATGCCGCTCTCCTTAGAAGATATCTGCATCTGCTTCCGGCTGAGCCTGGTCTGCATAAGCGTATTTGCTATGGACAGGAGTATGGTAAGGAATAATATAATGAGCGAAGGCCCCACCATGGCCGGAGCTATATGCAGTATCTGCACTATATAAGTCAAGGAGAAGATGGATGTAATACCAGTCGTTATGCCATTATTAAGTATCATGCCTGTGAGGGCGTTTACCTGCTGGGCGCGGCTGGCGAGTTCTCCTGAACTGTACTGCTTGAAAAATGAGGGTGGCAGCGTGAGTATCCTCATCATTGTGGCCGCCTGCACAGATATATCTACCTTATCTGAAAGCCTGGCGCTTATGAGCGTCTGGGCGGCCTGGATGAAGATGCGGCCCAGAGTCACACAGACCATATATACGGCCAGTGCCCAAAATACGCTGTAGCTGCCGCCAGGTATCACATCCTCAAACAGTATTTGCATAAGCTGCGGCACAACGAGGCCGGCCGCAGTCATGAGAGCGCTGATAATGAGTATAAGGGCGATATCTGCCACTGATATGTTTTCAAATATGTACTTAATAATCTTTAAGAAGCCCATCTCTTCCAAAGGGAAGGGCTTATAGAAGACAAGTGCCTCCCTGTCCAGAAGCTTGGCGTTCTCCTTATTTACGATTACCCATTTTTTATACCTATGGTCATAGTAGTGGTAACCGCTGAAGCCAAAGGGGATGAGCGCCACCACTCTGCCGTCCTCCTTTAAGTTCCCAAGCATGGCCCCCATTGCATCAGAGTACCAGCTGCCTTCTAAGTAGACCGTCCTCCTCATTATTCCATGGGGCCGTAATTGATATTCCATTACCTCATTCTGGTCTTTCAGCCCCACGGGGGGATCGAGAGCCTTTATATGGTAATAGGCAAGTATGTCCTCCAGGGCATCCTCTGCCCCATGGCCCCCCTCGCTTAGGAGCTTGGCCATTTTTTTGCCCATTATGGAAGCCACCATGTCCTGGAAAGAGTCCTCAAAGGCCAGCCTGTCAGCCTTCTTTCTCTCCCTTATCTGATTGTCAAACCAACCCATAAATCTTATGCTCCTATCGATATACTCCATCAAAGTGCCGTAAGGCACCCTAAATCCCTGTCACACCGTGCATTTGCGCCAAATACACAAATGTACAGCTCAAAAGTAAGGGCTTATCTGTCTTCACTTTTCATATACTTTTCTCAGCCCTTCGACCCTAAATCCCTGTCACACCGTGCATTTGCGCCTACGGCGCAAATGTACAACAATAAAATGATGGCACAGCCATCATTTTATTGTACTACTCCGAAGTCACCAGCTTCGTATACAGCCCATTCTTCTCCATAAGCTCATCATGGGTTCCCCTCTCAACCACAATCCCCTTGTCCAAAACAAGGATCTCGTCGCAGTCCCTTATGGTGGACAGGCGGTGGGCAATGACTATGCAAGCTATGCCCCTGTCCCTTATGGAATTCACGACCTCAAACTCAGTCCTGGCGTCCAGTGCGCTCGTCGCCTCATCCAATATAATGACAGTGGGGTCCTGCGCCAGCACCCTCGCTATCTCAAGCCTCTGCCTCTGGCCCCCTGAGAAATCCTTGCCGCCTTCCATGATCACATAATTATAACCCTTATCACGGAGCAGTATGTCCGAATGAATGTGCGCATCCCTCGCCGCCATTATAACCTCAAAATCCTTTATGGAAGTATCCCACATGCGTATGTTATTGGCTATGGTATCCTCAAAAAGGATAATGTCCTGGTCCACCACGGCAACAGAGCCGGTAAAAATGCTCCTGTCTATTTCCGATATGTGCTTTCCGTCAAATAGTATATCCCCTTCCCAAGGTTCATATAGGCCAGAAATGAGCTTTGCCATGGTGGACTTGCCGCAGCCTGAGAAGCCGACAAAGGCTACCCTGCTGCCAGGCTTTATCTCCAGGTTAAAATCCCTTATCAGGGGGTCAGCGAGCTTGGAATACCCAAATGTCACATTTTTTAGCACTATGTGCCCCGTGAGCTTGCTGTATTCCTTCCTGCTGTCCTCTGCCTCTTCTTCTCCGGATATGCCGTCGGGGTACTCCATCACGTCCTGCACCCTCTCCATGTCGGTACGCATTTCCAGTATATCGCCGCTGGTACTTATAAGGGTTTCAGTAGGCGCAAGGAAGGAATTCATGTAAATCTGGAATTCCATTATCATTCCCACGAGGAACTGCCCCCTCATTACGAGGAAGGCGCCCAGCACCAGCACAGCCGTATCCGCAAAGCCGCTTATTAGCTGGGGGATTAGCCCCAGATAGGCATCCAGCCGCTTATACCTTACCCCCTGGGTATTTACGCCGGCCTGATAGCCCGCCCATTTCTCGAAAAAGCCGTCCTCGGCGCCGCTGCTCTTAATGGTCTCTATCATCTCTATGCCTGACACCGTCGTGCCGGAGAGCTTGCCCTGGTCACGCATCATCACGCGGGTAATATTTATCCTCTTATCCGTAATAATACGGGATACCAGCAGGTTCAGACATATACTCAGAAGGCCTACGCTAGTTAAAAGGAGGCTCGACCGCATCATCACCACCAGATAGAATACGGCCATGCCCGCATTTAATATCATGGGGGCAAAGGTATTCACGAGGGTTCCGGCAATTCTTGCATTTGTGCCCTGCCGCATAAGTATGTCCCCCGCCATCCTCTGGGAGAAAAACTCCATGGGCAGCCTCAGAACCTTCCACATAAATGTAGTATTTCCCACTACGGCCATCTTCCCGTTTATTCTCAGGGAATAAATGGCCTTTATCCAGGCTACCACCACCTGTAGGAAGGACAGGAAGGCAAGGGCGGCTATGAATGGATATAGCCAGTCCCTGTCATAGCCCGTGAGGAGCTGGTTCATGAATAATTCCGTAAAAGTGGCGTTAAATATGCCAAATAGCGAGCCCAGTATGGTTGTGAGCACCACAAAGAAAACTGCGGCCTCCGCGCCCTTCATGCGCTTCCTGGCAAATTCCAGTATGCTCTTGGGCTTGCCGCCGGGCTTAAAGTTCTCCCCCGGCTCTATCATTAGGCATACCCCTGTGAAGGCCTCGTCAAAGACCTCCATGGATACAGCGTAGGCCCCCTTGGCAGGATCATTTAAATATGCCTTGTTGCCCTTAAAGCCGTCCAGAACCACGAAATGATTAAATTCCCAGTGTATGATGCAGGGAAAAACCCCATCTTTCTCCAGTTCCTTGGGCTCAAAGCGGTAGCCCTGTGCCGTGAAGCCGTAGTTCCTCGCGGCCTTCAGCACATTCTTTGCGCTGGAACCATCCCTGGACACCCCGCAGTCCTTCCTCACCTGCTCTAAGGGCACCCACAGCCCGTAATAGGCCATGATCATGGTAAGGGCGGCCGCGCCACACTCCAGCGCCTCCATCTGCATGACTACCGGTACCTTAGCCACCCCTTTTGTAACCGGCTTATGGACCTTTTCAAATGCCATTTTCAATTCACCACGAAGCTTATGGGATGCGCAACTTCAGCTGTTCCGTCTGCGGTATGCAGCGTCACGGTGCCAAAGGTTGCCCAGACCAGCGCGCCCACAAGTATCAGTATGATTCCTATCAGCACTAGCCACATCCCCGCTGAAGACACCTTTATATAATCATTCAGCTGTTCCGGGGAAGATAGCCGCTGCATGCTCTTTTCCCTGAAGATCCCATCATTTTCTGCCATGTCAAAATACCCCTTTCTGTTATCTTAAGTCAAAACCAATACTGCGGTCCCCATCGCACCGCCCCCTGACCAGTATTTTTTTAAGGGCGGGCAGTTAACTAGAGAAAAAGCGTCCCCGAAACAGGGCAATCTTCCGCTCTATCATTTCATCGGCCTGTTGCAGGTAAAGCCCCAGGTCCTTTACGCTCCCTGCCCTTCTTATCCTTCCATCCCTGTCCACCCTCTTACTCACGGTACCAGGGCCTATAGCCACTATGGACTCCTTCTCCTCCATCATAAGTATATTGTAAATGCCTTCCCTGCCCCTCTTTGCAAAGCCTGTATTCTCAAGGTTTCCGCTCATATTCTTCTGCCTGTACAGGTAATACGGATATAGGCCCATTTCGCCGGCTTCCTGAGTGGCCAAGGCCATGGCGGCATCCATATCCATTCCGCTCCCTAAAGAGCTAAATCCCCCCTCTTCCTTCAGCCTGGAAGAGCGTTTTAGTGCCAGGGAATGAACGGTCAGGCTCTCAGGCCCCAAAGCTTTGATCTCACTAAGCGTATGCCTTAGGTCCTCCTCCGTCTCTCCGGGAAGACCGAGTATAATGTCCATATTTATATCATCAAAATCCATCTTCCTCGCAAGATGGAAGGCCGAGCGTACATCTGCGGCGCTGTGCCTCCTGCCTATCCTAAGCAAGGTCTCATCACTCATGGTCTGAGGATTAATGGAAATACGGTTTACATAATGCTTCTTCAGGGCTTCCAGCTTTTCTTCCGTGACCGTATCCGCCCTGCCACACTCCACAGTATATTCCAGGAGGCTGCTTAAATCCAGTTGTTTTTCTATTGCATCAAAAAGCAATGAAAGCTCTGATGCATTAAGGGCTGTAGGGGTTCCGCCGCCTATATATATGCTGTCCAGCCTCTCTCCCTTAAAAGCCTCCCCCACATAGCTTAGCTCCCTATCCAAGGCTTCCAGGTATTCACCCACCCTTTCCTCAAAGGCCTTCCTTGGATATGAGGTAAATGAGCAGTAAAGGCAGCGGCTAGGACAGAAGGGTATGCCTATATAGAGGCTGTAGCCCTCACTCCATTCCCTTGCAGCAAGTATCTCTATCTCCCTTTTGGCTATGGCCAGGGCTAGTTCCGTCTTCTGTCTGCCTGCGAGGTAGAATTCCTCCATGAGCTTTTTTGCATCGCCCTCGCTCCTGCCTTCACTTAAAAGCTCCCTCACCAGCTTTGTAGGCCTGACACCGCTCAAGGTCCCCCAGGGGAGTTCCCTCCCCGTATAATGGGAAAGCGCTATATACAGCCTGCGCTTTAACATATTCCTTATGGCCACGGGGTTAGGACCGTCCTTCCGGTCCGCATGTACATTTACTATAGTTTCCCCGTCCCTTATAACCGTGAGGGCAGTCGAAAGCCCTGCGCTATCGTGAGGTAAAGCCTCCATGCCATCTAAGGAAGTTACTTCCAATTCCTCCCCCGGAAAAAAGGAGGACACCATTGCCCTTGCATCGCTCTCAGAGCGGCTGTCTTGGAGCTCAATCCTAAACAAATGACTTTCCTCCTATATTTGCAGCATCCCTAGCCTCTCTCCGGCAGCACAGGGCCTTTGCCATGATCAAACTCCCAATAGATAAGAAGGACCCCTTCTTCTACTTCAATCTTAGACTTTTCACCAGTAAAAGAATTGCTCACACCCAGGGCAAAGCTATTTTCCAAAGAGCCTCCCCTTAATTCATATTTAAGCCCCGACAGACTAACCCCCACCGATGTATCCGACAGGGAAAAGATTGAGAGCCCCCCTTCCATGCCGGAAGGGAACAATAACGAACCGTTTCTAAGTACCGTGAGTATTTCCGATTTCCCATAGATATAGCCAAAACACCCTCTAAGGGAAAGCCCCGATAATAGCTGTATATTTGCCAGGGTATGGTCAAGCCTCCCTCCGGTCCCTCCGAAGAAATGGAATTCCCTGTAGCCCCTCTCCATCCCCTTTTCTGCGGCTGCATGCATATCGGTCACATCTTTTATAATGGGCAGCGTCACCACAGACCTGCCACGAGGAACCCCAGAATAAGAATCAAAGTCGCCTATGATAAGGTCCGGCTCAGCCCCAATATGGGAAAGCGCACTTAGCCCTCCGTCGGCCGCAATCAGAAAATCGTTTTCCCTTATTTCTACTGCAAGCCCGAAAAAATCACCTGCGCCGACTATTATGCACCTGCCATGCGAATCTATATTTCCCACCTCTTTTGCTGCGCCCTCTGTATTTGCACCATCATTTATCAGTTCTCTCCCCGAAGCTTTGATTTCCGCCTCTTTTGCCGCACCCTATCCAAAAGCACTGTCATCCTCCCAGAATCCTGCAAACCCACAGGCTGCATTTTTTGGATTAAGATATTTAATATTCTTCCATTCCCTGGGAAAAAGAGCCCTATATTCTGCCCCTTGAAAGCGTTCGTCCAGAAGGGCCACTATGCCCCTGTCCTCCTCCGTGCGTATGACCCTGCCGGCCGCCTGAAGCACCTTATTCATGCCGGGAAAGCGGTAGGCATAATCAAAGCCCTCTCCGGGAACACTATCGAAATAATCCTTGAGTATCTGCCTCTCCCTGCTCAGCTGCGGAAAGCCCGTGCCCACTATGGCGGCGCCTATGAGGCTGTCACCCCTTAAGTCTATCCCCTCGGAAAATATTCCTCCCATGACACAGAAGCCCAGTAAAAATGCGTGTTTTGCGCTGCCGGAATAGAAATTGCTTAAAAATAAGCTACGTTCCTCCTCGCCCATGCTTCTATCCTGAATGAGGCACTCCACCTCTTCTGCCCCTGGAATAAGCCTGAACCTCTCATATACTTCATTTAAAAAACTATAAGAGGGGAAGAAGGCCATGTAATTCCCCTTTCTCCCCTTCACGAGGGCAATTAGGTATTCGGCTATCCTCCTATACTCACTGTCACCCCGCCGCTTAAAGGCGCTGCTCACATCAGTGCAGAGGAATATCCCCCTCTTCCTATGGTCAAAGGGCGATGGCGCATAGAGCGTATAGTCAGAACTGTCCCCTGAAAGGAGCTTCATATAGAAAGACACAGGCAATAGAGTCGCAGAGAAGAAAATGCTGCTGACGCTCATATTCAGGCACATGCCCAGGCTTTTAGACGGATTGACGCAGAATAGCTTTATCTTCAGCCTTTTGTCCTGAGTCTCTTCAAAATAGTTGACATAATTCCCATCCTGAAGCTCCCATCTATCCAGGAAACGGCAGATATCAAAGTAGAAGCTCAAAAGCTCATTATCCGGCTTTTTTCCTGCCTTTCTCAGGTCATCCAGCATATCGCTTAAATACCCTGCCGCACGCTGCAATTCCTCTGCCAAGCCCTCCAGCTCAGGGCCTTTCGCAAAATCCCCAAGTTCCTTCTGCATGGCGAGGAAGCTAGCGTTTAAGCGTGTCAGGCTTTTTCTTAAGCCCGTATATCCCTTGGGCAGAATCTTCTTTGCGGAGAGGAAACTATCCTTATATAGCTCTGCGCTGTACATCTCCCTGGCCCTCTCCACCAGGTTATGGGCTTCATCTATGAGAAATATCCATCTGCCCCTTGCGCCATCGCCAAAGAAGCGCTTAAGCTTGGCTTCAGGGTCAAAGGCATAATTGTAATCCCCTATGATAAGGTCAGAAAAGAGGCTTAAGTCCAATGCAAATTCAAAGGGGCAGAGCCTCCTCTCAAAAGCATATTCCCTAAGCCTCTCCCAGTCTCCCTGTTCTTCTGATTTTATGAAATCATACAGGGCGTCGTTTACCCTGTCAAAATGCCCCTTTGCGTATTCACAGTCCTCAGGGTTGCAGCTGCATTCACTTAAAAGGCAAGTCTTCTCTTTCGCCTTCAGCGTGACGCTCTTCAGCTTCAGGCCCTTTGCCCTCAGCTCGCCCAAAGCGCCCTCTGCGGCTGTGGCCGTCATATTCTTCGCAGTCAGATAAAAAAGCTTTTCTGCAAGGCCCTCCCCAAGCGCATGGACTGCCGGATAGAGCACGGCAAGGGTCTTTCCCACCCCTGTAGGAGCCATAAGGAAAAGCCTCTTTCCATTCCTTATGGTATTGTAGACTCCTTTTACTAGCCTCTGCTGGCCGGACCTATATGGAAAGGGAAAGGAAAGGGAGCCTATGGAGCTATTTCTCTTCTCCCTCCAGCTGAAGGAAAAGTCGGCCCATTTTCTGTACTGGGCCAAAAGCTCATCAAACATAAGCTCCAGTTCCTGAAAAGAATAATTAAAATGAAAATACTTACACTCTTCCGTATCTATATGGCAGTAGGTTATCCTAAGGCCTATCTCGCTTAAGCCCTCCTTAAGCGCATATATATAGGCATAGCACCTGGCCTGGGAGAGGTGTGTGATTTCAGGCTCCTCTATATACCTTAGGTCCCTGTAGACTCCCTTAATCTCATCTACAACAACCTGGCCGCTTTTTTTAATTATGCCGTCAGCCCTGCCATCTATCTTTAAGGCATAATTCCCGCAAGGTATAAGAATGGATAGGGGCACCTCCGCATGGTAGTCAGGCCCTCCCCTTCTCTGCAAGAGCCTGTGTATCCGCCCTCCGGCCAACATGGCATTCTCCGGCGCCACCCTCCTGTTGTCAATGTCCCCGCCCCTATATATGAATTCCACCAGCTGCCGCACAGAGATGGAAATTTCAGCTTTTCCGCTCAGAGCAGCCTCACTCCATTATGCTCGGCCTCCGCCCTGTCACTGTCCAGCCATATAGAGGACTGCACCTCGCCTATATGGGCTTTCTTAAGGAAATACATGCAGATCCTGGACTGACCTATGCCGCCGCCTACAGTATAAGGGAGTTCCCCCTTTAAGAGCATTTTCTGGAAGGTGAGCTCCTTCCTTTCTTCACAGCCCGCCTTCTGAAGCTGGTACAAAAGGGCGGCCTCATCTACCCTTATGCCCATGGAGGACAGCTCTAAGGCATCATCCAATATAGGATTATGCACTATGATGTCACCATTTAAGCTCCAGTCGTCATAGTCCGGGGCCCGCCCGTCGTGCTTCTCCCCGTTTGAGAGCTCATCCCCTATGCCCATCACGAATATTGCGCCATTCTGCTTGGCGTATGCTTTCTCCCTCTCCTTGGGCGTGAGGTCAGGAAAGCTCTGGTAGAGCTCCTCTGCGCTTATGAATGTTATATTTTCGGGCAGGGACGGCTTCAGAGAGGGATATTTGGACCCTATATACCTGCCTGTATTTTTCAAAGCCTCATAGACCTTTTTAACAGTATCCCTAAGGGTTTCCTTGTTCCGCTCTTCCTTCCCTATCACCTTCTCCCAGTCCCACTGGTCAACATAGATCGAATGGATATTGTCTGTATCCTCGTCCCTCCTTATGGCCGTCATATCAGTATATAGGCCTTCCCCCTTGGAAAAACCATACTGCTTCAGGGCATAGCGCTTCCACTTTGCGAGGGAGTGGACTATCTCGGCCTGCCTGTCCCCCTGCTCCCTTATGCCGAAGCTCACGGGCCGCTCTACGCCGTTTAAGTTATCATTTAGTCCCGATTCGGGAAATACAAAAAGAGGCGCAGATACACGCTCCAGATTGAGTTCTGCGGCTAGCGCCCTCTCGAAATGGTCCTTAACTTCCTTTATTGCGACCTGCGTTTCTAAAAGCGATAGGCTGCTCCTATAGTTTTCAGGCAGAATAATGCTCATTTTTCCTCCTAAATATACCTGTATCTCACCAGGTTAATAGCTCATACCCTTCATCCGTCACGACTATCTGCACCTCCCACTGGGCAGAAAGGCTTCCGTCCTCGGTATATATGGTCCAGCCATTATCCTCGTCCTCAAAGATATGCCTGGCCCCCATATTTACCATGGGCTCCACGGTAAAGCATAATCCCGGCACCATAAGCATTTCCTCTCCCGGCTTAGATACATAGCTTACCCACGGCTCCTCGTGGAACTCCACCCCGCAGCCGTGCCCTCCTATCTCCTCCACCACGGAATAGCCTTTGGATCTGCAGAAAGCATTGATGGCAGAGCCCATATCCCCCAGGAAACGCCAGGGTTTGATTTCCCTTAAACCCACATTCACGGCCTCATGCACATCCTCGACGAACTGCTTAACCTCAGGCTCTACCTCCCCTATCAGGAACATACGGGACGAATCGGACACATAGCCATTATAGATGGTGGAGCAGTCCACATTGATTATATCCCCTTCTTCCAATATGTCCTCACTGTCAGGGATCCCATGGCAGACCTGGTTATTTATAGAAGTGCATACGCTTTTTGGAAAGTCCTCATATCCCAGCGTGGCGGCCACTGCGCCAAATTCCTTTGTCTTCATCACCACCCAGTCGTCTATTTCCTGGGTGGAAATCCCAGGGCCTATCCTCGATGCCACATAGTCGAGAATGGCTATATTCCTTTTTGCGCTCTCCTTTATTCCCTCTATCTGCTCCCTGGTCTTTAAGAGCTCATGCGAAGGCACCACATGCCCCTGGTCCCTTATCCTGTCTATCCTCTCGTCAAATGATAAATGGCAGGATTTGTACTTCTTCCCGCTGCCGCACCAGCAGGGCTCATTTCTGCCCAGCTGAAGGCCCAGGCGTCTTCCTATTCCCATTGCAACCTCCTAAAATTACCGTCAAACCTATCATATGTGGCATTTATGCCACATATGATGGTTTTAATGAAACTGCTCTGCAGCTTCATTAAAATTTTCTTCTGTGCCTGTAAGCCAGACAGCCAATCACGGTAGATATTAAAATATAAAAGAAACTGCTCCAGATAGCCTTCGGCACGTCCCTCGTAGCATAGAACTGCAGGGTCTGGAACTGGGGCGTTATGAGTATCTTGGAGAGCAAGACAGCCGGCGGGAACTTGACCCAGTCCGTAGCGAGAAAGAGTATGGCCCGTGGCAGTATTACCACAAATATCAAGAAACAGATAAAAGCTCTGCGCCTCGGCACCACCGCAAAGAGGAACATCTGGGCCAGGGACACGCCGGTGGCAAAAAGAGGCATGGCAATAAGCCCGGACTCAATAAAGTCCAGGATTATTGCCCCGTTTATCGTGCCGTCATGAACCTGAAAAATCGGTGTTATAACTAGAAATGTCACTGCCGCTATCAAAGCAAAGCAGACTAAAAGTATCTCTGAGGCTATGAGCTTCCCTACGTATATGCCGCTGCGCCCAAGCCTGATATTGGCCCTGTCCCTAAGCCTGGGGTCGGGATAGGTCTCCCCAAATACGTTGTCTGCTATGAAAATAGTGCAGTAATAGGGTATCCAAAAAAAGCCTTTGGCAAACATAATGAGATTGTAGGCAAAGGTGCCGTCATTCATGCCATATATGATATTCCTAAAGCCCGTCATGGCGAGGTTCGCAAGCAGGCTGGCGGCAAGAATGGCTATAATATAATAACGTATGTATTTTCTTTTGAATGCTTTCTTAAGTTCCGATTTAATAAAATAAAGCACGGTCAGTTGTCATCTACCGAATAGTTCGGCGCTTCCTTTGTAATATGTATGTCATGCGGATGGCTCTCCTTAAGGGAGGCGGCCGAGATCTTCATGAAGCGGCCTGTCTCCTTTAAGGACTCTATATCCTTGGTGCCACAGTAGCCCATGCCGGACCTAAGGCCCCCTATGAGCTGGAATACCGTATCCTCCACGGAACCCTTATAAGGCACCCTTCCCTCTACGCCTTCAGGCACGAGCTTCTGCGCGCCCTCCTGGAAATAGCGGTCCCCGCTGCCATTCTTCATTGCGGCTATGCTCCCCATGCCCCTGTAGACCTTGTATTTGCGGCCCTGATAGAGCTCAAAGGAGCCCGGTGCCTCATCGCAGCCCGCAAAGATGGAGCCCATCATTACCACTGATGCGCCTGCGGCTATGGCCTTGGTCACATCGCCCGAATATTTGATCCCGCCGTCTGCTATAATGGGAACTCCCGTGCCCTTAGATGCCTCATAGCAGTCCATGACAGCAGTTATCTGCGGTACTCCTATGCCTGCCACCACTCTGGTGGTGCAGATAGAGCCGGGGCCTATACCTACCTTGACCGCATCAGCTCCGGCCTTTATAAGCTCCTTCGTCGCATCCCCTGTCGCCACATTTCCCACTATTACCTGCAGCTCCGGATAGTGCTTTTTAAGCTCCTTTAAAACCTCCAGCACATTTTTAGAATGGCCGTGTGCTGAGTCCAGAACTACGCAGTCCACATGCGCCTGTATAAGGGCGGCCGCCCTGTCTAAGAAGTTCTGGCTTATGCCCAGGGCCGCCCCGCATAAAAGCCTCCCCTGGTCGTCTTTTGCGGATAATGGGTACTTTATCTGCTTCTCTATGTCCTTTATGGTAATCAGCCCTTTTAAATTCCCCTCTTTATCCACTATGGGAAGCTTCTCTTTCTTCGACTTGGCGAGTATGGTCTTAGCTTCTTCCAGGGTCTCCCCCTCGGAAGCCGTCACCAGCCCCTCGCTGGTCATGCACTCCTTTATCTTCTTCGTATAGTCAGTCTCGAATTTCAAGTCCCTGTTAGTGATTATGCCCACGAGCTTCCGCCCTTCGGTAATGGGCACGCCGGAAATCCTGAACTTCGCCATGAGCTCATCGGCATCCTTTAAGCTGTGCTCCGGTGACAAAAAGAAAGGGTCAGTAATGACACCATTCTCTGACCTCTTCACCTTGTCCACTTCCTCGGCCTGCTGCTCTATGGACATATTCTTATGTATGATGCCTATACCGCCCTGCCTGGCCATGGCAATGGCCATGGAGCTCTCCGTAACCGTATCCATTCCTGCGCTCATCATGGGGATATTCAAGCAAATCTTCTGGGTCAGCCTAGTTGTAATATCAATCATCCCCGGAGTTACTTCGGAATAAGAAGGCACCAATAAAACATCGTCAAATGTGATTCCCTCACCAATAATCTGACCCATGCGCTTCACCCCTTTCCTTAAACAAAGACTATCCTCTAGCAGAATGCGGCACTAAAAAATGTGACATTCAGGCTATTTATAGGATAACCCCACAAAAAGATTTCCCCATACTCTATCAAAAAGCTATTTTTATGTCAAACACTATTCTCGCCCAACTGCCTTATAATTACCCTGCCTTACGAGCATTACCTTACAGCGCTCTTCCCTTTTTTCTCTCATGAGCCTTAAGCCCTTTTCCAGCTCATCAAAGCCCAGCCTATGCGAGATAAGGCTGGAAGGGGAAAGCTTTTTATCCTTTAGCTCCCCTAAAACATAGCTCCAGTCGTCTGCCCTATTAGAATTAGACCCCTTAGGGTAAAAGGCGGAGTTCCAGGATCCCCTGATGGTGAGCTGGTTCCTGAGTATCTTCCAATAAGTATCCCTGTCCAATGCCATATCTGAATATGGATTGCCCAGGAATACTATGCGCCCTCCGGGGCCTGTACCATTTATGCCATAGCTAAGGCTCTCATTTTTACCAACACATTCAAAATAGGCATCTACGCCCCCCACGCTGCCATTGAGCCATGCCGCGGGGTCCATTGTCCTGCTGTCGCAGAAATACCCGTCACCTATCCCAAAAGAAGCCGCCCTTTCCCTCTGGCTGTCCTTATTCCCTATCACAAATACATTGGCATATCCGCTGGCCTTAATGAACATGGTGAGAAGCAGGCCTATGGTCCCTAGGCCGCAGACGGCTATCTTCGCATCCTGCTTAAGCGCATCCCCGTCCTTCCCTATACCCATTTTCATGGCATGGACCGCTACCGCCATTGGCTCCAGCATGGCCGCTTCTTCAAAGCTTACGCTGTCCGGCAGCTCTATGAGGTTGTCCACGGGCACTGCCACATATTCAGCAAAGCCGCCATCCCTCCTGGAGCCAAGATAATCATAGCTCCTGCAGGTCTCAGGATGGCCTTCCCTGCACGGCCTGCACTTGCCGCAGGGTATCAGGGGGTAAATCCCCACCCTCTTCCCCTTTAGGGCAGGATCAGCACCTTCTCCTGTTTCCCGAACTAGCCCTGAGAACTCATGCCCTGGCGTAAGTGGCATATTGTGCGCCCCAGTCTCATATACCCTGGGGACATCCGAGCCACATATACCTGCGGCCTTCACCTCTACAAGCACCTCGTCCGGCTTAGGCTCTGGCCGGCCCAGCTCCTCGTAACGTATGTCATTTATTCCATGCAGCACCCAAGCCTTCATAAAAGCCCATGCTCCTTATTACAACCATTGGCAAACGGCCTGCCATTCCGTCAGTTAAAGTTCCGGCTCCCAAAGGAGTTTAAAAATGCCATGAGGTCCTCTGCCGTAGTTACCTTGCAGTTTTTCTCATCCCCAGTTACCATGGCTATGTCCATGCCGGCTAAGATAGCGGGC
>JAGBNO010000060.1 GCA_017634355.1 Lachnospiraceae bacterium
CTGCCTGGTGGCGGGCTGGGCACCGAAAACCTGAAGAAATGCGATAAGCTGCTGGAAATATTGAAAGAAGCCGACAAAAAAGAAATGTACCTCTCTGCCATCTGCGCGGCTCCCAGCATCCTGGGCGAACTGGGGCTCCTAAACGGCAGAAGGGCCTGCTGTTTCCCCGGAAAAGAGGATAGCCTCAAAGGCGCTGAATATGTACCGGGAGCCAAGGTTGTGAAGGACGGCCGCTTCATAACTGCCAGGGGCATGGGTGCCTCCGTGGACTTCGGGGCCGCCATCATTACACAGCTGCTGGGTTCCGAAAAGACAGAGGAAATCCTAAGGCAGATACAGTACCACATTTAAGCCAATACTTCGTTTCAATCACATTTTATCTTATAGATCCGGCGCAAAGCCTCTGCTGATGAGGATTTGCGCCGAATCCACTAGTAAAAATAAAAAAGCAGCTATGAAAGAAAACGCTACTATTCAGGAAATCTTAGATGTAATTAAAAACTTATTCCATATACCCTCTTTTAAACCTTTTTTAACCCCCTGACATTGAGCCTGTCGCTCTCGAAGCGCCCCTTGTCCTCATAGCGGATCAGCACGCCCATTTCCTTAAATTTGCCGAGCAACTTTAAGGCAAAGCCCTTGTCAAAATGCCGCTGCACCATGTTCACCGTGGTCTCTTTCCCATGGGACATCACAAAGAAGCTCGGAAAGGGGAAAAGGCACGGGGCATAGATATCTATATGGGTCACAAAAGCCTTAAGTTCCTTTGGCAGCTCTAACAGCCCCACATTAGTAGTGAAAAATGAAATACCACTATGGAATTCCGGGTTATCCCAGATGCTGTGGCGAAGCGCCTCCAGGCTTTCAGTGTCTGCAAAAGGAAAGTTCATGGATTCCCTGAGGGACAGCTTGCTTTCAAATAGTATGCCGTCATAATGGCGTTTCTGCAGCTGTGCGCCCATGAGAAGCCGCCTTGTAAGGAAGCCCGCATAGTTTTCAGGCGCATCCAGCAGAGGAGCAGTAAAAGGCACCCAATAGAGTTCCCTCATGTTCTGGAGGTAACGGCTCTTATAGAAAGGACGCAGATCTACGGCTCCAAGCTCCATTATGACCCTGTCGTCTGTATTGTAGGACTCTCTTATACTCTTTGCTACGAGAAGATTGAAATAGGCATCCAGGGTAGTCCAGGCTTCATGGGCAAGTCCCAGCAGTTTCTCCTTATCCAGAACAAACTGGAACATACGGTGGAAGCCGCACTTGTCCACTCCCAGCGGTTCTTCCGGCAGATAAAAAACCTTATGGTCCTTTCTCCTATTAAAGACTGGCTTTGCAGATGAATTTATCTCCGGATAATGCTTAAAGGGATCAGCCATTTCCGAAGGATCTTCCTTTACATCCAGAGTCAGTATCTGCCCGCCTTCATTACTGAGCCTCCGCCCCTGCAATATGAAATAATTATAGATAAGGGTGCGGGCGAACATATAGAGCCCCTTGCCGTCACATACACCATGGAATACGGAAATCCATATCTTTTTTCCCATGTGCATCACCCGGAAGAGGAAACCCTTAGTTTCACTGCTGCCTAGTTCCGCCGCATCCGGATCATAAGGATAGACATCGGCCTCCTTATCATTGTCCATGGTAAAGAGATGGCCTTCCTTGTCTATGACAGGCATCTGCCTGAAATTCGGATATCTTAAAAGGGAAAAATTCAGGGCTTTTTTCAGAACTGCGGGCTTGACAGGTGCCGAAAGGGAAATGTTCATGACAATAGAACAACTCTCCTTTTCTGAAAAGAAGTAATAGAAGAGCTTATTTACATCATTTATTGGATGTAGCTTATCTGCCATTAAATCAATCCTGAAGTTCTATTGTTAATAGAGACGACACCATAGTATAAAGCTGTTGCAATTATATAGCATTTTACCGGAAAAGAAAAGATGTGTATTGTTCATTAAACAGTTTAATATTTTCCGTGCTCCCAATACGGCTTTGGCCATATTTTTCTTTTTTTCTTTGTATGCTATAGTATAGCAAACAAATTGTAACTATTCAGACCCCCCTTTCCGCCTTGCCCTGGCCACTGACCGGCTTAGCCGGTCAAAACGTGGCCGTAAAATTTGATTTCTGATCGCTAAAAACAATCGGAAATCAAATTTTGCTCGGTAGTGGGGTGCAGATATAGCCATTTTTGAAACAATCGAGTGAGCTCGTTGTTTCAAAAATGACTATATGCAAGGGGGTTCCGAATAGCAACAACGAATTAACAAATTGCGCTATCAGGAGCCGATAATGCAAAAAGCAAGGCATTATAGGCCCCTGATCAGGCAATTTCTAAACTCATTTGCTATAACTATCTAAAACCTATTTTAATTCAGTTTCAAAAAAGGTAAGTGTAATAAGACAGGAGGCGACGTAATGAGAAAACCAATGAGATATGGCTTTGTGATCGCGGCATTAGCGGGCATTATATCTTTATCTGCCTGCAGTATCAACGTAGACAATGTTGATATAAAGGGAATAGGCAGCGTATCTGAAAACGCAGAGGCGGAGGAAAGCTCAGAGCCGGCTGAATCC
Source organism: Lachnospiraceae bacterium (assembly GCA_017634355.1). Taxonomy (GTDB): domain Bacteria; phylum Bacillota; class Clostridia; order Lachnospirales; family Lachnospiraceae; genus NK4A144. The sequence goes on from JAGBNO010000060.1 coordinate 2,578, forward strand.
GCGCTTAATGCCGATTCAGCGGAAAAGAGTGATCCTCAATTACCTGCCGGGGATGATCCTCAATTGCTTTCCGGCAATGAGTCAGATATTGCAAAAAACACCGCAATAGAGGAGGAAGATATTGCGATAGTTCCCGAAACGGAGGAGACAAATAATAAATTAGACGGATATACCTTGGAGCAGGTGGTCATACTGTCACGTCACAATCTGCGCGCACCCCTTTCAAGCAGCGGTTCTGTACCTCAGGAACTGACTCCGCATGAATGGATAAAGTGGTCTGCCCCCGCCAGCGAATTAACAGTTAAGGGAGGGCTTCTTGAAACCAACATGGGACAGTATTTCAGCGAATGGCTGGATGAGGAGGGCCTGATATCTGAGAATTCCATACCCGCTCCAGGAGAAGTGCGTTTTAATGCCCGCGACAAGCAGCGCTGCCGCGCGACTGCCAGATTTTTTGCTTCAGGGCTGTTCCCCCTTGCCGATATTACGGTGGAGTATCCGGGAGATACAAATAATACCAAGGACTTTATGAAGCCCGCCATTCATTTCTATTCCGATGAATATGCCGAGGAGGTTAATGAACAAGTCGCTGAGCTGGGAGGCGATGACGGATTTGAGGGCATAAGCGAAGAGACCAGGGATGCCATAGCGCTTATTATGGACACTGTTGACATGAAGGACAGTGAAGCCTATAAAAGCGGGAAATACGGCGATCTCCTTAAAGATCCTACAGGCTACACCATGTCGCCCGAAGAAGAACCTGATATCACAGGGGCCGTCAAGACCGCAAACCAGGTGGCAGATGCGCTTATACTCCAGTATTATGAGGAACAGGATGATAAAGCGGCGGCTTTCGGACATGATCTTTCCAGAAATGATTGGGAGACTATAGGCAGCTTTATGACAACAGCTTTAAAAATACGGCATGGCGCGCCACTGGCGGCTGTTAATATAACAAAGCCCTTACTTGAGGAGCTTGAGGGCGAGCTTAAGAATGAGGACCGTAAGCTCAGCTTTTTCTGTGCCCATGACTGTACTGTTTTAGGTACCCTGTCAGCCCTCGGAGCCGAGCCATATTCGCTTCCGGGCAGCATAGAAACAATGACGCCTATAGGTGTCAAACTGATGTTTGAACGCTTCCGCAGTGAAGACGACAGTATCTGGTACCGTGTAAACCTTTTGTACCGCAGCGCAGACCAGATTCGAAACGCCGATATATTGTCACTTGACAATCCCCCTTTACGATATGCAGTAGAATTTGAAGGGATAGAAACAAACGAGGACGGCCTTATTTCACAGGAAGATCTGTTTGAGCTCTTTGATGATTCTATTGAAAGCTATTATGAGCTAGAGGAAGAATATGCAATGGATAAGGCCGCATGATATTTGAAATATTGCGTCATACGCTACGCTAACCTGCAGTGGCAGTATTTTATGTGCTATCAGTAATAAGAAGCTATTCAGCACCCTGCAAAAAGTCATAAAACAGGAATGGAATTCTTTCATTCCAAGACCGGGGTGCTGAATAGCAACCAAAAGAAAATCTTATTCTCCTCTATTAGAATAGCATATTCTAATATCTGACTTACTCTTTTACAGTGCTCGGCTCCTCTGTTGCGGTGGTTTTTTGCAAAATCTGACCAACTCCTGTAAAACAATTACGGCTCCTATACGAACATTTTTTGAAGAAGGCCTTTTTTGTAGTCTTTCATATTATCAAGCTTACGCTGGTGAATGGTGATAAGGTCTCTAAAAAATCCAGCAATCTTCTCCGACAACTTCCGCTGTTCCCAATCGTCCGTAAACCCTGGAAAGCGTATCTCCGGCACTCTTCCATTCTTTCCCATCTTAAACTCCCTAAAAAGGCATGATATATTCATCCGTCAGCCAGTCCGACTTAAGGAAAGCCCACTATTATGATAAGAATACTTATCTATACTATAATAAACGACATTAGGAGCTGTTCAGAAATAACTTAGGAAGAAAGTGCATATAGAATAAGCTTATATATGATCTAAATCTAGTGTACTGACACATTCATTTTGAAACTAATTGCGAAGGATGATTTTCGTATGCGAGGCGAAGGAAGGAAGCGGTGCGGGCACCGCTGACTGACGACAACGAAGCATACGGAAATCAGACAAGCAATTAGTTCAAATAAGAATGTGTCAGGACACTAGGTTACTCTCAAATACTTATCCATTCCCTACCATCACCACAAAGACCTCTTTGCCAGGCAGGTATTTTATCCTTATTCTGTCTCCAACGGCAAGAGAGCTTCCGAATTTCAGAAGGTCGGACGGTCTGGTCGGATTAGAAAGCTTTGACTCCACGCTCTTGCCATCCTGGATTTTAAACTTCACATAGTATTCTTTGACCATGGCTGGTGCGTCAGAACTTGAAGACTCATATTCCTCTATCCTGCTGATGACCCCATCAGTTTCCACGCCCTTAATTTTAACCATCACAAACCAGTAGAGTGCTACTATGATTCCTACGCCAAGTAATGATAAAATAATAATTCCGATAATATTCATAACTGTTTTCCCTCCTTACATTTACTCTGTCTTCCCACCATAAACTGTTAATCGCTGCGACATTTATTGTAGAAAAAACTCTAGCTATTCAACAGCACCTTGCTTCCAAAATTCAAAAAACGCATTATCCAATAGCTTTTCTACATCTGCGCCAAACACATCCAGCCCTTCGGCTTTTATCTCACATACCTCAGGTATTCCATAAAAAGTCTGCGCCAAAGACTTAACATAGCCATAGCCGTAATCATCAGATAAGATAGGCCCTCCGGCAGTCGTCACATAAATTAGCTTTTTGGCTTTACAAAGCCCCCTTGGTTTTCCGTCTTCAGTATATTCAAAAGTCAGGCCGACCACATTGATCTGCTCGAAATATGCCTTAAGAATTGCCGGAAAGGACAGATCCCAGTACGGCGCCGCAATAACGATCATATCCGCCTCTGCAAATTGCCTGGCCGGGGCATAAGCGCTGGCAGAAAAATCCATTGCTTCAGATGCCCCGTTTCGGGATACTATAAAAGCATCATCCCTTATAGCATCTACTTCCGATACCTTGATCTCTTCGACCCTGTCATTTTCCATCTGCAATTTCTCCAGCACCCGTTCCGCAAGTCTTCTGGTCCTCGACTCTTCTCTCACACAGGCATTCACAAATAGTATTTTCATATTTCCCTCCTCATATTGCGCTGGTGTTTCGCAATATCTGTCTAACTACTGCAAAGCAATTGAGGCTCTTTCTGCCGCGTTTTTTGCGGCACACATGGGGCAAAATGTGCCAGTGCAAAATATGCCAGTGGCATGCCATCTCATTTCGTTGCAAATATACCATACTATATAATCAAGGACAATAAAAACTGCGGCAGTTCCACAAAAACAGCCCGCCGGTACTTTGACCCTGGCGCAATTTCAATGTATACTTTTGAGATAAAGCTTTTACGGCAAAGTATAGGAAACGAATTGACAAACTGCACTATCAGGAGTCGGTAATGCCATAAGCAGAACATCATCGGCTCCTGATCAGGCAATTTCTAAATTCGTTTGCTATAACTTGTTTCCTATAGGTAACATAAAACAAACTTAAGGAAGAAAAAAGATATGAATAAAACAATAAAAGAGCTTAAATCCGCCGCCAGGGAAACTCTCCTCGGAAACTATGGGACTCTGGTAGGATGTTATATCATAATGGACCTGCTTCTCAGCATGACCTCATCCCCCCTGCGCATACTCTTACAAAATGCGCCCGTCATTCCTGTCTGGCTCTACCCCGTCATAGTTATCATGCAACTCCCGCTGCTCTTCATAGCATTTATCCTGTCTGGAGGCTGGTACTATCAGTACCTTAAGCTTATCAGGGGCCAGAAACCCGGCATGGGGGATATCTTCTACTTCTTTAGGCATGATCCCTTAAAATGCATACAAATGGAACTATGGCTGCTGCTGTATCTCTTGCCTTCATTTATACCGCCTGTTATAGGCACCATCCTTTTAATAGCGCTCAATGCCTCCATTACCGGCATTGTCGCCTTTACCCTTGGAATAATAGCCTTTATCCCCATAAGCTACAGCATACTCTTCGGAGCCTCATTAATCTATTACATATTTTGCGACCACCCCGAATACAGGGCAAGGGACATTCTAAAGGCTTCTTTTCAGCTGATGAAAGGACAAAAGCTGCGCCTGCTTATACTTATGCTAAGCTTCCTTGGCTTCTGCCTATTGGGGATAGTGTCCTTCGGGCTTGCCTTGCTCTGGGCCATTCCCTATTTACACGCCACTATGGCTTATTTCTACAAAGACCTCTCAGAAAATGAAAAAATGGAAGAAAAAATTGATGTAATACCTGCCGATAGTTCCGGCAAGTACTACACCAATGATTACTGGCTCTGATAAAATAAAAAACGCTTTTATGAGATATGCCTGCATGTACTAGTTATCGCTGTACTCCTCCAGCTCCATTCCCTCGTTCCGGTCCAGGGTCATTCCTATGCTCCACTGGTTTACAAAGAGAAGAAGCGGCCTGCCCTTTAAGTCCCTGAGCTTCTTCATGTCCGAGGTGCCGGTTACCCTGTCTAAGTCAGTGTCCCTGTCCTTTATCCAGCGTATGTGCTCGTAGGGGAGTTTCTCCAGTATAATTTCCACACTGTACTCATTTTTCAGCCTGTACTGCAGTACCTCAAACTGCAGAACTCCTACTACGCCCACGACCACCTCTTCCATTCCGTAATTGTCTTCCTGGAATATCTGTATGGCGCCCTCCTGGGCTATCTGCATTATCCCCTTCACAAACTGCTTGCGCTTCATGGTATCCACCTGCCGCACTCTGGCAAAATGCTCCGGAGCAAAAGTAGGGATGCCTGCAAAATGCAGCTTACGTCCAGGCATACAGAGAGTATCTCCTATGCTGAATATGCCCGGATCGAAAACGCCTATGATATCTCCTGCGTAGGCCTCGTCTACCACATGCCTGTCGTCTGCCATCATCTGCTGGGGCTGCATGAGCCGTACATTCTTGCCGCCCTGCACATGATAGACATCCATTCCTGCCGTAAATTTTCCGGAACAGATACGCATAAAGGCCACCCTGTCCCTATGGGCCTTATTCATATTGGCCTGTATCTTGAATACAAAGGCTGAGAAGCCCTCCTTCACGGGATCCACCACATTGCCCTCTGAAAGCCTTGGGAGCGGGGGGGAGGTCATTTTCAGAAAATCGTGGAGAAACATCCCAACTCCGAAATTCGTGAGGGCAGAGCCAAAGAATACAGGGGAAAGCTGGCCATGGTCCACTTCAGCCTGGTCGAATTCGGGACTTGCGCCGTCCAAAAGCTCTATCTCTGACAACAATAGTTCCCTCGCATCCTCACCTATATAATCTGTGGAAGCTTTTTCGTCATCCAGGGCTATATGCCGCTCCCTACCCTCCTTAGTACCCTTTTCCGTATCGGAAAAGGCCACGATCTCTTTACTCCGCCTGTCGTAGACCCCTTTGAATGCTTTGCCTGAGCCTATGGGCCAGTTCACGGGGCAGACTGCTATCCCCAGCTCCTTCTCTATCTCGTCCACCAGTTCAAAGCTGTCCCTTGCATCCCTGTCCATCTTATTTATAAATGTAAAGATGGGTATGCCCCTTCTGCCACAGACCTTGAATAGCTTGCGGGTCTGGGGCTCCACTCCCTTAGCCGCATCTATCACCATCACAGCAGAATCAGCGGCCATGAGGGTCCTGTATGTGTCCTCAGAAAAGTCCTGATGCCCCGGCGTGTCCAGTATATTTATGCAGCAGTTCTCATACTCAAACTGCAGTACGGAAGAGGTGACTGAAATCCCCCTCTCCTTCTCTATGTCCATCCAGTCAGACACGGCATGTCTGGCCGTGGCCTTTCCTTTCACTGAGCCTGCCAGATTTATCTGCCCGCCGTATAGCAAAAACTTCTCAGTCAAGGTGGTCTTACCCGCATCGGGATGTGAAATTATGGCAAAGGTCCGCCTTTTATTTATTTCCTTAGTCAAATCCGACAATTACTTTACTCCTTGATCTTATTATCTCTTCTTAACTTAAAGCAAACTAATATTATAAATTGCCTCTGCTATGTAACCTTTTCCAGCTGTACGGATGACTTGCGCCCCTTCCGAATAAAATCTATCTTCTGCTCCTCAAAAGCGTAATATAGGAGACTAATTAAGAAATTGCACTATCAGGAGATAATAATGCCAAATGCAGGGCATTATCAGCTTCTGATCAGGCAATTTCTAAATTCGTTTGCTATGAATTCGTCGTAGAAGACAGATTTTATGCAGACTCAGATTTCAACCGTACCACTGGAACTTTTTTGAACAGTACTATAACAAGCAGAATGCACAATTATCCTGTAACAGTTCCTAAGGAAGTTCTATGGGCTTTCCTTTAAGCAGAGAGGCATCCACACTGAGATAGCCACAGACCGTCTGTGCTATGTCTGCATAGCTGTCCCTTGTGAAAAGGTTTTCCGGCCTTATCCCCTTTCCTGCAATGAGGAGGGGCACATATTCCCTGGTATGGTCCGTGCTCTTTTCGTATGCGGGATCGCAGCCGTGATCAGCTGTCAGCATGAGTATATCATCATCCCTCATAGCCGCCATGATTTCAGGAAGCCTCCCATCAAAGTAAGAGAGAGCCTTCGCATAGCCGTCCACATCCCTCCTGTGCCCATAGAGCATGTCATAGTCCACCAGATTTGTGAAAAGAAGCCCCTCGAAATCCTTTTCCATAAAGAGGAGCGTCTTATCTATGCCGTCCGCATTCCCCTCTGTATAGACATATTCCGTCATGCCCTTGCCTGCAAAGATATCATGTATCTTTCCCACGGCCAGCACTTCCTGCCCCGCCTCTGATATCAGAGATAACATGGTCTTTTGAGGCGGCTCTATGGAAAAGTCGTGCCTGCGCACGGTTCTCTCGTAAGCCCCGCTTTTTCCAATGAAAGGCCTCGCTATGACCCGTCCTACGCCATGCTTGCCCTTTAGTATGCCCCTCGCTATGCGGCAGTAGCTATATAATTCTTCAGGCGGAATGAGTTCTTCATGCGCGGCTATCTGGAAAACGCTATCAGCAGATGTATATACTATGAGGTCCCCTGTCCTTAAATGCTGATCGCCATAGTCATTTATCACTTCTGTCCCCGAATAGGGTTTATTGCAGAGCACCCCTCTCTTTGTAGCTTCCCTGAAAGGCCCAAGCACCTCCTCCGGAAAGCCCTCCGGATAAGTAGGCAGGGGATGGGGCGTTATAAGTCCCGCTATTTCCCAATGGCCTATGGTAGTGTCCTTGCCCTTGGAAGCCTCCTTAAGCCGCCCATACTTGCCCTTAGGCGCTGCGGCCTTTGTGGCAAAATCCACACCGTCTATATTGAAAAGCCCCAGGGCAGCCATATTCGGAATAGACAAAAAGCTGCTCTTATAGCAGCTCCTTAAGGTATTTACGCCGTAATCCCCAAAGTCCGCCGCATCCGGCAGCTCTCCTATGCCGAAGCTGTCCAATACTATTACTATAACCCTTCTTTTGCCCACCTTTTCTCCTTTGCCGCCCTCCACCTATCCCTCGAATTACCAAATTCCCTATTCAAGCACTCCACTGCCTCTATGAGCCCTTCTTCAGTAAAAGGAAAGGTAAAGCTCTGTTTATCATCATCAGCTGTCTTCTCAAAAGAGAAGGGCTCCGGTCAGATATAGAGCAGGAACCTTGCATCCTTAGCCCATTCCTCTTTTTTACGAAAGGTCACATTCTCCAAAGGCTCTCTCGAAAGGCGGAAACGCATACCCTGATGCGAGCCTAGGAAAGCCTCTCCGTACAGATAGTGTGTATATGAATATAATTCGGACAAGGGAATCTCCCTGTCACTTTCCTCTTTTTTTTCTATAGATTCCATAAACTTATCTTTATGCTCCTCTATAGACCCCTACTCGTCCGTACCGACGCAAGCAATATGCACATCCTCAAGCTGCTTTGCGCTTACCTCTGAAGGCGCTCCCATCATGAGGTCCTGCGCATTTTTATTCATAGGGAAGGGAATGACCTCCCTTATGGACTCTTCCCCTGCTATCAGCATGACCATACGGTCCACCCCTGGGGCTATGCCCGCATGCGGGGGAGCTCCATAGCAGAAAGCATTGTACATAGCGGGGAATTTCTTCTTGACATCGTTTTCCGTGAGGCCAACTATGCGGAAAGCTTCCACCATTATCTCAGGATCGTGGTTACGGACGGCGCCGCTGGAGAGCTCCACCCCATTGCAGACGAGGTCATACTGGTATGCCAGTATTTCAAGCGGGTCTTTTTCCTTTAAGGCCGATAGGCCGCCCTGAGGCATGGAAAAGGGATTGTGGCAGAATTCCAATTCCCCCGATTCCTCTCCTATCTCGTACATGGGGAAATCCACTATCCAGCAGAATTCATAGGCCTCTTTATCCATGTGCCCCGTTAGAGGGCCTAAGAGCTTGATTAACACCCCTGCAACCTTCTGGGCCTCCTTAAGCTTTCCCGCCGCCATGAATACGGCATCTCCCGGAGACAGGTCCAGCTCATCTATAAAAGCCTTTTCCCTTTCCTTTAGGAATTTGGAAATGCCCCCTGTGAGGCCGCCATCCTCTCCCACCTTTACCCAGCAGGCCTTGCGGGCAGTGATGACCTCTGTGTCAGAGAGTATCTTGTCTATAGCCTTTCTGGAAAGCTGGAAATCAGAAACCTTCACCGCCTTTATGCTGTTGCCTTCACTGAATGGCTCAAAACCGCAGCCGGAGAGTATGTCCGTCACATCCTTTATCCTCAAGTCTATGCGCAGGTCCGGCTTATCAGTGCCAAAGCTCTCCATGGCTTCCAGATAGGCTATCCTTTTAAATGGCGGCTTTGATGCCCTCTTATATATGCCATACTCAGCAAATACAGGCGGCAGCACTTCCTCCAGGATAGAGAATACATCGTCCTGGCCTGCGAAAGCCATTTCCATGTCCAGCTGGTAGAATTCCCCCGGAGAGCGGTCGGCCCTGGCGTCCTCGTCCCTAAAGCAGGGGGCTATCTGGAAATAGCGGTCTATGCCTGAGGCCATGAGTATCTGCTTAAACTGCTGGGGAGCCTGGGGCAGCGCATAGAATTTCCCCGGATGTATGCGGGAAGGGACCAGATAGTCCCTCGCGCCCTCAGGGGATGAGCAGGTCAGTATGGGAGTAGTAATCTCTAGAAAATCCTTTTCTATCATAGATTTCCTAAGGGCGGAAATTACATTGCTGCGCAGGACTATCCTATCCTTGACAGCAGGATTCCTGAGGTCCAGAAAACGGTACCTGAGCCTTAAATTCTCATCTGCCTCCTTTGAGCGGTTTACCTCAAATGGCAGCTCACTGAATATGCACTTGCTCAGCACGCTGATATCTTCCGGCACTACTTCTATGTCCCCTGTAGCCATGTCCGGATTCTTTGAAGAACGCTCCCTCACAGTCCCCCTTACACTCAAGGTTGACTCTGTATTGATGCCGGCAAGCTTTGCCATCAATTCCTCAGTCTCTATCACCACCTGCGTTTTCCCATAGAAGTCCCTAAGCACAAGGAATGCCAGTGCCTTGGAGACCTTCCTTATATTCTCGAACCACCCGCAGATGGTCACTTTTTCCCCTACATTCTGGAGCCTTAGCTCATTGCAGGTATGTGTCCTGGACTGTATCATCTGATCCCTATCCTCCTAAAATACTCTATAAAACAACTATAACAAACGAACTTAGGATCTGTCGCAAAATAATTTGTATATCCTGCTTGTCTTTTTCTCCGATAATCTTTAAGCAAAAATCGCTTACATAGCTCGAAATAGCCTAATCAAAAAACTCCTTTATGTCACTATAGCCTTCCTGCTTTAATTTTTCCTTCTGGAACTTTTTATTCTTCGCCATATAGGTCACAAGCACTGTTTTTCCGCCTTTTCTCAAATCCATGGCTTCTTTCATTATATCAGAGAGCCTTTCACCGGATAGCCTTTTCTCCAAAAGGAAGGCTGTCTTTTCTTCCTGCGTCCTCGCATCATAGCCCTTTTCAAGCAAAATAGTGATTATGCGTTCAAATCCTATGGACAGGCCACAGGATGGCACCTCCTGCCCCAGGAATTTACCCACCATCCCATCATAGCGGCCGCCTCCTGCTATGGAAGAGCCAAATTCCATGGCCTCTATCTCAAAAATAGTGCCCGTGTAATACCCCATGCCCCTGACAAGGGTAGGGTCAAACTTAAGCTCAAAGCCGTCTCCCCTCACTTTATCCACATTCTCCATGATGCCTTTTAGCGAAGAAAGCACAGCCCCATCAAGGCTGTCCCCAAGCTTTCCGGATAATAGCTCCAGATTGCTTATGCTGCCCTCTGTGCAGAGTGAAAAAAGCGAAAGGCACTTGTCCACACCTTCCTCGGCGTATCCGGCCTTCAAAAGCTCTTCCTTTACGCCTTCTATGCCTATTTTATCCATCTTGTCCAGAAAGATAAAAAGATTATCGTGGGTCTCTGCCCGAAAACCACTGTAATCTGCCATGGCATGCAGAATACGCCTGTCAGAAATACGCACAGTGAAACCGCTGAAGCCAACTTCATTAAGCAGTGCCGTAGTGGCCAGAATTAGCTCTGTCTCTGCCAGTATTGAGCCATCTCCCAATATGTCTATGTCGCACTGCATAAACTGGCGGAACCTCCCCCTCTGCGGCCTGTCTGCCCTGAAGACATTCCCTAGCTGCAGAGCCTTAAAGGGCATGGGGAGCTCATTCATATTGGCCGCAAAAAAGCGGGACAGCGGCAGGGTCAGATCATAGCGAAGGCCCGAATCCGTAAGGTCAGAGGAATCCTTCACATTGTCCAGCTTCAGTTTTTCTCCTCTTTTCAATATGCGGAAGATCAGCTTCTCGTTTTCCCCGCCCTGATTGGAGCTTAAGTTCTCTATATGCTCAACTATAGGGGTCTCTATCTCGGTAAAGCCAAAACGTCCATAGACCTCACGAACCTTCCCTATCACCTCATTCCGTATGGCCATTTCCTCCGGTAATATGTCCTTCATGCCAGTGACGGGCTTTTTCACTAATTTCATCTTGCCTCTTTCTGCCGCATTATTGCGGCAATGAATTGCCCTGCCTATATAGCGTCTCCGCTAAGGAAGGGATTGTATCGCTTTTCATCCCCTATAGTAGTATCCCCGCCATGTCCTGTGAGCACCCTCGTCTCATCCGGCAGCTTAAAAAGCTTGCCCTTTATGGATGACAGCAGCACCCGCATAGAGCCGGTGGGAAAGTCCGTTCTTCCCACGGAGCCTTCAAAGAGGGTGTCTCCTGAAAAGAGCAGGCCTTCAGACTCCACATAGTAGCAGCAGCTTCCCTCAGTATGCCCCGGCGTGTGTATGCAGCGGATTGAAAAACCGGCCAGGCTAAACACCTCGCCATCTTTAAGAAGGCGGTCTGCCTTGGCGGTAACGCCCCCTCTCCCCATTCCATCGGAGCCATTAAGGCTAACATCCTTAAGCAGCCTTTCCTCAGTTTCGGCGGCATATACGGGCACATCTGCTTTCCCATCCTGCGCAGCGGCGCTCAGAAGGGCCGCTATCCCCGTTATATGGTCGAAATGGCCATGGGTTAAAAGCACGGCTGTGAGATGCATCCCCTGCCTTTTTATTCTCCCATAAATCTCCTCTCCGCTCTCCCCAGGGTCTATTATAGCCACCTCATGGCTCTCTTTATTCTCCAGAAAAAAACAATTAGTCTCTATAGGTCCCACTATCATTCTCGTCACATTAGACAGGCCCATGTATGCTCCTTCCTCCCTAAGGCTCCTATACCCTAGTTATATCTATTACGCCCTGTATGCCCTTAAGCTTATTCAATATGACCTTAAGCTCTCCCGTATTGTGGATATTAAAGGACATATCTATAGTAGCTATGCCCTCTTTATTCACCCTGCTGTTTAAGGATGCTATGCTTATGTTCATGTCGCTTAGGATCTTGGAAATATCCACCAATAAGCCGTTCCTGTTGTTTGCAAAAATATTGATCTCTGCCAAATACTCATCAGCCGTGCCGTCGCTCTTCTGCCACTCGGCCTCTATCAGCCTCTCCCTCTCCAGCTCAGACATATACATGAGGTTTATGCAGTCCGTCCTGTGTATGGATACACCCCTGCCCCTGGTCACATATCCAACTATCTCGTCTCCCGGCAGGGGGCTGCAGCATTTGGAAAAATGAACGGACACGTCAGCCACGCCTTTTACGATTATGCCGCCCTGTTCCCTCATGCGCCGGTGTTTAATAGGCTCATTTAAGTTCTCAAGGATAACCTCATCGCTCTCGGCCTTCCTGTGGTCGGCCTCAAAACGCTCCAGCATCTTATTTACGACCTGGCCTTCTTTCAGGCCCCCATGGCCTATGGCCGCAAATACGGCATCGAAATTTCTGAAGCCATACTTTTCTATCACTGCCTTTTCATATTCGGCCTTCAGTATGTCCTGTTCCTTGATGCCATGCGCCTTGCAGTAGTCGGCAAAAGCCTCCTTCCCCCTGATTATATTGTCCTCTTTGAACTCATTCTTGAACCACTGGTTAATCTTGGTCCTGGCCTGGGTAGACTTGACCAGCATAAGCCAGTCGCGGCTGGGTCCTTTGGAATTCTGGCTCGTGATTATCTCCACCCTGTCGCCATTCTGTATCACATAGTCAATTGGGACCAGCTTCCCATTGACCCTGGCTCCCACCATTTTGTTCCCGACGGCAGAATGTATGCTATATGCAAAGTCCACCGGAGTAGATCCCGAAGGGAGGTTCTTTACATCTCCCTGAGGAGTAAAGCAATACACGAAGTCGGAGAAAAGGTTAAGGTCGCTCTTAATGAGGTCCATGAACTCTTTATTGTCAGATAGATTCTTCTGCCACTCCAGTATCTGCCTAAGCCAGGAAAGCTTTTCCTCTTCCCTCTCGTCAGGATGCCTGCCATCTGAAACTTCCTTGTATTTCCAGTGGGCGGCTATGCCGAATTCGGCAGTCCTATGCATTTCAGACGTACGTATCTGTATCTCAAAGGGAGTGCCGTTCGGGCCTATCAAAGTGGTATGCAAAGACTGGTACATATTGGCCTTAGGCATGGCTATGTAGTCCTTGAACCTGCCCGGAATAGGCTTATACATCTCATGTATAATTCCAAGGGCCGCGTAACAGTCCTTAACAGTCTTTACTATTATCCTTATCGCGAAAAGGTCATAAATCTGGTCAAGGGTCTTGTGCTGGTTCACCATTTTTTTATAAATGGAGAAGAAATGCTTTACCCTGCCGTTAACGAGGGCCGTTATCCCCGCCTCTTTTATCCTTCCGCTGACCTCATGCACTATGAGGGAGACAAATTCCTCCCTCTCTTCCTTCCTCTGGGCTATCTTAGTTTTGAGGTCATTATACACATCGGGCTTTAAGTACTTTAATGAGAGGTCATCCAGTTCTATTTTTACCCTGGATATGCCCAGCCTCTGCGCTATGGGGGAATAGATATCCATGGTCTCCCTGGATATCTCCAGCTGCTTATTGGGCGGCTGGTACTTAAGGGTCCTCATATTGTGCAGCCTGTCGGCGAGCTTTATCATTATTACCCTTATGTCCCTGGCCATGGCGAGGAACATCTTCCTTAAATTATCCGCCTGGAATTCGACCTTATCTCCCTGATACTTGAGCTTACTGAGCTTGGTGACGCCGTCCACCAGATGGGCCACATCCTCCCCGAATTCCCTCTTCAGGTCATCTGTAGTCATTATCGTGTCTTCCACGACATCGTGCAGAAGCCCTGCCACGAGGGTTTCCTTATCGAGCTCTAAGTCCGACAGAATGATGGATGTACATAAGGGGTGTATAATATAAGGCTCCCCGCTCTTCCTGACCTGCCCGCTATGGGCATTTTCGGCCACATGGTAGGCCTTCTCTATGAGGCTTATGTCGTCTGACGGATGGTATTTCCTGACCCTCGCAATAAGGCTTTCGTACAGGTCACGAGGGGCAGTGTGATCCTGAACGGAATACAGTCTGCTATGGTCAAAAACATCTTCAGCCAATTGGATCACCTCCCTTTCCTGCACTATTTGGCCGAAACTCTTCTGGCCCGAAAGCATATATCTCAAAACACTTATGCGGGATTATATGCCAATAAATCAGAAATTGCAACGAATAAGCATATAATTGACAGCCACCTGACCTTTGGGTACTATACTTGATTTATGGCAAAAACTCCTGATAATAATAAAAACAATCGCAAGCCCTCAAAAATAGCGATCATCTTTCTCTGCGGCCTTCTCTCATGCTTAAGCCTCACAGGCTGTATGCGAGAAGCCCTAAAGGAATCCGCCTCCGATGAGATGTCCCAGGGCTTTGAAGAACTGGGGGATAAGATAAAGGGTTTCTGGGGCTCCCTGCAGGATTTAATGGAAGAGACAGCCAGTACCATAGCAGAAACGGTATCTGGGACCGCTGAAGAGGATGATGCCGGGCGCAGCCCTTTCTACGGGGAAGAAAGCATAGTTGTGGAAGAGGAGGAGGATGCCGGCGGCAAAGAAGAAGGCGGTCCTGAGGAAGGCGCAGAGGAAATAAAAGAAGGGGACAAAGAAGAAAAAGGGGAAGACGAAGAGGAAGCGGAAGGCGTCCCTGACAGTGATGAATCTGTCATGGAAGATGAACGGAATTACTGCTTCTCCACATTGGACAAGGATGACAAAAAGCTATATATGCAGCTCTACAACTGCTTTTTCCAGATGAAAGAGGATGTGCGGCTCTCCAGCCTGGACACCGGCCGCATAGACCGCATTTTCAACCTCGTGATGATGGACCACCCCTCCCTCTTCTTCGTAGACGGCTACCGCACCACCCTCACCACCAGGGACGGAGTGCCCATAAAGCTTGAAATATCGGGCAAATATAATTGCAGCAAAGAAGAAAGGAAACGGAAAGAGGCCGAAATAGAATCGGCCGCTGCCGATGTGCTGGTGGGAGTCCCTGAAGGCGAGGGGGAATATGAGCAGGTCAAATATATATTCGAATGGATAATCTCCCATACGGAATACGACTTAAATGCCCCCGACAACCAAAATATCTCTTCTGTATTCCTAAATGGACGGAGCGTCTGCCAGGGCTATACAATGGCTACCAAATATCTCCTTGACCGCCTGGGCATTTTCTGCACTCTGGCATACGGTACCACCGATGATGAGAGCCATTCCTGGAACTTAGTCCGTATAGACGGCACCTACTGCTACCTGGACACTACCTGGGGGGACAGCTCCTACAGGAGCGGCGGCAACCTGCTAACGGAACAGACCAATTACAACTATTTCGGCTGTGATGAAAATATATTAGAAAGAACGCATAAGCTGGAGAGCCCTGTAGAGCTTCCCAAATGCAATTCCCTGGACGCCTACTACTATGTCAGGGAAAGCCTGTACTTTAAGAGCGCAGACATGGCAAGGCTGCAGGCCGTATTCAACTATGAGAGGACACTTGGGGAACATATTTTCACTGTGCGCTTTGCCGATGATGATATATACAATGAAATGTCAGAAGCCCTTTTTACAGAGGAAAAAATCTTCGATCTATTGCCCGGAATGGACAGGGTGCGCTATATAAAGGACGACAGAGAGTGTACGCTTTCATTTTCTGTCTAATTGTGGTAGGATGATGGAGTATGTGCAGTTTTTCTTATGCTGGAGTTATTAAGGAGACAGGCATGGCCAATGAGACTCAGGATAAAAAAACCCTTATCAATAGCGGTGTTGCGGGAGATGTGAAAATAGCCGACGACGTTGTTGCCGTAATCGCCGCCCTCGCCGCCCAGGAGGTGGAGGGAGTCGCCACCATGGCCGGTGGCATGGGGAAGACCATTATGGCATACGTCGGCATGAAAAAAGCAGACAAAGGGGTCCGCATAGAGGTATCTGACGGAATGGTCAGGGCAGATGTCTCCCTTACCATCCTATACGGCCACAGCATTCCCGATATCTGCAAAAGGGTCCAGGAAAAGATAAAGACCGCCATAGAATATATGACAGGACTCTCCGTAGCCGATGTCAATATAAAGGTCGTAGGCATACAAATGGGGGCGGCTGAGCCTGCATGAAGAGGAGCCGTTTAAGGGAACATATCTTCGCCCTGGTCTTTATGATGGATTTCCATCCCGATGCCGATATGGCAAGCCTGTCAAAAAGGTATCTGGACTACCTTGACGGCGGCATCAAGGATAAGGACAGGGAATATATAGAAGCCAAGTTCCTGAATATTGTTAATAAACTCGATGTTCTGGATGCCACCATAGCCGAAAAGTCCGAAGGATGGGGCTTAGGCCGCATGGGCAGGGTGGAGCTTGCGCTGATCAGGCTGGCCGCCTATGAGATCCTCTACGACGAGGACGTGCCTACCAAGGTCGCCATTAATGAAGCTGTGGAACTTTCCAAGCGCTATGGCCAGGATGATTCTCCATCTTTCGTAAACGGGATATTGGCTAAATTGGTATGAATAATCCCAGAATCTATACTGTAAGCCAGGTCAATGCCTATATACGCGGCATCCTGGAAGACGACATCCTTCTAAGCGAGATTGAGCTTAAGGGTGAGCTTTCCAATGTAAAATACCATTCCTCAGGGCATATCTATTTCACTGTCAAAGACAGCAGGTCGCAGATTCCAGGCGTAATGTTTTCCTCTGATGCAAGAACGCTTAAATTTACCCTGAAAGAGGGCCTGGCAGTCGTAATCTCCGGACGCATAGGCCTGTATGAGAGGGATGGCAGATATCAGATCTATGCAAAAAGAGTGGCAATGGAAGGCGCGGGGGAGCTTTACGAAAAGTATGAAAAGCTGAAGCGCCGGCTGGAGGAGATGGGCATGTTCGATGCAATGTACAAGCAGCCCATCCCCAAATATATAAACCGCCTGGGAGTGGTCACCGCCCCAACGGGAGCGGCCGTCCGTGACATTATAAATATAGCCCTGAGGCGCAACCCTTACCTCGAAATAATACTCTTTCCCGCAAAAGTACAGGGAAACGGTGCGGCCGAATCGCTGGTGCAGGGCATCAGGGCTCTCTCCAGGCTGAACATTGACACCATAATAATAGGGCGCGGAGGCGGCTCCATAGAGGACCTCTGGGCATTCAACGAAGAAATAGTGGCAAGGGCCATATTCGATTGCCCCATACCCATTATCTCAGGCACCGGCCATGAGACAGATACAACGATAGCTGACTGGGTTGCAGACCTTAGGGCTCCCACGCCCTCTGCTGCGGCCGAGCTTGCAGTATTTGACTACCAGGGCTTTGCCCAAACCATAAAAAATTATAAAGAAAAGCTTTTCCTAGTTATCCAGGACAGGATAGACGACGAACGGGACCACCTGAGGGAGATGGGATTAAGGCTGTCCCGTTATGCGCCTGAACAACGCCTAAAGCAACAAAAATCAAATATCGCTTCCTCCCTCAAAGCCTTGACGGATGCAATGAGGCGCCGCCTGGAAGACAGTAAGCTACAGCTCATGAGAAATGAAGACAGCCTGAAAAGCTTAATGGAGCGCAGATTGGAAAACAGGCGTTCACTCATGGCCCTCTATGCTGAAAGGCTAAACGGGCTCTCCCCCCTAAATACGCTGAGCCGGGGCTATACCTTTGCTGAGACAGAAGACGGCAGGGCCTTTAAGGACATAAACTCGGTCAAAGCGGGCGACAGGCTGAACATATATGTAAAAAACGGAAAAGCAGCAGCAGATATCATCAGTACAGAGGAGTTCTCCTATGCAGGACAATGATACAAATATGGAAACGGGAAACGATGCCAACGAAAGTGTAAAGACAGGCGTTAGCGAAACTGGAAAAGATACCATGACCATAGAGGAGGGCTTTGCATATCTGGACAAGGCCGTAGAGCGGCTTTCAAAAGAAGATATATCCCTGGAAGAGTCCTTCTCTGTCTTTGAAAAAGGGATGAAGGTCCTAAAAGAAGTCAGTGGAAAAATAGATGCTGTAGAAAAAAAGGTAAAGGTCATAACAGGCGATGGAGAAATCAGTGAATTTCAATAGTGAATTAAAAAGGGCGGTGGCACAGGCGGATAGGATACTAAAGCAATACCTGCCATCTACCGATGGATATGCGGGAATTGCCGCCGAGGCTATGAACTATTCCGTGGAAGCCGGAGGAAAAAGGCTGCGCCCTGCCATGCTCTATGAAACTGCCCTTATGTACGGAGAAGTGCCAAAAGCCGCAGAACCCTTTATAGCGGCCATAGAAATGGTGCACAACTATTCCCTGGTCCATGACGACCTCCCTGCCATGGACAATGACCTCTACCGCAGGGGGAAAAAGACCACACATGCGGTATACGGGCCAGGAATCGCAACCCTTGCCGGGGACGGGCTTTTGAACCTCGCTTTCGAGACCTCCTTAAAGGCATTCGAGTACGCCTCATTTGAAAATGTCTCTCCCGACGCTGAGTCCGGACTTTCTGGCTCTAATAAGGGAAAAGTCCCTGCCCGGAGCATAGTCAGGGCATTAAACATACTATTTGAAAAATCCGGACTGAATGGAATGCTGGGCGGACAGTCCGCAGATGTGGATGCCACTGAAAAGAACCGGAGCCTCAGCCTCAATGAGATCCTTTTTATCCACGAAAAGAAAACAGCCTGCCTTCTGGAAGCCAGCCTTATGATAGGCGCAGTGCTCTCCGGCGCCCCTGAAAAAGATATAAAGGCACTGGAAAAAGCCGGCAGCGACCTTGGAAAAGCTTTTCAGATAAGGGATGACATACTGGACGTGGAAGGGGATGAAGAAAAGCTCGGAAAGCCTATAGGCAGCGACAGCGGCAATAATAAAACGACGTATGTTACGCTAGTGGGAATAGAGAAGGCCAGGCATGATGTAAAAGATCTTTCTGAAAGTGCTGTATCTCAGCTCCTTAGCCTGTCAAAGGATGCAGCTTTCTTAATTTGGCTGGTCAGATATTTGGTGGACAGGGAGGCATAGGATTAGGATGCCATGATACTGGACAGAATTAATAAGGAAAATGACATCAAGTCTATAAGTCCTGATGAATATGCCCTGCTGGCACAGGAGATAAGGACCTTTCTAATCAAGAATATCAGTGTCAACGGCGGGCACCTTGGGCCAAATCTGGGTGCGGTGGAGCTCACCATGGCACTCCACCTCTCCCTGAACCTGCCTGAGGACAAGATTATTTTCGATGTGGGGCATCAGTCCTATACCCACAAGATCCTCACAGGACGAAAGGACAGATTTGGCACCTTAAGAAAATATGGCGGTATTTCCGGCTTTCCAAAGCGGAATGAAAGCGAATGTGATGCCTTCAATACAGGGCATAGCTCCACTTCCATATCTGCCGGCCTGGGCTTTGTCAAAGCCCGCGATTTAAAAGGCGAAAAACATACCATAGTCTCAGTGATAGGTGACGGGGCCCTGACAGGCGGAATGGCATACGAAGCCCTGAATAATGCCGCCAAGCTGGAGAGCAACTTCATTATCATCCTGAATGACAACAATATGTCCATCTCTGAAAATGTAGGCGGCATCTCCCGCTACCTGCAGGCCATACGCACATTTACCGGCTACCAGGATTTCAAGGTGGCATTGCAGAAGAAGCTTTTACGCATGCCCAAGGGAAAACAGGTAGTAGATAGCCTAAGGCGCTACAAGAGTTCAATAAAACAGCTGTTTGTGCCCGGCATGTTTTTTGAGGACATGGGCATTACTTATCTAGGCCCCATCGACGGCCACGATATCAGGGGCATGATGAGGCTGATTTTGGAGGCCAGGCGTATCAAGCATACCGTGCTGATACATGTCTGTACAAAAAAAGGCAGGGGCTATGCGCCCGCAGAGCGGCATCCCGCGCGTTTCCATGGCACGGAGCCCTTTGACATAGAGACAGGGCTGCCTAGGAAGAATAAAGGCAAAGCCACTTATTCTGATGTTTTTTCGACTGTAATGATAAGCCTTGCCGCCAAAAACGAAAATGTTGTGGCTATCACTGCCGCCATGCCGGACGGAACAGGGCTTAAACGCTTCCAAAATCTCTACCCTGACCGTTTTTTCGATGTAGGCATAGCGGAAGAACACGCCGTCACCTTTGCGGCCGGACTTGCGGCGGGCGGAATGATACCTATAGTTGCAATATATTCTTCATTCCTGCAGCGGGCCTTCGACCAGATACTGCATGATGTCTGCATACAGAAATTACATGTGGTATTTTGTCTGGACAGGGCCGGTATAGTGGGAGCAGACGGAGAGACCCACCAGGGTATTTTCGACCTCTCCTATCTCTCCTCCATGCCAAATATGCATATCCTTGCCCCAAAGAATAAATGGGAGCTTTCAGATATGCTGAAATACGCAGTATCATTTGACGGTCCCATAGCCATACGCTATCCTAGGGGCAGGGCATACGATGGCCTTCCAGAATACAGGGAACCCATTCAATATGGCAAGAGCGAGGCCCTCTATGAGGAAGAAGGCATACAGCTCTTTGCCGCCGGCTCTATGGTGGAAACAGCAGTTACCGTACGGAATTCCCTAAAGGAAAAAGGGCTTTCCTGCGCTCTCTACAATGCCAGGTCCATAAAGCCCATAGACGGGGAGATGATAAAAAATGCCTCCGAAAGGGGAAGCCTTATCGTAACAATGGAAGAAAACGTGCTTTCCGGAGGATATGGCGAAAAGGTCAGGGATTATATGGCAGAGCAAAATATCTCCACCCCCATTATTAATATAGGCATAGCTGATGAATATGTGGAGCACGGCAGCGTGGATATCCTGAAAAAAAATCTGGGCATTGATGCGGCATCTATTGAAAGGCGCATATTGGAGGCCGTCAAATACCATGGCTAAAAAGAGGCTGGATCTTTTGCTTCTCTCAAAGGAAATAGCCGCTTCCAGAGAAGAAGCCCGTTCCTACATCATGGAAGGGAAAATATATGTAAATGGACAGAAGGAGGACAAGCCCGGTTCCCTCTTCTTGGAAGAAAGCGAAATAGACTTTAAGGGCAGCAGACAAAAATATGCCAGCCGCGGGGGGCTGAAGCTGGAAAAAGCCCTTTCCAATTTCCCCATAGACTTAAAGGGCAAGGTCTGCATGGATATAGGAGCTTCAACCGGCGGCTTCACTGACTGTATGCTGCAGAATGGGGCCAAAAGGGTATATGCCATAGACGTAGGCTACGGGCAGCTCGCCTGGAGCCTTAGGGAGGACAGCCGGGTGGTCTGTATGGAAAAGACCAATTTCCGCTACCTTACCAAAAAAGACCTGCCGGAATCCCCAGACTTTGCCTCTGCCGACGTATCATTCATATCCCTGGACAAAATTCTCCCGCCTGCCCATGACATACTTAAAGAAGACGGGGAAATGTTATGCTTGATAAAACCCCAGTTTGAAGCAGGCCGTGACAAAGTCGGGAAAAAGGGAGTCGTAAAAGACCCGCAGGTGCATGAGGAGGTAATAGCCCGCATAACGGGCGTTGCTGTAACAGCTGGTTTTTCTCCTTTGGGCCTGCTCTATTCGCCCATACGGGGTCCTGAAGGCAATATAGAATATCTGCTGTATTTAAAAAAGCCTGACAGTCTCGTAACTACCGATATTTATCTTCCCGACAGCACGAGCATAGCGGCAGTAGTAAAAGAAGCGCATGAAAAACTGGTGTAATGTAAGTTGCGGATTTATTCATTTCCTATTTCGCAAGACCTCATGGGCAAAGGATTTATGAAACACTTTTTTATCATTACAAACAGGATGAGGGACAGAGACCTCTCAGTGACAGAACGCATACGCCTGTATATTAATGAGCATGGGGGAGAGGCCGTAATGGCGGAGTCCACCGGCGATAAAAACATCCGTTATACCGATTTTTCCAAGGCTCCGGACAACATAGATGCTGTTATCTCGGTAGGCGGAGACGGCACGCTGATAGCCGCCGCCAGGGACATGGCCGACCTTGACCTCCCCATACTAGGCGTGAACCAGGGAAATCTGGGCTATCTTACCGACACGGATGCTAAAACCCTGGAAGATTCCCTGTGCCGGCTGATAAAGGGAGACTTCGATATTGAATATAGGATGATGCTCTGCGGACAGGTTTATGACAAAGAAGGGGAGCTAAAAGGTGAGTCCAGGGCCTTAAATGATGTGGTGCTCCACACCTCTGAAAGCTTAAAGGTGGTTAATTACCTTGTGAGCGTAAACGGGAGTTTCCTTGGCAAATTCCCATCGGATGGCATAGTGGTCTCCACGCCCACGGGTTCTACCGCCTATTCCCTGTCAGCCGGAGGCCCTATACTGGAGCCAACTGCACAGATGATGGTAATCACACCCATCTGCCCGCACATGCTGAATACCAGGTCCATGGTGCTGGATTCCGCTAACCATTTGGAGTTAAGGGCAGAGGACAATGGCATAAAGGTCTATTTCGACGGCGCCCTCCCCCTGGAACTGGAAACAGGGGACAGGGTGGAGATCAGGAAATCCAGCCATGTCACGCGGATAATACGCACACATCCCGGCAACTTCTATAAGGTGCTGCGGGACAAGTTTGAATGAAAATTTGAATTGAGGTGAAAACTATTTGCTTTTGAGTTTACAGGTTAAAAATCTGGCCCTTTTGGAAGAAGCCTCTATTACCTTTGGAGACGGCCTCAATGTGTTCTCCGGGGAGACCGGCGCCGGAAAATCTCTTGTGATAGGCTCCGTAGGCCTGGCTCTCGGCGGCCGCGTGCACAGCGGCCTAGCCCGTGACGAATCCAAGCCCGTGGAAGTGGAGTTAGTTTTCCAGCTGGATAATGCTTGTGCCAGCGAGGAATTTAAGGATCTGGATGTGCCCATAGATGAAGACGGCCTCATCATCATAAGGCGCCAGATACGGGACGGCAGGAGCAGCACAAAGATAAACGGCGCCACTGTCAATAATAGCGGCCTTAAAAGGATTTCCGAAAAGCTTTTGGACATACACGGCCAGCACGAGCACCAGTCCCTGCTCCATGAAAAGAACTACCTTGGTATAGTTGACCGCTACGGCGGGGAAGCTGTGCAAAAGGCGCTGCTCTCCTATCAGGAACTATTTAAGGCCTACAGGCAGCTTTTGGAAGAGCTTGGCCACATGCAGGGAGACGAGAGCGAACGTGCGAGGGAAATAGACATACTGAAGTATGAAATAAGGGAAATATCAGATGCTAACCTCAGGTCCGGAGAAGACAGGGAGCTAGAGGACGCATTTCAGCGCATGAATAATAGCCGCAAAATACTGGAAGCCACAGAAGAAGCCGCCGCCCTGATAGATGGGGACAATTCCGCGGGAGAGCAATTTGACAGGGCTCTTAGGTCCATGTCTGCCGCTTCTGAACTGGATAAGGATGCGGCAGAGCTCACAAAAGAGCTTACGGAGATAGACTCCCTGCTCACTGATTTCCGGCGGGACCTAAGGGCATATATGGACAGCCTCTCCTTTTCCGAAGAGGAGTACCAATACACTGTATCCCGCTTAGACTGCATCAACGGACTGAAGCTTAAGTACGGCTCCAGTATAGAGGATATTCTTGCCTCTGAAGATGAAAAGAATAAGCGCCTCGATGCCCTAAATGACTACGACAGGCACAGAACTGAACTGGAGCAGGAAATAGAAAGCACAAAAGAGAAACTCAGAAAAAGGGCGAAAACCCTTTCTGACGAAAGAAAAAAATGCAGCCATAAGCTGGAAGAACTTATGCAGAAGGCCCTCACACAGCTTAGTTTTGAGAATGCCCGCTTTTGCATAAACCTTCATTCCGCAGACGGAGACTATGGAGGAGACGGCATAGATACAGTCCGCTTCCTCTTGTCCGCAAATCCGGGTGAGGAACCTAAGCCATTGAAGGATACTGCCAGCGGAGGAGAACTTTCGAGGATTATGCTGGCTCTAAAGACGGTACTTGCGGATACTGACGAGATACCCACACTCATTTTTGACGAGATAGACACAGGCATCAGTGGCCGCACGGCACAGAGGGTATCCGAAAGCCTGGCTGAGCTATCAGGGGGCCATCAGGTCATACTGATCACGCACCTGCCCCAGATAGCCTCCATGGCAGACCACCACTTCCTCATCAGGAAAGATGTAAAAGAAGGACGTACCAGCACCTGCATAGAAGAGCTCTTTGGGGATGACCTGATATCCGAGCTGGGAAGGCTCTTATCCGGTGCTGAAACCACAGACAAGGTAATGGAAAACGCCAGGGAAATGAAGGCCCTGGCAAATGAGAAAAAAGAAAAGAGCAGAAAGAATCGGAGGTGAGCATGAAAAAAG
>JAGBNO010000006.1 GCA_017634355.1 Lachnospiraceae bacterium
GGATTGCCCACAAACTGCAAGGCATACCTGGCAACTGCAGAACCGCTGCCACTGCCGCCACCGCCTGAGTAGCTGCCGCCGCCCTTTCCGCTGCCGGAAGAACTGCCACTCTTTCCGCTGCCGGAAGAACTGCCGCCCTTCCCATTCTTGCTATTTTTGCCATTCTTGCTATTCTTTGCGGCCGCCCTGCGCTCAGCCTCTTCCGCCGCTCTCCTGGCGGCTTCTCTCTCAGCCTCTTCCCTTGCGAGCCTGGCTTCTTCCTCTGCCTTTGACTCAGCCCTTACGAACTCTGTATAGAGGTGGACGAACTCTGTGCTCACATAGCCATCGCCCTCTTCTATGGACACCTTGGCCCAGCCATCATCTGTCTCTTCCAGAACGGTCAGGCAGTCATCCATTGGAACCATGCCCAGCACATCCGACTCCCTTGAAGGCCCCTGCCGCACATAGAGAGTAGTTGTAGTCACCTTTGCGGTGCGGGTTCCAACCTTCTTAGCAAGTTCCTTGGCCTCCTCATCCGTCACCACAAATTCAGATTTAACATAGCCCTCTGTGTTTCCCGACTTGATCTTTATCCAATCGCCCTCTGTCTCCAGCCTGTCGCCCACAGACTTATCATAGAGCTTGCCGGCCACCTCCGAATCCTCAGATGGCTCTGTGCGGACATTTACATAATTATCCACTCTGGCTATGACCAGATCCGAAAAATCTTCTTCTTCACTATTTTCCGCCTCGGTAACAGCCTTCACCAGGTCCATTCCATCGTCTTCTTCTTCGCTGGAACCGGAATTCTTCTCCTCTGCGGTAGCCGCCCCTGCCGTCAGGCTGGGTATCTCTTCCCTGCTCTCATCCTGCCTTTCCTCTGAAGGTACCTCTTCCTCTCCCTCCGGAGCCTCCATCTCTGCAAGTACAGCGGCTTTCGAAGAACTGCCATGGTCGCCGCCTATCTCCGTTCCATAGTTGCCCGCTCCGGCTACCGGCACCTCAGTAGAGGCACTGGAATTATCCTTTTTTGCGGCTTCCTTCTTTTTATCAGACTTACTGTCTGATTCATTGCCATCAGGAATCTCTATGACACCTTCCTCTTCTGTGCTATTTTCAGCATTGCTCTTTTCGGTGGCCTCCGCCGCCGCCATAGTCACGGCGGCCACATAAGAGGCATCTACCTGCCCTGTAGACCGTATCTTCTCTGCCCTGATAGCAGTTACAGACATGCCTTCATTTAAGGCCCTTGCAGCTCCAGCCGCCGGCATCACTTCGGAATTCGGCCCTGCAGAAACACAGAAAGAAAATCCAGAGATAACTAAGGCGCCCGCCAGAATCCCAGCTGTCATTTTTTTATGAGTACGACTCATTCTGCTATCTCCTGTGCTTTTCTAAACCCATAAGCCCCACCAATGCCTTATATTCCCCAAAGCACGGCAAAATATACCGTTGACTTCAATATGACTTCAGTATCTCTTCAATAAAGGGACAATATAATAGAAGACTCATGAGTAAGATGCTTTGTAACATTCCGTAACAATTTGTAAAATGTTACAAATTTGTTACGAACTGTATGAAATGGTAGCACCTAGTGTAATATTTGTCAATGCAAAAAGGCATTTTTACGAAATTTTAATCTTTCTTAATTCAAACAACAAGATATTGTGGTTAGATAATCCCTTTAAGCATATTGCTTAAGGCATATTGCACAAATCAGCCGCAGCATAGAAAACGAATTCGTCTCCTCTTAGTCAAGGATATCGCCAGCCCTGGGGTATACCTCCTGCCGCCCCTCAAAAAAGCGCCTTATCTGCCCCAATCTGTCCTCAAATACGTTTTCCCCGAAGTCCTGTCCAAACCAGCGCCTACCGGAAACCACTGCGGCCTTTCTGCTGTAGTCCGCCACCTCATTAATCACCCCTTCCACCCTGGACGGTTCATATACGGTTTCCCTCAGTTCTTCCATACGCCTGTTAAAGTCCTCCCTGAATTCGGGATTTCGCATACAGGCCCTGAACATGCTGCTATTATTGATTGTAAGCCCCATGATATCCTCGTCCACCGAGGACTCCAGCATATTGAGGTTATTATCGAACATAAGGAACCTCCATTTTCCATCCCTGTAGGGCTCATCGGTAACTTTTCGGGACCGCCAGAAAGCTATATTAGACCTGGGCCAGTCCACGGCAGACTCTATATATATACGGGCCGCAAAGTAGTCCAAAAAACTCTCCTTATCCACCATATTAAAAAAACTTCTGTATACCCCACTGTCCTCAAAACGTTTTCCATAGGTATAGAGGAAATGCTTAAGTTCATCAAAAAGCTCCTCGTCCTTAGGGATGCCTGCCTCCAGCATATCATTTTTGACTATGACCACATCTTCCTCAGGTATGCCATAGTGCCTCGATATGTAAGACTTATCCTGTTTCTCCATGGCCTCATAGGCCCCCCAGTACTCCCCATTCAAAAAAAGGTGGTACAATTCCCCCACTTCGGGATTTCCGAATTCCAATCCATCGGTGAGCAGGGTAATGAGCCTGTCCTTAACCTTGTAGGCCTCGTCATTTGCTCCTGTATACAGAGTGACAGACGACTCATTCGCATCACCCGAAATAAAGGGCTCTGCAAAGCTCCCGCTGCCGTAGCACTCTCTGGCAAAAAGGCTAAAGCTCTTCTGCGGATTAACCCTGGTTCTATTTCCCTTTATGCGCATCCCTATATCCTGCTCCATAAGGAGCTTCCTGTCTTTGCCAAAAACAGCGATGGACGACTCCCTTTCCCAGCTCCTCCCCCGCTCATTGTAATTAGCCGGAGTCCAGTCATTTAAAAGAATGCCACAGACGCTGACACTGCCGTCTAAGGGAGTTTCCGGAGCCTTTTCCAAATATTCCAGCGCATCCTGGCTTACGGAAACCATTTCGCGGAAATAGCTTTCCCCCTTTTCTCCTATGCAATAAATTCCACGCTCTTTGTCAAAAAGGTCCTTAGGGTCAACTGTCAGGGAAATTATCCCATAGCCATCGTAATCTTCCTTCTCCCTGTATCCTATGAAATAGGACCTCGTTACGACAGTGCTTTTCCGCCCGCCTTTGCCAAAAAGCGCGGCCCTCACTACCGTGCATTTATCTACAGGCCGATCCGGCAATATATATGAAGATTCTGAGTATGGCAGGAATTTTGTGGATATATCCGTCCTTTCGGCATATATATTGGGTTCACCCGACCTGTCCCGTATCGCTACAGGCTCGCTATAGACAGGCGAATCTTCAGTCGGTACGCTTCCGTCTAATGTATAGTGTATCTCCCCCTCTTCCCTTGCCTCCATGGAGAGGTAGCGCGGCCCCTCATAGAAACCGCTTTCCAGAGACAGCTCCGGCTCTGGCAGGTCGGGGTAAATGAGCTCTTCCGCCCCTGCATTTGAGTATCCGGGCGTTGGAGAGAGCCTTGCGTAACCGTCCCCTCCGTCATTATGTGCCCCATAGCTCATATCAAATGAAAGTTCAGGCACGGTTATATGCTGCCTTAAACTGCCCCTGGGATCAGATAAAAAAAGTTCTTCCCCTTTAAATGAGATTTTGAAACCGGCATAGAGGCTACCGGCACCGCTTTCAGCAATTCCCCTGCCGGTAAGAATATAATTCTGAAGGCTGAAGGAAGCATCTAAGTCAATCTCTTCTCCCGTAATTGCCCTGTCTTCCCCTCCATACAGCACAATAAACTCCCCTGCCGGCAGCACTATGTCGGGCAGGCTACATTTACCCAGGTTCCTTTCAGAATCTGATATATGCCAGCCCTTCAGGCTCACATCTTCCTTTCCCCCGTTATATAGCTCTATCCAGTCGGGGTGGTCCCCATTAGGCCCAAGGAGGCAGTTAAAGTTCGATGCGCAGACCTCGTTCAGAAAAAGCGAAGCCCCTGTTTTGCTGTTCTCTGAAAGCGCACATACAAAAAAAAGGGCTACTATAAATAGAAGCCCTATTAAAGAAAGCTTTATTGCGCTATTCCCAATTCTTAAGTGCAATTCTTATGCCCCGCCCTGCGTCTCGCCGCCTAAATTTTCCCTGTACCAGGCTATGGCCTCTTTTATACCCCTCTCAAAGTCATACTCCGGATTAAATTCAAGATAATCCCTGGCTTTACTGATATCCGCATTGCTATGCCTTATGTCCCCCGCCCTCTCAGGGCCGAAGATGGGCTCTATGTCCACTCCCAGTGCCTCTGTCAGCCTGTAATATATGTCTATCAGATACTCCCTGCCGCCAAAGGCAATATTATATACCTCTCCGGCGGCTTCCTTTCCTGCGGCGCAGGCCCTTAAATTTCCCTCTATAACATTCTCTATATAAGTGAAATCCCTGCTCTGCCTGCCATCGCCGTTTATGGTAGGGGCCTCGCCCTTTAGGAGCTGGCGTATGAACTTAGGGATAACTGCGGCGTATGCGCCCTCCGGGTCCTGTCTCCTCCCAAATACATTGAAATATCTAAGGCCATAGGTCTTTAGCCCATAGAGCTTATAATACAGCTTTCCATATTCCTCGCAGGCCCTCTTCGTAAGGGCATACGGAGACAGGAGCCTCCCTTCCTGCCCCTCCCGCTTCGGAAGCGTGGGGTGGTCCCCATATACGGAGGAACTGGAAGCGTACACAAATTTCTTTACGCCAGACTGCCTTGCGGCCTCCATCATATTGAGCGTGCCCCTTATATTGACTTCTTCATAATATAAGGGCATCTCTATACTGCGGGGAACAGACCCCCATGCGGCCTCGTGCAGCACATAGTCCGCTCCTTCACAGGCCTCCATACATGTATCCAGCTCTGTAATGCTTCCTTTAATAAAGGTATATTTTGCATCCCCAATAAAGAGGTCCACATTCTCCTGCTTGCCCGTAGAGAGATTGTCTAAGCACCTCACCCTGTAGCCCATGGAGAGCAGGGCTTCTACTAAGTTCGACCCTATGAAGCCGGCTCCCCCCGTCACGAGAAAAAGCGAATCTTCCGGAAATTCCAGTTCCCTATAAGACAAATGTACCCTCCTTCATGGCTATATCCCCCATTCTTTTCCACATAAGGCACTCCGCTATATAGAGGTCAAAAGGCGTGTCCACGTCCACCGACTCCTCCTGCTTCATCTCGTATGGCAGACAGCGCTTTCCGTATAAACTGCCGGTCTCCTTAAATGCCTTTAAATACACCGCATAAATAGCGGCCCCGTTCCTAGCATACAGCCGTGGCAGCTTCTGCCTCGTGGTATATTTCTCCCCATCCGCGGCATAGAAATGAATAGCGCCCGTTTCGTCCTTTTCCATAATCTTCATTGGAAGATACTGGTGAGGCACGTCCACAACGCTCACTATGGCATCTGCCGCATCGTCGTTAAGTAACGCCTGCAACGCCTCGTCCACATGTTTCGCCGTCCTAAGGGGAGAAGTGGGCTGGAGCAGGATAAAAATATCCGGTACATAACCTTCCTCTTCGAGCGCAGACAGGTGATATTTAATAACATCCTTCATCGGTGTATCGTCCCCTGCAAGCTCTTTTGGCCTCTTATGCACTTCGATACCAGATGTTTTTCCATATTCAGCTATTGCCGTATCATCCGTAGAGAGTATTGTGCGGCTTATATAGCTACTGTTCTTGGTGGCGTTAAAGGTGTAATATAACAGTGGTTTTGAACATAGCTTGGCCATGTTCTTCCCAGGTATACCTTTTGAGCCCCCGCGGGCGGGTATCAGGCACAAGATTTCCGCTTTCTTATCCATACATACAGCTCCTCTTTTCCACGGTCCAGCGTTCCGTTTCTATCATCTTTGCTTAGGAACTGTTGCAAAATAATATGTATATCTTGCTTGTCTTTTTCTCCGATAATCCTTAGGCAAAAATCGCTTATATCGCTTGTTATGCGCACGATTTTTGCTTAAGAGCCTCAAAGAAAAATCCTTCGCAATCTATACAGATTATTTCACGACAGTTCTCAATATGTGATCCTTTTCTGTACAGCCACTTCCGCCTTTGATAAAACATCCGCTATTTTAATTCCGGCATGGCCATCCCCGTAAATGGGTTCGGAGGTATATGTGCCGTGGTCCAGCTGATAGCGTATGGCCTCATAAATAGCATCCGCATTATCCGGCACATCCCGCACATTCTGTCCCCTTTCCCGTCCGTTCTGCCTCGTTCCCACATTGACGCAGGGAGTGCCTATGAAAGCCCCCTCCCTTATGCCGCTGGAAGAATTGCCCACGAGGCAGGCCGTATGCTTCATAAGCCTCACATAGAGCGGTATGGGAAGGTTTTTAAAGACATGTATGCGCGCTTCTGGGAATTTCTCCCTGTAACGCCTAATGCCCGTGGACAGTCCCTCGGAACCTGCGTCGGCATTGGGCCAGAGCATTATAATGTTTAGTCCCGTCCTAACTGCGGCTTCTATGGTAGCAGTCACCTGGTCCTTCGCCTCGGAATACTCCGTCGTCACAGGATGCTGCGACAATAGAAGGAAGGGTTCATTTAAATCGAATTCAGGCCCTACTCCACCCTCCAGCTCATAGAGATCAAGCGGCATGGAGCTGTCCGTGTCCAATATCTCCTTCACCGTATCTATCCTGGGGCAGCCTACGACATAGATATTCTCCTTGGGCTCTCCCAGCTTCTCTATGCGCTCGCCGCTCTCTCTATTGGCCGGAAAATGCACATGGGCGAACTTGGTTATCGCATGGCGTATGCTCTCATCTATGGTTCCAGTGACCTCGCCTCCCATAGTGTGCGCCACCCTTATATTCATATAGGCGGCGGCTATGGTTGCGGCCATGACCTCATAGCGGTCCCCTACCACCACGACAAAGTCGGGCTCCAGCCTTTCAAATACATCTGAAAGCCCCAGCATCCCAAGCCCCGCAGTCTTCACCATGGCATTAGGCTTATCGCCTTCCACCTGCATGTAGACTTTCTCATCTACAAAAAAACCGTCACGGGAAAGTATGCCCTCCAGATTGCCATATTTGTCTATGAGCCCTGAGCCGCCCAAAACCACCTGCAATTCTAACTCAGAATGCGCCTCTATGGCCTTCATTGCAGACCTTATGGAGCTATAGTTGGCCCTGCCCCCTAAGAATACACAGATTTTTCTCATAAATACCTTTCTGTAGATATAGTTCCTGCCATTTTCCGACACTGAACCGTTAGGCTCTATTCAGCGGGATAGCCTCCTGTATAAAAAAGCCTTCACATCCGTATCGCCATCCACGACTTCAAAATTCTTACTTATATAATCCTGAATGTCCTGCTCCAGGTCGTCCAATTCCCTGTGCACAGTCACGACATAGAGGGTGTCGTATTTTTTAAGCTCTTCCACAGGCTCTTCGCCCTGAAGGCTCACAAAGCTTATCTCAGGTTCCCTGCCCCCGCGCCTTAAATAGTATTCCGTAAAGCCCGCGGCGGCCCTGGGATTGCAGGAGCATACCACAGCCGTTTTCCCAGCGGTAAGCTCCGCCCCTCCCCTTGATAATACCCAGGCGGCGGCCTCTCTGAAAGTCTCGCTGCTCTGACCTGACTCCTCCCTCACGGTCCTTAAGTTGACAGCACCAAAATAAACAAGGAGGAATAACATACAAACAAGAATGCACTCTGCCCTCTGCCTCTGCCCCTTAAATGAAAAGAGATCCGTAAACTCCACTATGCCCCATGAAATGAGGCAGGCCGCAGGCGGAATGATCACCACGAAATAACGGTTTACAAAGAAACCTCCGCTGGGATTGATAATGGCACTATATACAAATACAGACCCCAAAACAAAAAGCCCTGTCCAGGCGAGAGTCAGCATATCCAAAAGCTTTTTGTCCAAAACGGCCCTATTTGCAAGGACAGAGCACAGGCGCACAGCCAGCAGGATAAGCGAAAGCAGGAGTATGACAAACAGGGCTTCGTTACCGGAAAGCATCGCCCTGACAACCCTGACTATTTTCGGCAGCGTAGGCTTCGCAGGCCAGAAAGAACTTATGCTCTTTTCCTTCATGCAAAGCATAAGGATAAACCATGGCAAAAACGCCGCCCCGCCTATTATATATGGAAAAAGGCTGTGTACGGGCCGCTTTTTCAGGCAGAAAAATAAACAATCCGCACTGGCTAGTCCCAAAAGGAAGATAGCTCCCATATAATGCGTATACAACAGCAATACCACGGAAAGTATAAAATATAAGCCCTGAGTGCTTTTTACGGAAAAGCTTTTCTCTGAGAATTTCTCCCTGCTATACAGCAGCAAAACACACATACAGAGCAGAAATGCGTAGCTTCTGAATTCAAAGCCGCAGCGGAGAATTATGGTAGAGGATACGGCCGAGAGACCGGCAGACATAAATCCCGCATAGCGGCCTAAAAGCTTCTCTGAGTAAAGACCTGATAATACCACTGTGAAAGCCACAGCTATTTCCGGCAAAAGGAGCATGACCCTGTCACTTGCAGGCATTATCCTGTACCACAGGGCCGCCGCCAGAGGAAAAAAGGGAAGGTTTGTCACATCTATACGCAGGTACTGGTCCAGTATGCCGAAAAAGCCCTTATCCCTCGTTATAGTGCCTATAAGCGACAGCTCGTCCAGCCAGAAAGAGGCTATGCCCCCCTGATAGAACATAAAGGCGAGCATAAAAAGAGCCATCAGGGCATAGGGTATGATGAAATGCCCCTTTATGAAATTTACGATGCGCCCGGCCAATTAATGTCCTCGTACATGATAATGTCGTCCACCTTCAGGTCCCTCTTGGCCGTAAGCCCCACTATTTCCTTTAGATAACGGGTACTAAGTCCCGTACCCGGTTTTTTACAGCCCAGCATTTCCTTCTGTATGACTGTCCCCGCAGGTATCTCCTCTACTGCCACGACGCTCTTCTGAAAGATCCTCTTCATCTCAGAGAATTCCTCTGCGCTGCCCTTATCCACGGGATTCTCCATAGCCTGCTCCAGCATTTTAATAGAATCGCAAAGCAGCCGCATCTCCTCCGGTTCCATGGACATCTTGGCGTCAGGGCCGTACATCTTCTTACTCAAGGTGAAATGCTTTTCTATTATCCTCGCTCCTGCATAGAAAGCGGCTATGGCCGCCCACACTCCGGAGCTATGGTCCGAAAAGCCTATAGGGACATTGGGAAATCGCTTTCCAAACTCCCCTATCATATTTAAGCCAACATGTTCGGGGCCACAGGGATATTCACTGGTGCACTGCATGAGAGCTACATTGCAGTTATTTTTTAAGAATATCTCCATGCACTCATCTACTTCTTCAAGGGAGCTCATACCGCTGGAGACAATTATGGGCAGCCCGCAGCCGGAGAGATATTCCAGATATGGTATATTTGTAATCTCTCCCGACGGCACTTTAATGGCATCCACGCCTATTTCAACTAAGAGTTCTGCGGCCTCAATAGAAAAGGGCGAGGATATGAATTCCACCCCATGCTCCTTTGCGCAGCTCTTTAATTCCTTCCAAACATCTTTACTGAAAGCCGTCCTCTCAAAATACTCATACCGGGGCTCAGCCTTGAAGTATGGAGGAGTGGGCGCATTCCTCACTGTCTCCGCGCTTGATATATGTGTCTGCAGCTTTACCGCATCCACTCCGCACTCTGCGGCCGCAGCTATCATGGCCTCAGCCTGCCCCCGGCTTCCGTCGTGGGTCATGCCAAGTTCCGCTATTATCTTCCGTTTGGATAAATCCATATATGCTCCTTATATAATCCGGCACATTTCCCCATATATCTTAGAAGCTGTTCAGTCCCTATCTACGCCTCGCCAGATATGATCTCCAATCGATAAAAAACAATCAAAACTAAACTGTCCTCTCTCGGCTTTTATAATCTCCAATAAACAAATCCGGCTTCTTCCATCTCTTTACGCTCATAAATCCCTTTTATATCAAAGAGAAGCCTGCCGCCGCGGAACATTTTTTTAATATCCTCAATGCCCATAGTGCGGAAAACATTGTGGGCTACCGCCAGTACCACGGCATCGCAGTCCTTTATCTCTTTTTTCTCCGTGAAATCTATTCCATACAAGGCCTTGGCCTCGGCACTGTCGGCCTCAGGGTCCCAGATAAGCGGCTCTATGCCATATTCCTTTAGCTCATTAACTATGTCTATTACCTTGCTGTTCCTCGTATCGGGGCAGTTTTCCTTAAAGGTAAAGCCCAGAATGGCGACCCTGGCCCTGCTCACCGGAAGGTCTGAACGGGATAGGCATTTCACCAGTGATTCTGCCACATATTTGCCCATGTCGTCATTTATGCGCCTGCCCGACAGGATTATCTGGCTGTGGTAGCCTATCTGCTCTGCCTTATATGTCAGATAATACGGGTCTATGCCTATGCAGTGCCCTCCCACAAGGCCGGGCTCAAAGTGCAGGAAGTTCCATTTTGTGCCCGCCGCCTTTAATACCGACTTCGTGTCTATTCCCATGCGGTTAAAAATGATGGAGAGCTCATTCATAAAAGCTATATTTATGTCCCTCTGGCTATTCTCTATGACCTTGGCGGCCTCCGCCACCTTTATGCTCTCCGCCATATATACGCCGGCATCCACCACGAGGCGGTATACATCCGCTACCTCGTTTAAGGTTTCCTCATCCATGCCGGACACTATCTTCGTAATGCTCTCCAGCCTGTGTACCTTATCTCCGGGATTAATGCGCTCAGGGGAATAGCCTATCTTAAAATCTACCCCGCATTTTAAGCCGGACTCCTTTTCCAGTATAGGCTTGCATATCTCCTCGGTGACGCCGGGATATACCGTGGATTCATAGACCACAATGGAGCCCTTTGTAAGATTCTGCCCCAGCACCCTGCTGGCCCCCTCTACCGGGGAGAGATCCGGCGTATGGTCCTCCTTGACAGGCGTAGGCACTGCGACTATGTGGAATTTAGCCTCTTTTAAGCGTTCGCTCTCAGCCGTAAAGTCCACCTTGCAGCTTTTTATTGCATCATCCCCTACCTCATGTGTAGGGTCGATACCAGCCCTGTATTTTTCTATCTTCTCTGCATTGCTGTCATAGCCTATCACGTCCACTTTCTTTGAAAAGGACACGGCTATGGGCATACCCACATAGCCCAGGCCTATGAGGGAAAGCTTTTCCCTGTGTGCTATCAGTTCTTTATATAAAGACATACTATCCTCAGACCATCCATTTACAGTTTTTTCATTTTATTCAAAGAGCAACCGTATTGAAGCTTCATTCAACTATGAGATCCTTTGTAACTATCCCAAGGGCCTCCAGTTTTGCCTTTGCTCTGCGAAGCTGATTGTCTATTTCCTTATCTCTGTCAGGAGCAATCTTAATCCTCTGCAGATCCGTATAAATATCTATCATCATGGTAGCCTGTTCTTTTTCAGTCATGCCTGTCTCCATCATTTTTGTATTCCTCTGCCAAATCTACAGGTAGCCATAGGCAAATAACCAGTTATCCAACATCAATTTCAAGATGTGGCTGTTATTATACCACATAAAATGCCTCTTGACTAATGTATTTAAAGCTTCCCTAAAAGTCCTCGGATGCCGCTGCTTTAGTTTTCACAAGTTGACAGTCTTTATGCATAAATGTATACTGCCAGAGAATCCATATAATTATCTTAATTTATGCTCATTAACGTAAATCACTGCCATTGTATATATCGTATAACGAACAAACGCAAAAAACGTAAAACTTGAAACGGCAGTTAATTGCGTTTGCGAGTATAATTATAGAAAGCGTATTTATTTATAATGAAAAAAAAGCCTCACCATGAATGGGAGATAAAACATAAGCTTCTAAATAATAAATCCGTAGATGGTTTCCAGTATTGGAACTACATGAGAAGGGATATGTTCATGTCCTTCGGAGATGAAGCGGCCGGAATAGACCCGCCCTTCTATCGGGAAATGAAAGAGCACAATAAGACAAAAGGCGCACTTGATAAAATCCGTAAAGCCCTTATAATCCTCTCCCCCGGCAATGGAAAAATTAAAAAAAGCGATATTCTATTCCTCTGCCATGGCAGGAGGCAAGAAATAGATGGGAAAATGGTAAGTATTTATACTGACTATATTGCAGACCATTTTCCCGACTCTTTAACCTTGCAGAGAAGCGGCAAGGGTAAATATGACAACTCTTTAATTTACACAAAAAACCTTTTTTTTCTGGATAATAATACTGCAAAAGCACATATTTACAGGTATCTTGTCAAATACTTCAATCCCAAAAAATATAAGCAGGTGAGAAATCACATATTCAATGAAATGAAAGAGCCTTTTCGGGATCTAAGCGAAAACTATAACCTGCATCCTGACTTAAATGATTTTGCGGAAAGGGCAACTATTCTTTTTTTCTTATACAAATATAACCATAAAAGCCTATCCAGGCTGCTTAAGCGTATCTCCCCGAAGGTAATAGTAGAAATAGTCGGAGCCAGTTTTTATTCACTTATAATAAATGAAATCGCCTATGAAACAGGAATAAAGGTAATAGAGCTGCAGCACGGCACCATATCCCCCTGGTATCCAGATAATATAACTATACGCCAGTACCCGCAGTGGTTTTTTACATTTGGGGATTTCTGGACCTCATCTATCAAACCGCCCCTGCCGAAAAACAGGATAATGTCCATGGGTTTTCCCTATCATGATATTATGATGGAAGAATATCCCAGAGAGAAGCAGAAGCATGACAAAAATACCATAATTTTTCTATCCAGCAATAAATATGGAAAAGAATTGTCATTTCTGGCAGCTGAATTAAAAAAACTGCGGCCGGAAACAGAAGTGATATTTAAACTTCACCCAAAAGAAATACAAGGGGCCAGAAAACGGTATCCCGCCCTGAACGGTTCGGGGCTCAGGGTCATAGAGGACACAAAAACCCCACTCTATCAGCTCTTCTCTGAGAGCAGCATGCAGGTGGGCGTGGAATCCACCTCGATTTATGAGGGCATGAGTTTCGGGTTAAAGACCTATATCTGGGATATTCCCAACGCAGCTCCTTTAAGGCAGCTCTCAGAAAAAGGATATGCCGCATTATTCCAAAATGCCCAGGAACTCTCTTCCATGATAGATAAAGATATAAACCATAACATAAGCTACGATGCTGAGGCCTTTTGGAAAAGTAACAGCATGGAAAACATCCTTAACGGAATAAAGGAGATACTGGCTTTATGAATACTCCTGTTTCTGTTCTCCCGCCTTGATCTTTTTCTTCAGGTAATGGTCACAATAGTTACAGGCTTCCGCATAGTCCTTCAAAAAGAAGTTCCGAAGTTCTCTCCTGAATTCCCCATCAGTGCGTTTCAAGCGTATGTCAAAAGCATCGTGGCTACTCTCCATATAGCCCAGGTCAAATAGACTTGCGGAACGCGCGCACAGAAATAATTTGCCATTTAGCATCGTCCGGCAGTAACGTGATGAAAAACAGCTATTATATTCTTTGGACAGCTGCTTAAGAGACTTATTCCTGCACTCCACACCGCCCGGATCCGCCCAGGTCCTTGCATAAGACCTGTGGTAAGATATGCCGTATTTCTTCAGTGTTCTGCATAGTTCCTTTATCTTCTGCTGTGAAAGCCCATAGTCGCTTATGGCTATATTCTTGCAGGGAAGGGCCGCTATCTTTTCCAGGACCTCCGCCTTCGGTATTATCGTGCCATTTGTAGTTATCCCAACAGACATAATCTTCGGATGCCCTTTGAGATAGTCCAGTACCTCCGGGAGATAGGGGTATACAAAAGGTTCTCCGCCCATGAGCTGTATTTTCAGGCAGGTATCCGTATGTGAAAGCAGGGTGTCTATGTCTTTGATAAGTTCTCCTGCCGGAATATGGTAGGGCTCCTCATAGCAGGGAATGAGATTATTACAGTTCTTGCATTTTAGGGAACAGTGTGTAGTCATTACCACTACGACATCAGGATATATGGTACGGCCGGGCACCATCAGGTCAAAAGCTACCCTTGCAAATTGGCCTATGCTCTTTTTTCCCGGAACTTTAGTGAGGAACTGATTCCATACCGGCCTGAATATCCTTCTGTAAAAACTTGCCATAGTAACCTCCGTTATACTCTGTAAACGCAGAAAAACCTCACTTCCGCCTGCCCGCTTCATGCAGCATTTCTTCCAGCAGTGTCTTACCCCTTTTTGTCTTCCTTCCAAGCACAGGCCCTAATGCATACTGGACCAGGTTCATTCCGGGAATCCTTGCGTTAAATTCAATACATATTATCCTGCCCTCACTGTCAACGGTGAAGTCCCAGCCCAGTATCTTATGGTGAGGGAACCTCTCCTGCTCCCTAAGGGCTATTCTCTCCATTTCTTTATACTCTTCTATCCTGCCACAGACCTTATTGCCCCAGATGTCGCTGCAGGGTGAGATGGTATCATGGTCGTATGCCCTGTCCATAAGGCTGCCATCTTCATTTATGCCCACAAATCTGGCATGCAGCCCATCTTTGGAGGACGTCTGGTCACAAAAGCCCCCCGGCGCACCTACCTTCATTATCCCCCCAAGATTATAAAGCTCGCCCTTCCATAGCAGGGTAGTGATCCTCACTATATTTACCGATGAAGCATTCCATTTCGAGAAAAAATCAGACTGCTTCAAAGGTTTTTGAACAATATAATCCTTCCCGTATTTTTTCAGCATATTCGTATAGTCTTTTTTTTCGACCAGCCTTATATCCCTGCCGGAACCGCTGAATATGCTGCCTTTAAATACCAGTCTGTCGTACTGGTTCAAAATTTCCAGAGGATTGCCGCAGAGTTTATAGTCCCTGGTGAGAAATTCCCCCTCTACATTTCGCAGCACAGCTTCCGGAAAATTGAGCTGCGGCATAAGGATTTCAAAGTAGTTCTTGTCATGGTAAATATTATTGTTCTCCATCCTGCTATAGATATAGTTCATCCTGTGCAGGAGCTTAGGCAGCAGGATATTCTGATATGCCGTGTCCGTTATGAAACCCTTTTCCAGCACCTTTCCCCTGCCCCAGCTATTCTTGAATGCTATTAGCTGGCTGTAGTCTTCTTTATATATGGCGAGTTTCTTTTCCTTTTCGGTAAGGCCTGCCCATTCCGGATGGTAGGAAAGTATTTTCTCTGCCCTCTTTTCGTACTTTTTTCTCCTGTCATAGGGAACCCAGATTTCCTTGATTTTCCCGTATGCGCCATTAACTATGTCGGATAAACCTGCTTTTGAAGTTCTTATCATATCAAACACCATAGGGCTCAGGCAGCTTAAACATATCGCCCAGTTTCCTGTCCCATTCAGGGGGATCGAAAAATTCATGGCCGCTGCCTGAAGTAAAGGTCATTTCCCCGAAATATATCTTCCCTTCTATCTCATAGAAATCCACTCTTACCTCGTTAAAGCCCCTTGCGAGCTTTTCCGAAAGTTCCTTCATCTTTTCCAGATTGACGGGCCGCTCTGGCTCTATATCCTTTTTAGGATACTGCAGCGTAAATGGCGCGGGATTCCATTGGAAATCAAATATGTTCCTGTGATGGGCCGTGTCCCTGTCACTGTCTATCCATATATACCTGGCCTTGCCGCCCAGGACCAGTATCTTGTAGTCATATAGATAATGATCTTTTTCACTGATAAATTCTTCTATGACTATTCTGGGTTTTATTCCGCTATAGTGGAGCTGGTAGCCAAAGGAAAAGGCAAAATTTTTCTTAAGCCATTTATTGAATTTCTTCCTTGCGAGCTTTTTATCGAGACTGGCTTTATCCTTAACAATGATATTCCATCCCGACCCATGGTTTGCCTTCATCACAAAGCTTTCAGGGAGTTTGTCAAAATCTATGTCATCGAAACGCTCGTAGACACCGATGAGCGGTATCAGATATTCCTCCCCTATCTCATTCTTTATCCATTCCCGCACCAGATACTTATCCGAAAGCCTGGTCATCATAGGATCCCTGTAGTAGAGCTTTATCCACTGCAGCTTTTCATTAAAGGTCTTTGGGTCATCGAGATTGAGTTCCTTTCCCGCGGCCTTTTTGTACCACTTTTTCAAAGCCCTGGGATAAAGTCTTTCAGGCATCAATAATTCATGATAATAGCCCAATGTTCCCCTGATGCTCATAATAACCCCGCTATACTGCGATCATGCCTTTTTCCCATTCAATATGCCCCATCTGAACGCAAAGTCACAAGTTTTCCCAATTCTTCGTCCGTGCCTTCAGGATACCAGGTAAAATGCCCGCTGCTTGGCGTAAAGGTCATCTCCCCGAACTTTATGCTCCCATCGTCCAAATGGTACAGGTCTACCCTCACATAAGGGAAGCCTTTGCAGAGTATGGTAGCTACCTCGACCATCTCTTCATAGTTTTTCGGTTTTGGGGGAAGCTCATCAAAGGTCGGATATGTCCCTGTCCTGTATGGGAGGTAGTTCCATTCCATATCGAAGAAAGCCTGCCTGACCTCCCCATCCCCCCTCTCTATATCGCCGCAGCATAAGGGCTTTCCATCGAAGCAGTGGAATTTGTAATCATATAATACATGGCCGCTGTTCTCTATATATTCTTCTATTATTATTTTCCTCTTGATTTTGTGATATTGCATCTGATAGCCGAAAACAAAAGAATGGTCCCTCGCCATCCACCTATTTACCTTTTTTTCAGCGGCTTTAATATCAAAACGGCTTTTGTCCCTGACTATTATATTCGTGTCGCTGGCGTGGTTGGTCTTTAGGACGAATTTAGAAGGAAGTGCGGCAAAGTCTATATCCTTAAATCTGTCATATACCCCTAAAAGCGGTATTAAATACTTTTCCCCTATTTTCTTTTTTATCCAGTCCTGTACGAGGTACTTGTCCGTCAAGCGGGTCATCTCATCCGTCACCCCATATAGCTT
Source organism: Lachnospiraceae bacterium (assembly GCA_017634355.1). Classification (GTDB taxonomy): domain Bacteria; phylum Bacillota; class Clostridia; order Lachnospirales; family Lachnospiraceae; genus NK4A144. Next base: position 16,841 of record JAGBNO010000006.1, read on the forward strand.
TATCCAGTTCAGCTTATCACAGAGGGTTACGGGGGGATTGAGGTGCAGCTCCCGCCCCGTATTGCGCTTAAACCACTGTTTTAATGCTATAGGGCGCAAAAAAGCCGGCGTCAGCAATTCTTTTCCATATTCTAAATACTTATCGATCTCCATAGTGTTTCCATCCAATTACAATTTACCGCAAAAACTCAGCTGCCATCCCTTAGCATCTGGTTTAAGTGCCTCCACATTTCGCTGTATCCCTCTGACGCAGGAGTTATGGGCTTTTTTAGCGGGTTATCCATGCTTTCCCTTATGTTTCCCTTTCTCCCCATTACCATTATCCTGTTTCCGAGGGAGATGGCCTCCTGTATATTGTGGGTAATAAAGAGCACGGTCATGCCCTCGCCCTCTTTAATACGGAGAAGCTCGTCCTGCATCTGGTTACGGCTCATGGCATCCAGCGCCGCAAAGGGCTCGTCCATGAGAACTATCCGGGGCTTCAGCGCCATGGCCCTCGCTATTGCCACCCTCTGCTTCATGCCGCCGGAGAGCTGGTGGGGATAATAGTCCCTGTAGTCAATGAGCCCTACCTTCTCCAGGTAGAGCTCAGCCCTGCCCCTGGCCTCTTCTCTGTCTTTTATGCCATTTATCTTCAGGGCATACATAATATTCTTGATGACGGTCTTCCATGGAAAAAGCTGGTTAAACTCCTGAAATACCATTATCCTGTCAGAGCCGGGACCGGTTACCCCTTTCCCGTCTATCTCTATCGTCCCCTCATACCTCTCAAATCCCGCTATGCATCTAATGAGAGTGGATTTGCCGCAGCCTGAAGGGCCCAGTATACATAGGAAGTCCTCAGCAAAAAGGTCAAAGCCTATCTTGTCGAGGACCAGCGTGGCAGGGTTATCATATTCTTTATAGAGCGCATCTATATGAAGCAAAGGCCTTCCGTTCAATGGACCATCCCCCATTTGGCAACTGTATTTTTCTCTATTATGCGGAAGATCCCATATTCCACAATTAAACCTATCAGCACGATTACTACAATGGTCGCAAAAATCCCTGCTATGTCGAGGTTCGTGCGCCTGTCAGTTATATAATAGCCTATGCCCAAGGCGCTGCCCCCAAAGACCATCTCGGCGCTTATAAGGCCCCTCCAGGCCCTGGCCCAGCCCAGCTTTATTCCGGAAAAGAGCCTCTCAAAGGAAGCAGGGAGATATACCCCTGATATGAGCCCTATGCCATTTAAACCAAAGTTCCTGCCAACTTCCACATATATCTTCGGCACTGCCTTGAAGCCGTCTATAATGCTTCTGGACATGGGCCATATACAGGAGTGTATCACCATGAAGATAATGGCCTCGTCTCCTATGCCCAGCCACAGTATTGCGACAGGGATTAAGGCAATGCCGGGTATCAGGTCAAACATGCAGACTATCATATTGTATACGGCAGCCATATTTTCATTGATGGAAAAGAGGCTGGACAATATGAAAGCCAGAAAAACCCCTATACACAGGCCCGAAACAAGGAGCTTAAGGGAGTGCAGCGCCATGGCGGGCAGCCCCCTCTTTGTGAAGGCCTCCACGATTGCCTTCCCTATGGTTGGAATAGAGGGAAAGAGCATTTTGGGCCATATCTTCATATTGTAAAGGAGCTGCCACAAAAGCAGGGCCGCTATAATAAAAGCAAGCTGGGATAAGAGCTTCTTATTCATGCAAAAATCAGTCTCCCTTTACGCCTTCATATACTAAATCAGCTATGGAAGACGGTCCCTCGTCCAAAAAGCCCTCTTCCACCATGAAGCCCGCCATATTCATTACGCCCTTAAGCTCTGTGGAATATGAAGACCTCTCATCCTGCATCCATTCAAGTATCTCATCAGGCGTTGCATCATAGCCCTCAGAAAGGATATCCGCAGTCTCCTTGGGATGCTCGCTTATATACTGGTCCGCCTTATCCACTGCCGCAAGTATGGCGGCATATACCTCAGGCTTTTCATTTTTAAGCTTCTCAGGCACTACTGAGACGAGGGCCGTATTCTCCTTGGGCCAGACAGAAGGGTCTACGTCCAGCTCATGTATCTCCACTTCCTTATTCGAGGTCTCCATGAAATTATACGGTGAAATGACCATCTGACAGGGAACTGCGCCAGAGAGCATGGCCGCATAGCCATCTGCGTTGCCGAGCTTGGTGAGATTGGCATCCAAGGCCCTCGCATCCCCCAGCTCTTTTTTAGCAGCCATGGCGAGCAGTATGTGGGGCTGGCTGTTTATATTGGTAATGGCTATCTGGTCCTCAGGGCCTATATCAGAGAGCTTCTTTATCTCGCTCTTATTGGAAAGTATCGCATAGGGCTGGGCCGCGAGGCCAAAGGCTATTTTATAAGGGCTGCCTGCCATTATGCCTGTTACCGCCACGGGTACTCCCATGGAGCCCACATCCAGATTGCCTGAGATTAGGGCTTCATTGACCTCTGCACCATTACTCATCTCCACCCAGTTCACCTTTATATCCCCAGGATACTCATTTTCTATGAGTTTTAAATCCCTCATTACAAGGAGGGGAGCATAGCCTATGCTGGACTGGTAGTTTATGGTGATCTCCTCTGCGGCCGCGCCGCTGCCGGCATCCTTTGCGCCGTCCGTAGCACCCTCAGCCTGTTCTTCGGCTTCCTGCTTAGCGACCTCATCACTTTTCGCTCCTGCCGCACCTCCTTCAGTCCCTCCGCCGGAACAAGCCGACATAAGAAACGCCATCACAGTCATCATAATCACAGTTAATACGCATTTGAAGCTTTTCATTAAAGTTTCCTCCTCTAGTGGAAAGGTTTCTCACTACCTTTCATATTCAGCCACATTCAGCTGCTTTACGGGACTTGACTGTTCCGGCCAATTCATCTGCAGAAAGCATTGCGGCTACTATCTCCTCCGGATCCCACTTCACATGGCCAAATTCCCTTTTTATCTCATTTGCCAGTGCAAGCAGGGTCTTTTTATCTTCTGCATCCAGCCCCAGATCCGGCAGTGTAAAGGCATTGCCGTACTTGTCAAACAGCCTGACCGTATTCTCTATATACTCCCTATCTTTTCCTTCCAGAAAAAGCTGGGTGAGTATGCCAAAAGCTACTTTTTCACCATGCATCCTATGCCTGGTGGCAGGAAATCTCGCAGAAATGTGGTAAAAGGGATGCGCAAAACAATATCCCCCCGTTTCAGTCTGAAATGCTCCTGCAAAGCCTGCCAGATAAACTATGGAATCCACAACATCCTTTGCAGGCTGGGCGAAAACCCTTTCTTTCGCATCGCGGAGCGCTCTGAAAACATTTTCCTCCAACCTGTCAAAAGCGAGCTTTGAAGCATGAAGAGCCATATCCATGTGCAGGGCACTGGTATCACTTTCATAGACGGGCTTCACTTCATAATATTTGGCAAAAGTATCCACCACGCCGGAAAAGAGGTACCTATCCGGTGTGGAAAGCATTATCCCCGTATCCGCTAAAACAAGCTCCGGAGAGCGATCAAGCAAAATCCTGCCCACGTATGCTCCCTCGTCATCATATTCTATCACAAGGGCAGCATAGGCGGCACAGGTAGCCGCTACGGTAGGTATGGTTATTACAGACACCCCCGCATACATGGCGGCGGCCTTTGCCGTATCCAATGCCCTGCCCCCGCCCAGGGCTATTATACAGTCTGAATCTGTTTCTTTCAAAAGCTGGGAATAATGCCTGAACTGACGATCAGATGGAAATCCGGAGAAGGTCTCTACATTTTCATGTGCTATGCCCTGACTGGTAAGCGCCTCCTTCAAGGCGGGCAGGCCTGCTTTCAGAGCCCTGCTTCCTCCTATTATCAGGGGTTTTTTCGTAAATTTGGCTATGCGCTCTGCCGACGCGGCAATGACCCCATATCCACTGTAGTATTCTTTTGGATTTTTAATAAACATTTTCTGAAATCTCAATTTGTCTGTATGTAATTAGGATCTGTCACGAATCAATCTATACATCTTGCTTGTTTATTTTTCCGATAGCTTCGTCAGAAAGCCGCACCGTACTTATTCAAATCGCAGTCTGTCATAGAGCGCTTTGACACCCTCCAGTGTCGGATGCTGCTGCATTGCGACACCTCCACCGGGGTTACCCTCTATGAATATAATGGAAGAATCGGCCCCAACGGCAATATCCCAGCCAATATAGCGAATATTCGGGATTTTCCTGTGGGCTTTTTTCACATTTGAAATAATGGCCTTCCATTCCGGCACCCGCATTCCGATGATGGTTTTTCCGCTACGGGGGTGGACATAGACTGACTTACCCTCAAAATCTATGGCGGCGCTGTCAACTATCCCGCTCTTCACATCCACCTTTGCTACATATCCTCCGCTGTGGACATTATCCACATCCGCAGTTCCATTTCCTATCCGGATAAGCGAATTTGTAATGACAGCTCCCTTGCGTTTTGTATACACGCTGAATATTCTTATAGTATTTACAGAGGCCGGATTCAGTTCATCTAATAAAGGATGCTGTTTTACAACTTCTTCCGCAATGAGCTGTTGTCCTCTTAAAAAGCCGTACAGCCGTTTGCGTTCCTCTTCTCCTGAAAGCTTGTATATCTTTATGCCGTGTCCCCCTGAGCCATCCAGAGGTTTAACTATTACTCTGTCCATATCCTTTGAAAAATTATTCCAATCCTCAAAGGACATGTGCTCTGCGAGTATCCATTTCCGTTTGACAAAGTCACTGAAAAACGCATTGAACTTTCCCTTGTTGCTGAGAAGGGGAATCTCGTTCTTTACTACTTTTTTATCACTGAAATTGTAAAACTCTATGAGCTTATGGAAATAGCCCTCTGTCACAAAGGTCTTTCTCTTATTATGCTTAAATTCATAGAACCTGTATGCCAGATAATCGTGTGCATCCAGTCCCGGATAAACAAATCTGGAAAAAAAATAATCAAGATAATGGACTATCCTCCAACATTTGCCTGCATCCGGCCTGAATTTTTTTATTGCCACGCTCCAGGACCTTACTCTTTTCAAATTCGTCTCAAAGTAAGCTTTTTCTATAGAATGTGCTTCATACAGCCTGTAGTCAAAGTAATCCCTGGCAGGCACCTTATATCTCAGCCTGTAATAGAGATATTTTAAGTAATCCCGCACCTTGATCCCCGATTTTTTCTTTCGGGCAGAGGAATTAAATTCAGTCTGTATCTCGATGATCTTTTTCAATGCTTCCATTTTTGCCTCTTTATGTTACCCCTGTTTTTTCTTAAGCAGTTTCCTTCCAGTATACTTTCTCTTAAAATTCCTCAATTTAAACCTGGCCTGCTTCAGCATCAGGGGAGGCGATGTGAATAATGCCTTTAAATACCAGCATACTGCGGAAATAAAGTAAGCTGGAACCCTCTCCTTTTTAAATCCCTGCAGATAATAATGCCCCTTGTGGAAAAAAATGTTGAATTCAGCTCGCCTGTTTCCATCAATATCATCTTTATATCTCTCATAGATGGCATCATGCCCTTTCAGGCAGTTCCTCCAATTTTTGGATATCTGCTTAATCCCGAAATTATTATAATAGATGTACAGGGGTTCAGGAATTCCAGCCAGCGGATAGTTCTTGCTGAGGCGTATCCACATCTCATAATCCTGCCTTGCGGGGAGAGACTCATCAAAAAGCCCGCACTTCTCAAAGGCCTCCACCCTTATCACAGCCTGGGATGTTGTCCCTATGTAGTCGTCCTCCAATAGCTCCCTGTATGACAATTCCCTGTGAAAAGTATTCTTCCATATCTGCAGCCTTCGATCCGGATGGTACATATTGTTCACAGCATAGCCGTCTGTGTAGCACATCCCTATCTCCGGCCGTGCCTCTAATAGGTAAATCTGTTTTGTGAGTTTCCCCGGAAGCCACTCATCGTCATCGTCCAGGAAAGCCACATACTTTCCTTTTGCATGCCTAATGCCGGTATTTCTCGCTTTCTGCGAGCCATGCCCTCCTTCCGTCCTCAGTACGGATATATTATCTGAAAGTCCTGATAATCCTTTGAGGCCATCTGAATACTTGAAGGAATCAGGTCCCCTGTTATCATCAACTATCAATATTTCCTTATTTGGATAATCCTGAATTAATATGCTTTTTAAGGCCCTCTCCACAATCTCAGGTTCTCTCAGATAGCTTGTCACTATGCAGCTCACGAGAGCAGGCTTATATGTTGTATTTTCAGTATTTACCCCCATACCGCCCATAACTCCTTAAAAAACAAACTGCAACTAAAAAAGGCAATCTTTTTTAGTTTATCACAAAAACACATTCTACACAACAAATCATAAAGGTCATGAGCCAAAACTGAACGCTACTTTGAAATGCTATAAGAACAATGTCTCCCGCAAACCCAATATCTGACTAACTTCTCTAGCGCAATTGAGGAACTCTCTCAAAAATATACAAACCTATATTCTTATCGAATGAGACCTGTTTCCAGCCATTTTTCAGTATCCCAAAATAAAGCTCCGGCGTGCCATTCATCACCTGATAGACATAAACTCTCTCTGCCTTTTCAAAACGCTCCGCTATATCATCATCTTCATTGGATACGACGGAAATATCCGTTTCCCTGCCGCCCCTCTCCATATAATATTCTTCAAAGCCGTCGGCATTGGCCCTGTTGGTATGTATGGCAAGAACAGCCTCCCCTGAGGCAAGGCCCTCCACTCCTCCCTCGGCATTAAGAACTGCATCCCTCACATTCCCGTAGGTATTGTCGAAGGGCGCATCCACCTCTTCTTTCACGTCCACATAGTAATTCGGTGCGCCAAAATAGATAAGGAAGAATAAAATGACAGTTCCATAGACAATGCAGCCTTTCTCAGGAGAGGCTTTTAAGAAATTACCTATAACTGCGTCCAGTATATCCTCCATAAGGAGCGCAACAGAAAAAAGTGCGGCCGGCATCACCGACAGATAGTAGCGCATGACAAAAATCCCGCCCGATGAAGAGATATGGGCACTGTAAATATAGTTGCCAAATATTATGCAGACAGGCATCAAGGCCAGCGAGAGCCTCGTAAACCCAAGCCCATAGTCGGGACGGCCTTTAAATATGCGCACCGCAGAGGAGATTACAGCCGCCAATATGGATATTATGAGCAGGACAAAAATGGTCTCGTCCTTACTGACCAGATACCTGAAAGCCCTGGGGATGGATGCAAAAGTGGGGGCCTTAGGCCAGAAGGAGCTGAGGTCCATGGTCCTCTTTGATATCATCAGGATAAACCAGGGAAAGAGACTGCCCCCTGCTATGAGATATGAAATGACGAACTTTCCCTGAATACGTTTTCTGAACCAGAGAATGCAGTCCGCGAGAAATAAATATACTATTGTGATGCAGCCAAAATAATGGGACCACGCAAGTCCCACCATGGCCAGCCCAAGGATCAATATGTTCTTAAAAGAGCCTTCCGGGCTTTCATTCCTGCGTATGAAATACCTCCATAGCGTAAGTGCCGTGAAAAGGAGCCAAAATCCATGGCAGCGGAAGGTGAGGGAGCAGGAGTGCATTATTAGGGACGATATGGTAAGGAGCATGGCCATTAAATACGCAAGCCTTTCTCCCCTAAGCTCTTTAGCCGCCTTTACGAGCACTACCAGGGCGACAGATGTGAGCAGCACCGTGAGTAGCCTCATCCAGCCTTCACCATAAGGCACGGCCCTGTACCACAGCGCCGCCAGAATAGGAAAGGCCGGAAGATTTGTCACTTCGCTGGTGAGGTAATAGTCAATGATATGCCCAAAGGAATGTTTCTTTACAATAAAACCTATCTGTGACACTTCGTCCAGGGAAAAGTACTGCCTCCCCATGAAGCGCAGGGAAAACAATAGCTGCAAAAGAAGCATTGAGCCACAAATTATCCAGAAGCGATGTTTACTTAAAAAAGCCTTTAATCTTACTACCATATTAATATCTCTTTCCCCTGCAGCTCCTGTTCCATACCCTATCCCGGTATTACTTTGCATTATCTCTGAACCTGATTATGAGCATATCATTAATCACTTTAATGGAACCCTCCGCCGGATAGGCCGCCATATTCTTATATTCCTCTGTTTTCTCTATTTCTGCCCAGACAGCATGTTTCTCATCCCCCCTATAGGTGTTGAAATCATAGCCTAAAAAGTATTCGCAGAAACGCTCCAGCTGCGACTCATTATTCACCACATGGGTATTGAGGGACCCCCTCAATACGCCCACAGACTCCATTATGGGGTCTAAGCTGTCAGGATAGTTCTCATCCAGGATTGCCTTTTCAGCACCCATGGTCACGACGGGCATGCCATAGTGATAGCCCTCCGTCTCCTCTATCCTGTAAACAAGCCTGGTGGCGGCAGAGAAATTCGCCATGAGGTCTAGCTGCAGCTTCATATAGAATGTATTTGCAATCAGAAAACCCTCATAAGCAATTATCAGAACTGAAGCCATGCAGATAATATTTATATACCTGCCCCATTTAATTTTAGACAAATCAGGCAATATGGATACTAACAGGATATATGGAGCTATAAGGGACAGGTCAACCACTTCCCCCATCCATTTCTGGCCCCCGCTCATGACGTAGATCATCTTCAGCATAAAGGGCATCATGAATAGAAGGACAGCCGCTGAAATGCGCTGAAACCATGTATATTCCTTCCGCAATGACTTGAATACCACAAATAATGCGATTCCCAAAAACACTATGGCATTGAAGACCACGAGATAGTGCCTGACTACAAAGCTCCCGTCCACAAAATAAAATCGGAGCGCCTGGCGGTATGCCTGCTTTGCGAAAAATATATATGTTCTTAAATCTATGCTGCCTATGTTATTTAAACCGGCATAGTCTGTCATGGAAATATTAGTGGCTGTCTGTATAATCTTGGTCAAAATGGCATACAGCACAAGGGAAATGCCGGGAAGCAGCAGCGAACGCAGGCCTTTTTTTACTATGGCCTTTATATCCCTGGTCTCTTCAAGCAGCCATTTCATGGCATATATATATATCAGCGCAACTGCAAAGCACCAGTAGGACTGATATGTGCCGGCGGAAAGCGTCAGGATTATCACGCCTGCTATATCATATCCCAGTTTTTCCTTTGCAAAACACCAGGCCGCAGCCGATGAAAAAAGGATGGCTATGCAGTACTGGTCTGCAACAAAGAGATAGCCTATGGTAACGGTCATTGCGGGAAAACTTGCAAATACAAAAGATAGGGCAACTGTCTTCAGCGTCCCCTTAATTTCCATCAGCTCTGCAATGAAGCATATAGCCACGGCAATGGATATGCATATAATAAACATATTTATGCCCGGAACACTTATCCTGCCGCCTATCCTGTCCAGCACGACCTTAAACCAGCGGCCCTGCTCTATGCGCCCTGGATCCGGCTCTGACATAAAAGCTTTTACCTCATCTCCATTTATCAATTTATTTGTATATGAATAAATATGGGTAAAGAACATGCATATAAATGTAATAAAAAACGTTTTTTTGTGTTTCTCTGCTATGCTTTTTATAGAAGAGCATAATTCCATGCCCTTACCTCCCTTTTCTGCTTTGTTTATCATCAGTCCATATCCATTCTCTTACGAAACTGTCCTGATGTCTTTTTTTCAGAACTCGTTTATGGTTCAAGCTTTACCCTTTCTATACGGCAGCAATGCTTCTTCCCAAGATCCGACTTTTCATAGCTTATACCTACAAGCAGCATATCACCCCCATATCCGTTCAGTACAGCTGGATAATTCTTTTTCTTTATCTGTGATATGGCGCTTTCCACAGAATCATCGTATTTTAGTTCTACAAGCAATGCGGGCACATTCTCATACTTTTTTGGAATATAAACTATGTCCGCATATCCTAACCCGCTATCCAGTTCCTCCAGTTTGATATAGCGGTCTCTGTAAGTAAACAGCGCAAGCTTTATCACCGCCCTGAGAGCCTGTTCATTATTATAATATTTCATTGAACTTTCTTCCATATGGACTTTTTGGAAAATATTGGCAGCCTTTTCTTCTTCCCCATTAAAGATAGCTGAAAAAAGCTCATCACACTCCTTCACCCTTTTAATGGTATCACCATGCTTTACCCCATGTATAGCATCCGCAAATTCCAGGGCTACTTCATTATTTGGTATGTGCACTGAAGATTTATCTTCATCATAGCTCAAATATCCAAAATGGATGAGCATGGTCAGCACATCATCCGCCGTCCTGAATGATACAAGGTCATTCGCAAAACCTGATACCTTCACGGGGATTTCAAGCCCTGCCAAAAGCTTTTCCGCCGAATCACCCAGGGAATCAAAGTCCATATTGATATAGTCCATAAGGCTATTTGCTGCGCCGGTCTCCCTCCAATATGACCTGAATGCATTGTTATAAGCCGCTTCCATTACTGAATTGATATTATATACAGCTATTTTCTTTTCTCCATAATTAAACTCATAGCCATTGTACCATTCCTTCATCTTCTCAAAGGAAACGCCATAGCTTTCGCATACATCCTTTACTTCCTCATCCAATAGTCCAATATATGGCGCATATTCTCCAGGGAACAGCATGGAATATTCCCTGAATTCTGAGATAGCTGACTGGGAACCGTCTTTCTTTATGGGCAATATCCCCGTCATATAGACCCCGGCAAAAACCTGCTTTGTGATCTGGCTTTTAAAAAGCGTCCTTAAAAGCTCCAGGTATTCATACTGCGCTTCTTCAGTGCAGTTTCTTAAGCGTATGGGGGCATCCCATTCATCTATAACCGCAATAAACTGCCTGCCTGAATGCCTGACCGCATTTATGAGGCACTCCTTCAGGTCTCCTTCCTTTGAGATATAGGGGAATTCCTGAAAAAGCTCTCTCTTTAACACAGTGGCTATATTGCTGGCCAGTTCTCCTGGCCCGATCCCGCAAAAAAAGCCCGCTATGTCCAAAAAAAGCACATTGTATTTTTTAATATGCTCCCTATAGCTTATATCTTTTGATATTTTAAGGTCGCTAAAAAGGTCCTCCGAATCACAGCCTGTACTATAATATGCCGCCACCATCTGGGCCGCATAGGATTTCCCGAAACGCCTCGCCCTGCTCACGCAGGACAGGCGGCGGTCTGTGCTGAGTGTCCTGTTGACCACGGACAAAAGGCCACTCTTATCCACATACTCACCTTTTCGTATCTCATTAAATCCCTCATTTCCAGGATTAATATATATGCCCAAAGAATCCTGCCTCCTTTTGAAAAGAAGCTGCATACATACGATATTACCGGCTTACAGCAAATATTGTCCAAAAATAGCGTATATTAAAAAATTACTATATTTTCGCCAACATCCTGCTTTAACATCCAATAAGACATAATAGCCTTGAATAGATATTATCAAAGCTTAAGTCCTTTTGGGACAAAAAATCCATAATAAGCCTTTTGTCCAGGCGTAAACTGCTGTATTTCTCCAGATATTTCCTATTTAGCGAAAAGCTGCCGCTGAAGGCCTTGGCAAATGCCCGGGATCTGTTTTTCTGAATGTCATTTTCAGGATCATATCTTTTATTTCCTATGAAAAGGCTTCTCCCGTTATCGAATATAGGGGCCGTCCTATATCCTTGTCCACCAGAAATAATCCCCAGATTATTAAAGTGCCTGTCCTCATTCAATATAAGTTCATCCAGTAAAAAGGTATCGGCAAGATATGGCCTGATATCCAGACCGGTATACTTATCCACAAAGCTTACTACATATTCTATCGCATCATCATAATCCATTCCGGATGTGACAAAGGCTAAATCCCTGCCAATTATGTTTTTATACAGCCGGTATAAGGTTATGTACGTTTCTCCATCCTTTAAAAAATTGCCACTTACGCAGCCTTTTTGTCCATTAATTATAATGGACTTATATGTGACAAAGTTTTCTTTTGAATAATGGCAGAGCCCAAGTATATTTGAAGCCAGTTCCTCGGCCTCTCCTTCCCCTCCGTAGGAGTCCAGCTTATACCACTTATTATTAAAAAAATACTTTATCTGTGTGCCATCGCTGGTGCCATCCGCCTGAACTATATACCTGTCATCTATTTCTATATATTCAAGGCTCATGCTCTTTCCTTTTCAGATCGCAAAAATGCAGGTCCTCCCCCTCAAACTTGAACCATATCTTATCCTGAACCATTCTCCCATGGGTCTTTTTACATATTTCAAAGGGATTATACTCTTCAACTCCTATTAGGCTCAATAACTTCCCTATATCCTTCCTGTTTTCGTCCCAGCACCTGTCCCTTATTATCCCGCCGAATTCATATCTTGTGATATCATCCTTATAAAATATCTGCTTAACCGGATGCAATATGTACCTGTCTATATGCACCATGGTTTCTCCTATATGGACAGACGTTACAACTTCATCCTCCCACATAAGAAGAAAATCAGGCATTATAGGAGAAGTCTCTTCCTCCGAAAAATCTTTATTTTGCTTCAGATCCATAGCTTTCCTACTCGTACTTTCTGACTATACACTGCCTTGCGGCCATTTCCAGCTTTTTGTACATAAACAGCGGCCCTACAGCCCCCTTTATTAAAAGCATGCCTGGAAAACCCAGCTCTTTCCATAAGCGTTTTTTTCTTAGGGATGAAAGCGCCGCCTTATAGGGTTCCCTCCCTATAAGCCTTAAATAATCCTTCTTCCTTAGGGCCATAGGATCGCTATTTTTTGGATGCAGATATAAAAGTTCCAGATACTCTCCCATGAGCACTTTCGCATATTTCAAATCCACTGCTTCCCGGAACTTTTCGCCCTTATTATATCTGAGGGTGAAGCCCCTGTATGCGGAAAGGGTTTTCTCCATAATGGAAACTATATCAGGATTAAAGCGGTGGCTCACTGAAGTTCCTGATATACGGTAGTGATAGCCTAAATAAGACAGATAAGAAAAGGAGCTGCAGTGCTCTATTAGATGCAGGCTGAAAACCGTATCCTGCCCCTTGGGAAGTCCCACAGGATAATGCAAACTATTATCCTCTATTATGCTGCGTTTAATGAGCTTACCCCAGGGCGCACCCACATCTACCGGTCCCAGCCTCTTATCACCCCTTAAGACAGCCATTTCCAGGCTCTCCCTCTGCCAGATGCTTTTGTCGGACTTATATAGCACCCTGTGCATTTCCCTATTGGTATAATCAGTGGCATATCCAAAAAACAGAAGATCCACCGGCGACTGCTCCATGGTCCTAAGGACCTTTTCACAACAGTCTCTTTCCAGATAGTCGTCCGCATCAACAAACATTACATATTCGCCCCTGGCGGCTTTTAAGCCTTTATTCCTGGCTGCGCTCGTACCCTCGTTGGGACCTGAGATAAGGGTCACATTTTCGTATTTTTCCGCACATTTTTTTGCCACGCTGTCACAGCCGTTAGTAGAGCCATCGTCTACGAGGATGATCTCTGTCATATCATACAAGGTCTGGGAAACAAGGCTTTTCAGGCAATGTTTCAAATATGCTTTTTTTGCATTATATATTGGAACTATAATGGAAATCTTAGGCATAGGCCACCTTTATCACATGATCATTTCACACATTTTATCAATACGCTCTATTCCTGAATTCTTCTTTAATACCTTCTTCCATATAAGAAGGAGTGCCGACAGTATGCCTATAAGCCCGCCCGCATAGTTAAACCAGGGCTGACTGAATGAGACACTTACAGTTCCGCCGCCCTTTTCCTCCGGGAGCAGCACTTTCAGGGTGCCTATCTCGCTCTCAGCTATGGGAAAGTGTTTTCCATTCCCGTCCACTGCCCTATATCCATAATAATACAGCAGTGGCAGCCTTATCCAACCGTCACCCTCGAAGGACTTTTCATAAGAGAGCGCGATATGCGTGCCATTTTTCACGAAATCCTTTAGCTCTATGCCTTCTGCGGCAAGGGGCGCGCTGTCAGCTTCCATATCCGCTACATCAGTAAAATTATGCGGGACATAGTCCACATTGGCATCGTCATTTAAGCCCCCCGTCACCATGGTCAGGGCAGAGTCGTTAGTCTCCTTTTTTATGAAAATATCTATTTCAGGAACAAGGCATAGAAAGGCAAGTGCCAGAAGAGCTACGCCAAGTATGCTCCCTCCCCCCTTATCCACCCTATTGAGGGGGCTTTTCGCAGTATCCTCCTGCCCAACCGCATGAAGCCCCACATTCATAAGGGCTGCGGCCGACAGTATGCAGAGTGCCGGCAATGCGGCCGAAAGCAGCCTCCATGGGTGCTGTATAAGCATCAGCTGCCTATATATTATATCCACTTTTGAGAGCGTTTCATAGGGAAATAGTTCTGTAGAGCTTATTATGCACACGACTGCCAGCGCAAAAAGCGATTTAAGGTATTTATGCCTAAGGCTCTTTTCCTTTCTCAATACTATAAGGGTAAGCGCAAGCACAATGCAGCATAGCCCCACTACCCCAAGCCCCGGCCTCAATTCCGGTTTTTCAGCCGCCGCCCAAGGGTCGCTGTCCTGCCTGGGGTATGTGCTGAAAATATTGCCAAGTGACATCACATTCTGTTCAGGGAGGGACCACCTTATGGTTTCATCCAGCTGCAAGTTCTGTGTCCTATAGTAGAAAAACGGTATGAGAAAGCCCAGGTTTAGGCATACGCTCCAAAGCACTGCTTTTACCATGGCTATCAGGGCATCCTTCTGTAATAGCTCTTTTATCATGCAGGCACAGACAAAGACGCATATACCGGCTCCGAAGAGCGACGACAGCACATGTGCCTCTATGAGCCCGCTCATACCCAGCACGAGGAGCGGCCACTTCTCCTTATCCCCAGCCAATATGCTGTATAGCCCCGCCATGACCAGAGGGTAGAATATAAGCGCTATGCTCTCCCCCAGAGTCGCCCTGAAATAGAGGTCGGACACCCTATAGGGGGCTATGCAGTAAAGCGATGCGGCCAGCAGGGCAAGGGCGCTGCCCAGATCTTCCCCCTTATTGGCCGTATCTGCCAGAACATTACCGGAATTGCCAAGAGCGCCATTTTCCCCTCTCAATATGACGCAGACAGCATAGTACATGGATAAGAATGTGAAAACGCTTATAATGATGAGGGTGAAACGCCAGACCCCTATGGTAGAGATACCAAGGAGCCTCAGCAGCGCCGGTATGTATAAAAACAGATTTGGATAAATAGAGCCCATATAGCCATGGTGATTTAGGTCATCCGGATATATCACGGCCGGAAACTGCCCGTCCAGCAACGCATCCTTTATGCCTTCTATACGCATTAAATGGAAGGTGAGGTCCGTGCCCGATGGCAGTTTCTCTAGGAAAAGCGGGACAGACACGGAAAGCACCATAAAGATCAGGATAAGCCACCCAGGCCTCCACTTATTCCTCCTATATAGCCACACCGACAATAAGAGGGCCAATATGGCCAGCACGCAAAGGAAAACGCTATCCCAGTAGAAAAGACCGTTCAGGCACTCCAGTTCTACATGCTTTAGCTCTATGTCCTTATCCCCGCCATAGTAAAAGGCAAAGCAGAAATTCCCATATTCTTTCGATGCGCTATATTCTACCGTAGTCCTGAGCTCATCTGCCTTCAAGGGATAGCGCGCAAGCTCATATCCCCCGTCCATGAGCGTGAAATAGGAGTCCTCGCCACACTGGTGGTCCACTTCTATGCTGTAACGCCCTTTTGGCAGCCTTATAGGCTCTGTCAGGACATAGCGGCCGTCCTCCCTGTCTATGTCGCCCCCGTGGATAAGCACGGTGCCATTTCCGTAGTCCACCTTTTCCTCGTCTTCCACCTGAAAGTCGCCCATATCCATATAGACCTCATCCTCCACCCTGCTCCTTAAGAAGCAGAGGGAGATCATTGCCACAACGGCCACAATGATCCAGGCATTTTTATATATAAAATTCTTCATAACTTATATTTCTTAAACTCCTTCAATCTGCGAAGCAGAACTATCATCCACACATAAACGCACTGTTATCTGTAGGCAATTCTGCAACCTCATAGCGGATGTTCCTTCATGTCTCGTCCATAAACACTCTGTAATCCGTAGGCGTTTCCGCACCCTGCCTGCCTTTTTCATTCCTTCTTCAAGGTCCGGACCCGCTTTCCTTGCAGATACCTTTTCAAAGCATAGGCCCCGCAGCAGAGCGCAGCAATAATAGAAACGGTGGCAGACAGATAGTTAAACCAGGGCTGAGCAAAATGAAGCCTTACACTCCCACCGGCACTGTCTTCGGGAATATCCACGCTGACTGTCCCAATCTCGCTCTCATTTACATTAAGCCTCTTTCCATTTTGGTCAAAGGCCGTATATCCCCTGTAATAAAGCAGAGGAAAACGGATCCACTTCCCGCCATCGCTATCTTTAACGCTATATTCAATTTCTGCGCTTGTCCCCTTCTTGGCATAATTCTCTATTTCCACCCCATACGATGCCACAGGCTCCCTGTCTTCCTTCATTTCCCTTACCATGGGCATGGAATACGGAGCATAGTCTATATTGGAGGTGCTGGCATAATCCACATCTTCCAATCCCAGGGCATCGTCCTCATTTTCTTTTGAGATAAAGAGATCTATTTCTGGCAGCACCGTAATAAGTGTGAGAAAGATCAGGACGAACGAAATCGTTTTCCCGCGCTTTGCAAGCCCAAATTCAGCTCTTAATGCAAAAGCCGCAAGGAGGGAGAGCAAGAGCACGGCTATCATAAGAAAACGCCAAGGATGCTGTATTATCCTTATCTGGTAATAGATGCGCTCCAGTTTCTTTAGGCTCTCCCATGGGAAGCTGTCCGATGCCACATATACAGAGAGAAGGGTAAGTATGAGAAGCCCGGAAGCGAAGCGGTGAAGAAGCTCATCGCTCCTCACGAAAACTATATAGGCAATCGCAAGGATAAGCGAAAGAAGGCCCACGTAGCCTATTCCCGGCCTTATGTCGGCATGGTCTAAGGCCGCGGTGGGGTCACTCTTCTGCCTGGGGAAGCTCCCCAGCATATTTCCTATGGAAATGGACACTCCAGCAGGAGAGAAAGTGCGTATCACCTCGTCGAACTTGAGCTTCTGCCCCTTGTAATAAAAAAAGGGGAGAATAAAACCAAGATTTAAGAGAAGCGATAGCGAAACCGCCTTCGCAAAAGCAAGAAAACGTTTTTTTAAAAGAAAGTTCCTAAATAAAACGATTATTAAAAATAGGCATATCCCCGTCGCAAAAACTGCCGTAAGCACGTGGGACTCCAGTATACCTGTCATTCCCAGGGCCAGTTCCCACCAGCGCCCCTCTTCCCCCATGAGTATGGCATACATGCCGGATAGCACAAATGGCAGGAAAATGAGCGCCAGTATCTCCCCCAGCGCCCCCCTGTAATAAAGCTCCGCTATCCGTAAGGGTGACAAGGTATAGAGAAAAGCCCCTACGGCCGCCGCCCCTTCGTCCTTCAGTATGCGTTTCCAGGCAAAAAGGCAGGCCGCAAAGGTAGCCGCATTTGAGCAGAAAGCTACTATCTTCCATATAGCGATCATGGGTATGCCGCAGAGCCGCAGAGCCGCCGCCGGATAAAGCAAGGTCTCAGGATAAAGAGCCCCCAGATAGCCATGCCCGTACATGGCATTGGGAAATATCACCGCCGGAATCTGCCCTTCCAATATTGCATCCGCCACCCCCTGTATGCGCATGAGGTGGAAGCGCATATCTATACCCTCAGGGATTAAGGTCAGAAAGAGCGGCAGCGAGGATATGAATACTGCAGAAAGCATAAGCAGCGCAGTATACTTATGCAGTCCAAGCCTATCCCTCATATATATTCTTTAAGTGCCTATACACTACAAAACCAGCCATAGCTATCCAAAAGATAAGCGATACTGCCGCCGCCACAGTGAAATACAGCGGCTCCCTATAATAAACCCTTACCCCCAGGTTGTCACTGCTCGCAGGGAGCATGAGCCTTATCTGCCCGGCAGGCCCTTTTTCCACATTGAGTTCCCTCCCGTCAGAGAGAAAGGCCCTGTACCCCCTATAAAAAATCAGCGGCACATCGGCAGAAACCTCTTTATCCGCCCTGTAATTAAAAGAAATCGCAGTATCCACATGTGTATAGCCCTCTATCTCCGCTTCGCTCTCTATTCTCTCAGGCACTATTCCGCTCTCATTGTAGCCATGGGGTATGTAGTCATGCGGCATCTCGTCCTGAATGTCAGGCTCAAAGCGGAATACGAAATGCTCATTCTGGAAAAAGGAGTCGGTAAGGAAAAAAGCCATCATAATGCCAGCTATGGAAATTCCTATGAGCAGCGGCTTTCTGAACTTATTTAATATAGGAAGCCTATACAGGGCTATTATCCCTGAAAACAACAGGAAAGTCTGCCCTATCTGCTCGAAGCGGAAGGGGAACTGGAACATCTGCACCACATCGTTAATAAGTTTGAATTTCTGCAGAGTGGCCCAGGGGAAAATGGTAGTTGACATAAATAAGTAGAACATGGCCACAAGAAACATCCCGTCCCCAAAGCGGTCCAGCTTGTCCTTATCCTTCTTAAAAATAAGGGCATATAGGGAGACAGAGGCCATAAGAAGCCCCACTATGCCCACAGAGAGGCTGTCTTCGTTAATTATCCCATGGCCCAGCCCATAGGAGGACTGTATGCCAAAACCTCTCGTCACCATGAAGAGCTGTGTGGGAAAGGCCGCGGCATAAGAGAAATCCATGGAGGCCATGGTGCCAAAGAGGTTTATGTCCGATTTATAATAATAGAGATATGGAACTATGGTAAAGAGGCTCAAAATGAGCGTAAGCCCAGCCGCCTTTAGTATTGGCAGAAAA